>BQIZ01000006.1 GCA_021604365.1 Nitrospirales bacterium
GCTGGCGGCATTTTTCAACACTCCCATGATAACAAAGAGCGTGAAGAGAAGGAGAAGGTGATGGCTTCAGCATTTGGACATGTGGTGGTGGCGTTTGCCATGGGCAAAAGTCTTTCCTCCCAATTCCACACCTCAAGGTTTTGGTGGTTCACCATGGTCTGTTGCCTCTTGCCGGATGCGGATGTGCTGGGATTGGTGATTGGGATTCCGTATGAGCATATGTTGGGGCATCGTGGTCTGACGCATTCCATTGTGTTTGCCATGCTGCTGGGATTGGTGGTGCCCCGGTTGGCTGCCCCCACCATCCGGTATGGAACCAGACGGTATTGGCTGTTTGCTGTGTATTTCTTTCTCGTCACCCTGTCCCATGGGTTCCTGGACGCTCTGACCGATGGTGGATTTGGCATTGCCTTTTTTGCACCATTTGACTCGACCAGATATTTCCTTCCCTTGAGACCTATATCCGTCTCGCCAATTGGAATCTCGGCCTTTGTCTCCCATGAGGGAATGCGAGTGCTCCTCAGTGAACTGGTGTGGATTGGCATACCCGTTGCGCTCTGGTTGATTGTGTTAAAAGTCACCGGGAGAACGGCAAGGTAGAGCGCGCAGGGGTAGTCTTACGATTGGAATAGAAAAAAGGGAAAGGGAGAAGAGCATTCTATAGAATCATTCCAATAGCTTCCGCATTGTTAGATCAAAAAAAACGAAATTGCCGGGTTTCGGCCCGGCAGCCGAAGTCCTTTTCTTTCGGGAAAAGGACTCAAAATTAATGACGCCCCGCCCGGTCACATCAGATTGATCGGACGCAAGGCAGAGGAGGGCGGACCAACTCGCAGGGCTCAAACAAGGCCCGCCAGACATGAGAGCGTCCGACCATAGGGCCGGGCAGCAGGCGTCGGATAATGGGAGAAATAGAGACGACAAAGAAAATTCATATGAGAATGTCACCTCTACTGACTTGCCCCTAAGACAGGAACGCTTGGGAAATTATTTGCATTCAGGGTAGACCTCTGATTTTAAAAGCAGCGTTTTCCCACTTTCCCGATTCCAGGGCAGGAGAAGCTTTATGGGCCAATTCCGATAATTTTATTTTATCTGGTTTGTCGCATAAAATTTAAATATGCGCCAATTCCGATATTGCAAGTTTATATGAATTGGCGCATAATCAAAGTTAAGGAAGTGACGATGATGACCGACCTCGCACGTAATCCAAAACAGATCGGCAACCTGATTCGCCGGACCCGCAAGAATTTCGGCCTAAGCCAGAGTCAACTTGGCGAGAAGACCGGCCTGCGGCAGGAGACGATTTCCCTGATCGAGACGGGCAACCCGGCTGCGAAGCTGGAGACGATTCTTGCAGTCCTGGCCGCCCTCGATCTGGAGTTCCGGATCGTGCCTCGGTCGAAAGGAGGCGCCGCTGATATCGAGGATATTTTCTAATGTCCCGCCCGCGCCGCCATACGCCGTTACGGGTGTTTCTGAATAACCGACTGGTCGGTCAACTGAATAAGGCTGCGAGCGGTGCCATTGGCTTTCAGTATGATCTCAGTTGGTTGGAATGGGAGCACGCCTTGCCGATCTCTCTGTCCCTCCCTTTGCGGGAGGATGCGTACAGGGGGGAGCCGGTCGTCGCCGTGTTTGAAAACCTGTTGCCGGACTCGGACATGCTTCGCCGGAGTGTTGCGGAGAATGTGGGGGCTGCCGGGACCGATGCCTATAGCCTGCTGGCGGCCATTGGCCGCGACTGTGTCGGGGCTTTGCAGTTTGTGCGCGCCGATGACGATGGCCGCGAAAGCGGCGATGCCGCAACCCTGACAGGTGAGGCCGTTAATGACGCTGACATTGAAAAACTCTTAAGAGGACTGGCAAAAGCTCCCCTGGGTCTGAGCCGCGATGAGGCGTTCCGGATATCAATGGCCGGGGCACAGGAAAAGACGTCATTGCTCAGGCATCAGGGCCGATGGCTCAAACCGCAGGGCATGACTCCGACCACCCATATTTTTAAAAAGCAGATCGGCCGGTTATCCAACGGCCTCGACCTTTCGGACAGCGTCGAAAATGAATATTACTGCCTAAAGCTGGCATCTGCTTTCGGCCTGCCGGTCGCAAAGGCCGACATGTATACGTTCGGCAACACACAAGCGCTGGTCATCGAGCGGTTTGACCGGCTCTGGACGAAAAACAACCGTCTGCTGCGTCTCCCGCAGGAGGATTGTTGCCAGGCCCTGTCGGTACCGCCCACCCGGAAATATCAAAGTCACGGGGGACCGGGAATGGTGCAGATTCTTGATCTGCTCAAAGGGAGTGATAATCCGGCCGGTGATCAGAAAATTGTGCTGAAGGCCCAAATCCTGTTCTGGATGATTGGCGCGACGGACGGGCATGCCAAGAATTTCAGTATTTTTCTCAGTCCCGGTGGCAGTTTTCACCTGACCCCGCTGTATGATGTGCTGACCGCTCAGCCGAGTCTTGATGCGCACCAGATCGAACGCAAGCAGATGAAGCTGGCCATGTCGGTCGGTACGAGCTGTCATTATCGCATCGACGAAATCCTCTGGCGGCATTTTATTCAAACCGGAGAAGCGGCAGGGCTCCCGAAAAACCTTGTACGCGAGGCGATCGAAGATATGGCTGATACCGCTCCAAAGGCGATTGAAACAATTGAAAGCGTATTGCCGGTGGAATTTCCCGAGGCCATTCACACATCAGTCAGAAATGCGATCACCGATCGTCTGAGCAAGTTGCGGGTGAGGCAGACAAAGGGATAAGCATGCGTGACAAACAATGGAGGCTCCCTGGCATTCCCAGGTGCATGAACCTTTTGTCGGGAAATTGAAAATAAGTCCAGGTCATGTTCAACCGTCGCCTTGACCAAAGACCGGATTTTTATTTGGCATATCGGGTACAGTTCCGAGTTCTCACGTTGAAGATTTTCACCAATACCTTGCATGTCTGATGGCCTCATCCAATAAAAAAGTTATCTATGCGGCGTTGATCGGCAATAGCCTTATTGCGATCACCAAATTTGCAGCCTCGGCGATGACGGGAAGTTCGGTGATGTTAGCCGAGGGCATCCATTCCCTGGTGGATACGGGCAATCAAGGTCTTCTGCTCTATGGTCTCCATCGTGCGAAACGTCCGGCTGATGAGCGCTACCCGTTCGGGTATGGGAAGGAAATCTATTTTTGGAGTTTTGCGGTGGCCATTATGGTCTTTGCGCTAGGCGCAGGGATCTCTTTGTATGAGGGTGTGTTGCACATTTTGTATCCCGAACCGATTATCAACCCCATGGTCAACTATATCGTCTTGAGTCTCTCTCTCGTATTTGAGGGTGCCGCCTGGTACATGGCCTTCCGGGAATTTTCCCGCGCCAAGGGAAAGTGGTCCTATTTGCAAGCGGTTCAACGAGGCAAAGATCCGACAATCTTTATGGTCCTATTTGAAGATTCGGCGGCGGTGCTTGGCTTGGCGGTGGCCTTTGTCGGCATTTGGTTGGGACAGGTCACCGGTATTGTCTATATTGACGGCATCGCGACCTGTATCATCGGGTTGATTTTGGCGGGAATCGCCATGTGGCTCGCGTATGAAACCAAGGGATTATTGATCGGCGAAAGTGCCAATAAGGAAGTGGTCCAGAGTATTCGTGACATGGCTAAACAGCTCCCGGGCGTTGAGCATGTGAATGAAGTCCTGACCATGCACATGGGGCCCAATTTTATTTTGGTGAATCTGAGTGTGGACTTTCGAGACGGGGTCACGTCCGAAGAGGTGGAGCGCGGCGTGGCCAAATTGGATAAGGATATTAAAGTGAAGCACCCTCTTGTGAAACGAGTGTTTGTGGAGGCCGAGGCCCGGCGGGTCCTGAAGGTTTTGGAGTAATGCATCACGGCCTTTGTGTTGTTATGAATTAGGGGGCATGAGGTAAGAGGGTACGCGATTGTTATGGGTGAAACCCGGGTTGATTTGCTCCATCTGCTGGAAGATTTGCGGGATGCCTATCCCGGAGCCCTGGAAGAAACCATCCTCACGGAAATCGTGGCCAATTCTCTAGATTCCGGAGCCAGCCGAATTGTCATGGAGGCGAATCCATCAGAGGGCACGCTGATGGTGAAGGATAACGGGTCGGGCATGCAGCGGAAGGATTTATCCCGCTATCATGACATTGCCTCCAGCACCAAACGGCGGGGACAGGGGATTGGCTTTGCCGGTGTGGGGATCAAGCTGGGTTTGTTGGTATGTAAAGAAGTGCTGACGGAAACCAAGCGAGGTCAGACGCACGTCTCGACGACGTGGCATTTATCGTCACGGCACCGGGCTCCCTGGAAATGGGTGCCACCCATCGGCATGGTGATCGAACAGGGTACCGCTGTCCGTCTTACATTCCAAAACCTGCTCTCTCCTTTGTTGGATCAGGGATTTTTAGAGGGTGTTCTTTCCAGGCATTTTCAACCGTTGCTGAATCCCACGTTTTCCACCATCCTGAATGCTCACTATCCCCACGGGATAATTTTTGAAATCAATGGGGTAGATCTGCCCCCTCAATGTTTTGAAGCGCCGGAGCATGCGCCTTTGGAAATTCGGCTGGCCCGCAAACGGAAACCCTCTGCGGTGGGATATCTGGTGCGAACTGAAAATCCCTTGCCCGAGGATCTTCAAGGATTAGCCATCAGCACCTATGGCAAAGTCATCAAGTCCGGGTGGGATTGGTTGGGGATTACCCCGCAAGAGCGTGACCGTATTTCCGGCCTCATTGAAGTTCCGGGGCTGGCGGTCAGTCTCACATTGAATAAAGGGGATTTCATTCGTGTGGGAGCCCGCGGCGCGACATATTTGGCCTATCGGAAAGCCATCCAGGAAGCGGTTCAACGGCAACTGACAGAATGGGGAGTGGTTGATAGTCCGGTCGAAGAAACGCCCCCTCGCCAAATCAGACCGCTGGAACGGGATCTTGAGCGAGTGTTGGAAGATCTCTCCGGCCTCTTTCCGCTCCTGGGCTCGTTGGTCGAACATCGGAAGGGCGGGCAGAAACGGTTACCGTTGGGAACGCCGGGCCCCTATGAGGACATGCGAGCGGTGATGGTTCCCGGAGAAGTCTTGCAGGATCAGGAAACGGAACCAGATCTCGTCGTTCAACCTCCAGGCAACGAACCCCTAGGTGGGGAGACCGAACATGAGCCTCGCGAGCCGGGAAAAGATGCCTCGGTGGTGTCGGACTTTCTACTGCCGGACCGAGGCAGCCGAAGAACTCCAGCCCGGTTTGGGCTCGGTATTCAATTTGAAGACCGGGAAGATGATCAGGAAATCGGGAGATTGGTGGAGTCCACGGTGTGGGTGAATCGTGCTCATCCCGCCTATCAACGGGCGGTGGCGACGCGGTCGGTTGGCTATCATATCGCTCTGGCGGTGGGATTGGCCTTGGCGCCGCTGGCCGTGGAGGCTTCAAGCGAACATGCCTTTCTCACGGCTTTTCTTTCTTGTTGGGGCGAGGCCAGTCTTCCAAAGAAGAAGAAATCGAGAGCGGACAAGCGGTAACATTTCGTCTGAATAGGGAATGGAACTGTTGAAGAATGTAAATGTTCATCAGTTTTGAACCCCGACATATTATTGCGCGGCAATCGAGAGCAATGAGGGATGGTTCAAAAAACCCGTCCAGTCCTGTCCTGAGGCCTCTCGAAGGGAAGGCCGCAGCCTGTTTGGTATGCGGAGCGTACAGGCGAGTACGTGAGCATGACAAACGGACGAGAATACCGATGGCGGACTTTTTCAATTCTCCCGGAATGACTGGGGGGAGGGATGCTCAATCTTGATCAGTATTCTCGATTTCCAACACCACAGGGCAATGATCCGAGAGATGCCGATAGGCCAGCGGATAGTTTCCTCGAATACGTTCACAGCCTGCCACGGCGCAATAGCCGGTGACCTGGACTTGGGTGACGGTAACTTCCTGCATCTCTTGCGGAACCAGCACATGATCCAGCCAGCCTCCGCGTCCGCGAAAATAGTGGGAACATTGCGGATGTAAGGTCAGGTCAGTAAATCCGGGTTTTTCCTTGGCAACTTTCCTGCGCAAGTTTTTCAGTTCGGAGTTCCTTGATTGCCAATCGCCGGCACCCATCGTATTGAAGTCCCCGAGTATGACCACATCCCGATCGCGAGTGAGGAAGGGACCTATCGCTTCATCAATCCCGTTCAACGCGTGATGTCGATCTTCCACGGCAAAGACGGTGGGACCTGATTTTAAGTGGAGCCCGATCAGATGAAAATCGACTCCCTTGGGTTCTCTGGCTTTCACCCACGCATATTGTCCGGGGCGTAATCCGAAGGTGCAGGCTTGGGTGGCCGATCGGGCTTTCGCATTGAATTGCCACAAGCTTTTAAATTGCGACAAGGAGACGCGGGTGTCGTTCCACAAGAGACCGACATGATGGTCCTCGGGCCGGCCGCACGGTTGGCGATACCACCGCCATGTGTCCCCGGTCTGTTGATTCAGCGAAGCGATGATCTTGTCCCAGGCCTTGGTGGCTTCCGGGGTGGCTAAGCTTTCCTGGACTGCGAGAATATCGATTTGCATCCAACGGATCGCACAGATCAGCCATTCGAGATCAGTCGGCTCGGCATGATGCTCACTTTGGTCAGCGGGCTGGCCGATGGGAAACCATCGAATATTCCATGTGGCAAGCCGGATCTTGGAAGACGATTCCGCAACCATACGATTGCCTTGCCTGATGACCGCCTCGCACTCATCCCGGCCGGCCCATACGGCATGCTCGCCCCCCTCAGCCGTCCGGGTATTTTCGGGTTTGGCCGCTGGTCTCGACTGTGGGGAACCGGCTTTGAGATATTTTTTATGGACCCAGGCCTTGTCATCATTGGGCAAGCGAAGGTAGAGCCATTGGCCGTTCTGTGCGGTCTGTTCAATGGTGGCCGAAGTCCCCGTCGGGATATGTTTCAGGTAGCTCGGGGACGGGTTGCGATGGACAGGGACTCCAATAGGCTTCGTGGCTTCAAGCATCACCGCTTGTCCAACCTGAAAATCTTGGGCGAAGGTAATGGACCAGCCACACATGGTGATCCATGTGAAGAGGAAGAATGTACAGAAAAGTTTACGCATGCCCTCTACTTAACAAAACTTGAGCGAGAAATCCAAGCAGGACCTGGAGGCTCCGTCATTCCGTTATAGTCCTTGAACTGATATTCCTTCTTCTTTCCCCTGTGTGAGATCCGATCGTGGTAATCGGGAATTGACCGGTTGGTATTTCCTGTGTTGTCCGGGAACTCCCGAGCCCTCCCACCGGGCTGGAAAAACAGCATGTCGAAACGAAGTCATGGTTTCATGCAAGAAGGCGCCAGGACAGGGGAAGGGGTCGGATGTCGGCTTCGAGTATGCCATAATGCATGAAATATTTAGACCGTGATCCCCCCACGTTTATTTGAGGAGTCAGCCTGATGAGTCATTCTTCCATTAATCTCGACATCGCCAACCGCATACCATTGCAACCCATCGCCGAAGTCGCCTGGGAAAAACTTCGACTGGATGCGAGTCAAATCGAATCGTTTGGGCGGTATAAGGCTAAAATTCCCTTAGCGTCACTTCCACCATTTCCGAGCAAACCGGAGAGCAAGCTCATTCTGGTCACCGCCATGAGCCCAACGACGGCTGGAGAAGGCAAAACCACCACGCTCATCGGTCTGGTGGATGGATTGAATAAGATCGGCGAACGGGCTGTTGCGGCAATTCGGGAGCCAAGTCTGGGTCCCTGCTTCGGGATGAAGGGCGGTGGATGTGGGGGAGGGTATGCCCAAGTGGTCCCCATGACTGAGATTAATCTGCATTTCACGGGGGATTTCCATGCGATCACGTCTGCCCACAATATGTTGGCGGCGCTGGTAGACAATCATGTGAATTGGGGGCACAAACCCCAGATTGATCCCCGTCGGGTCACGTGGGGGCGGGTGCTGGATGTGAATGATCGGTCACTGCGATCCGTGGTCACGGGGCTTGGCGGAAAATCCAACGGATTTACGAGGGAAGGACGGTTTGACATCACTGCGGCCTCAGAGGTCATGGCCATTCTGTGTTTGGCGACGGACCTCCAGGATCTTCAGCAGCGCTTGGGCAATATCAAGGTGGGGCGGACGGTTAACAAAGAGATGATCTTTGCGAAAGATATCCAGGCGGAGGGTGCCATGACCGTGTTACTCAAGGACGCGCTCAATCCCAACCTTGTCCAGACCTTGGAACATAATCCGGCTCTGGTTCATGGTGGTCCCTTCGGGAATATTGCCCATGGGTGTAGTTCGGTCGTGGCGACCAAGGCGGCGCTTACACTCGCGGATTACGTTGTGACAGAAGGAGGGTTTGGTGCCGATCTCGGGGCGGAGAAGTTTTTTGACATTAAATGTCGACGTTCCGGCCTCAAGCCGGCATGTGCCGTGGTCGTGGGGACGATCAAGGCATTAAAACTTCATGGTGGGGCGAAAGAAAAAGAACTCGAACAGGAAGATCTGGACGCCCTCCGGCAGGGGTTGCCGAATTTATTGCGTCATTTGGAAAATGTGAAAAAATTCGGGGTCCCGGCGGTCGTGGCCATCAACCAATTCACGAGTGATACCAAGAGGGAGTTGGAACTGGTGGAACAGGCTTGCGCGGATCATGGGGTCAAAATGGCCCTGGCGAATCATTGGGCTGAAGGGGGAGCCGGTGCGCTGTGCCTGGCCGAAACGGTTCGTGAGGTGATCAAACAAGAACCTGCCGACTTTCGCGTCCTCTATCCTGATACGATTCCGCTGGCAGAAAAAGTGCGCATCATCGCCAGAGAGATTTATCGGGCTGCGGATGTCGAGATTCCGCCGGCCGTCCACGCCCGTTTTGCCGAACTCGAAAAACACGGGTTTGGTCATTTCCCCATCTGCATGGCGAAGACGCAGTACAGCTTTTCCACCGACCCCACCAAAAAAGGAGCCCCAACAGGATTTACGCTTCCCGTTCGCGAGGTTCGCCTCGCGATGGGCGCAGGATTTGTGGTGGTCATTACCGGGGATATGATGACGATGCCCGGCTTGCCGCGCGTTCCTGCGGCTCAATCGATCGGGATTGACGCAAAGGGAGACATTGTCGGGTTGTTTTGAAGAGGAGCACGTGAACGTGGGTGGCAGAAGGGGGGGGGTCCTGGGAATCAATTTTCCATCCGGGCGAGCAGGGAAGCCCGCTCTTCGTCGCTGACGCAATTGTCAATCCACGGATAAAGAATTTTTTCCTCCTTCACATTGTGGGCAGTGAGAACCTGGAGTAAGCCTTCTTCCCCCTCCTCGGTGCGAAGGTCTCCTTCTGCGACTTTTGTCTGAATCTGTTCCAGAAAGTACTTGATCTGCCGATGTTCATTTCGCATGACTTCCGTCGGCCCATGTTCTCTGACCATTTCCGCTTGAGCCTCAAAGACCGGAAAAAGAATCTCCTCTTCCCACGTGATATGGCGATGCAGTCCGGTGAACAATTCTTGAAACAGTGCCCGGGCTTTTTGAGCATCCTGCTTCTTGATTGTGTGAAACTGGTTGAATATTTCATCCAGGCGGTCATGGTCATGTCCCATAAACTTTGCGATAGTGGTTGTGCCCATAGGTTCTCCTCTCATGTAGGCTGGGGGCACCCGGTGGTCTCGAATTATCCTGGACTCATCAGCATAAAAGGGTCAAGGGAATCCACGGCATTACTCTTCGGTCGCCGCGCAAACCTTCTTAACTTCTACCCTGTTCGCTTTCCATTTGAAGAGAGCTGTGCTTCCGGGCCACGCGGAATGGACGGTTAATGAATGATCGACCGGGAATTTTTTGAAATTGCAGTCAAAGCCAAAGAGGGGAGCGTATGAAAAGACCCGTATTCAACCTTGAGGAGCACTCCCACTGCTCGATTGCCTTCGGATCGTATCATCTTGGCTGGTTTGAGGATGACCAGTGTAATGGTTAGATATCAAGCCAGTGGAGGGGAGGATTTCTTATGCCGCATGTGGATCAATATGTGTCAGTGACGCAAGCGAAGACGCAACTCCTTGAACTGATCCGTCAACTACAAAAGCGTCAGGATACGGTAGGCATTACACGGGACGGAGTGCCCACGGCCGTGCTTCTCAGCATGGCGCATTTCGAAGGATTGATGGAAACCCTGGACATTTTGAGTGATCCGAAGACCATGCACCCGCTTCGGAAGTCACTCAAGCAGGTTCGATCCGGTCGTTGGGAAACACATGAATCCGTCTTTCCCGGCGAGAGTGAATGACGCCCTATCGTGTTCGGTATACCCCGGAGGCCGGGGGCCCCATCCGCAAACTGCATCCCGAGATTAAACAAGAAATCCGGGCCATTCGAACATTTCAGGATGCACCTTTAACCGGGCATTCTCTTCAGCAAGAACTCTTCGGCTATCGATCATACCGTGTGCGGTCCTACCGAATAATTTATCGACTCAATGACGACGAACGAACTATTGACGTGATTTTCATTGGACAGCGTTGGAATGTCTACGAAGAGCTTCTCTCGCTGGTTCGCCGTCCCTCCTTTGGGAAATGAGTTCACACCAATTTACTCGCGCGATAAAACTGCGGGAGTTGAGAAATAGGCGAATGATGTCGTGTCATCCATACCTGCCCCTCCTGTTGGCCTTGTGATACATTGGCATGATGCAAGCGACTAATACCTTTTCTCTCAAATCCGATTACACACCCAAAGGTGATCAAGGGAATGCAATTGCCGCCTTGACTGATGGCTTAGAGCAAGGGCGTAAGCATCAAGTGTTGTTGGGGGTCACGGGTTCGGGGAAGACCTTCACCATGGCCAATGTGATCGTCAACGTGCAAAAACCCACATTGGTTGTGGTCCACAATAAGACGTTGGCGGCTCAGTTGTATCAGGAATTTAAATCCTTTTTTCCCGACAATGCGGTTGAATATTTTGTGAGCTATTACGACTACTATCAGCCGGAGGCCTATATTCCGACTACGGATACCTATATCGCTAAAGACTCCGCCATCAACGACACCATTGACCAGATGCGCCATGCGGCTACGACGGCGCTCCTGCAACGCAATGACATTATTATCGTGGCGTCCGTATCGTGTATTTATGGCCTCGGATCGCCTGAGGTCTACCACGATATGTTGTTGTATCTGGAGCCCGGCATGGAGATTCGCCGTGAGCGCATTCTGGCCAAGCTGGTGGACATTCAATATTCCCGGAATGACCTGGAGTTGCAACGTGGAATGTTTCGGGCGCGCGGGGATGTCATTGAGATTTATCCTGCTTCGTCCGATTCGAATACGGTCCGGGTGGAATTGTTCGGCGACGAAGTGGAAGCCCTGTATGAAATCGATCCGTTGACCGGCAACGCATTGCGGAAGCTTCCAAAAATCGCAATCTATCCCAAGAGTCACTATGTGATTGCGCCCGATCGCTATGAACAGGCAATTGCGGGCATTGAATCAGAGCTGGAGGAACGGCTTGCCTATTTTCGCCGGACGAATCAATTGCTTGAAGCACAACGGATTGAACAACGGACAAGATTTGACCTGGAGATGATTCGAACCATGGGGTATTGCCATGGGATTGAGAACTATTCCCGTCACCTGAGCGGACGTTCGCCTGGCGAACCCCCACCGACTCTGTTGGATTATTTCCCCCAAGACTTTTTGCTGATTGTGGATGAATCGCATGCCACCGTTCCACAGTTCGGGGGCATGTACGAAGGAGACCGTTCACGCAAAAACACCTTGGTCGAGTACGGGTTTCGCTTGCCCTCGGCCATGGATAACCGGCCCTTGAAATTTCCAGAGTTTGAGGGATGCATGAATCAGGTGGTGTATGTCTCCGCCACTCCGGGACCGTATGAATTGAAGCATGCCGGAAAGGCGCTGATTGAGCAAATCATTCGCCCCACCGGTCTGATTGATCCGGTGATGGACGTGAAGCCTGCGAAGGGCCAGGTCGAACAGTTGCTCGGGGAAATCCGGCTGCGAGTGGCGAAGGGCCAACGGGTACTGGTGACGACCTTGACCAAGCGCATGGCGGAAGATCTTACCGAGTATTATCACGATCAGGGGCTGAAGGTGCGTTATCTGCATTCGGATATCAAAACGCTTGAGCGGGCGGACATCATCCGGGATCTGCGCCGTGGTGTCTTTGATGTCCTAGTCGGTATTAATCTCTTGCGGGAAGGGTTGGATTTGCCTGAGGTCAGTTTAGTGGCGGTGTTGGATGCGGATAAGGAAGGTTTTCTGCGGGGGTATCGTGCCCTGGTGCAGACAGCCGGGCGCGCTGCCCGTCATCGCGATGGCACCGTGATTCTCTATGGCGATGTGATCACCGATTCGATGCGTAGAACTTTGGACGAAACCGGACGTAGACGAACGATTCAGTTGGCATATAATGCTGAGCATGGGATTACACCTGAGACCATCATTAAACGCATCCATGATTTGGAGTACCAATTGGCAGAGGCGGATTATGTGGACGTGTCTGTGGCGGCAGAAGCTCTCGCGGCTTACGGAGGGGAAAAAGATTTGGAACAGAGCATCACGGCATTGGAGAAAGATATGAAGACGGCAGCCAAGGCCTTGGAATTTGAACGAGCCGCTCAGTTGCGGGATACTATTCGCGTTCTCCGACAAAAGCAGATCCAGGTCGGCATCTAATTCTAAAATCCTACACCTGCCCTTGAGTCTGTCATCATTCCCCCGGGTTTAAGCGAATTTTCAATTCTAGAAAACAGCAGACGCAGGGTATGGAGCAAGTTTGATAGATCGGTTTGGAGTCCGCCAGAAGAGAGAAGATGACTTTGTCGTGTAAGTCTAGCAGAGGGTTGAAAAACTCATGCATCTTTGAAGGAGACGCGCCTCAAAATGGCATGGTGCCTATTCTCAATCGAAGATAGCAGGGTGTTCAAAAAGGCCCGACCAGTAAGGCCGCAGGCACTTTGGTGGGCGGAGCGTACGAGTGAGTACGTGAGCCCGACAAAGAGCCGAGAACGCCGCTGGCGGACTTTTTCAGCACCCTGCTAGACGTGTTTATAGACGTAGGCGCCGAGGAACATTCCCAAGACGGTGAGGAGGTTCATTTTCAGGAGGAACCCGAGGGTGAATTTTATCAAGACCAAATTGACGGTTACCGGTGGATCTAAGCCCAAGTTCAACGCCTGAACAAAAACATTTTGTACGGTTCCCTGAGGAGCCACGACCTGAAGAATTTCCCCTAAAATACTGCCTAACAGTCCGCCAATAAAAATAAATAAGAGTAAGTAGCTTCCACTCTTTTTTAACACCCGTTGCCTCCCGGCGGATTGTTAGAGATCAGGGAATTGCCAGTGCATGAACTTTTGGAATGTTCAATGTTCAAGGTATGGTCGGACAACGCGGTGGTTGGAATTGACCAAAAATATGCTTAGGGTAAACTCCTGAACACATTACAAGAAGCCTGAAGTTGAGTCAAGAAATAGCCTGGTGCGAAAGGCCTGTGGTCACACCGGTGCGTTTAGGGTGAGGGGGGTGCCAAAGGGGGAGAAGTAATTGTAAATCGCATGGTGCCCATTTTGCTGACGTCATTAGCCATGAACCCCACGAAGATTTCAACGCGATACCGGCCTTGTTGCCAGATTCCGTCTGGTGGAAAAAACTTTAGAAATCCGCTCTCGTCTTCCGTGGCAAGATCGACGATGTCTTCGTCGAGCCATTGAGGAGAATCCATTCCGGTTTCCGATTCAGAGAACAGACGGCCAATGATTTGATAGGATGACAAATGTTCATGGACAGAAAACACCAGGTACACGGAGGGAACGTGTGGCAAGAACCTCTCGGTAGGGTTGACGGGTATGTGTGTATAGCCGCCACGTATGGTCGGTTTAACCTCGAAGCTTTCTGCGAAATCTAAACTGAGAAACACCCCGGCGGGTTTTTGATCCAATGAAGGGATGAGCGGCGATTGTGAGTAACTATCATAAGGGGTCGGACCATCTGAGAAATGATCGGGCGGAGTATCGTATTGGAAAAACCCGTGTTGTGTATTTTTGGGCTGCAACTTGGATGGGGAGTTAGCCGGGAGGGGAGGATCATCGCCAAAAGCAGTGCCGAGCATCGCCAAGAGAACGATCGCGATCATGATGCCCAATAGGAGGGTCCGGCGCATGAGGGGCAAACGATGGATCATGTTGGTTCTGGTGTAGAGGTTGTCTGACTCCACATTCGTAATTTCCAACATTCTTTTTATGCTGTTCCTGATGAGTCCACGTTCTCTACCTTTGATGGCGACACCGAGTCAAGGACTTTCGATCTTGTCTTGCGGCACCAGGAGGTGTTTGCTAAGATTTCGAGCGATTCTACGCATTTTCATCTACTTCGTTGCCACAGGCATTATCATTCATTCTTTCTAAGGAATAATAGGTTAGAACTATGGGTGCTTCACCAAGTATTGATCCCGATGCATTGCCGCAACTTGTAGGAGATTTTCAACCCGTGGATATGTGGCAAGCCCACATTAATCGAATTTTTTACGGGTTAAGGGGAGGTCGTGTTCGAGAGTATTACCAAACGGTGGCCGCAGCAGATTTCCGGTTAGGGTTTGCCCTGGCGGAAGACTATTGGCGTCGGTGTGGACAACGCGAGAAAACGCAAGCTGCCGATCAAGCGACCGTACCATTGATCGTGATGGAATGGGGTGCCGGAAACGGGAACCTGGCAGCCTGTTTCCTGGATCGCCTTCAGGAACTCGACCAAGAACAGTTGATATTTCCAAGAATCACCTATCGATGTATTGAGCGCGAGCCGGTTTTGTTGGAACAGGCCAAAGCCAATCCTGATTTGGCCAAGCATCGTAACCGGGTCACGTTTGAATCTGCTTCTATCGAGGATTTGTCTGCCTGTCCGGATGGAAGTATTGATCGGATTATCTGCAATGAACTGTGGAGCGAGTTGCCAACGAAGCTCATTCTGCGAAAAGGTGGTGAAATTCATGAAGAGCAGCTTCGCCCCAATCTGAACGAAAAGCGGTTAGCGGATTTCCCTGATTGGGCAAAGTTTGTTGAGGCATTTGATCAGCAGGACATCGAATCTCTCCATGCGTTACCTTCGTTTCTCGAGGACCTTGTCTGGGAGCGGGAATATCGCCCCATCGAGACAAAAACCTTTCCGTTTCGCCGAACGGTTGCGGATTTTCTCAAGCACATCGACGAAGAAGTCCTCGTGCCATATAACGTGGGGGCGTGTCAGAGTATCAAGGAAGCCAAGCGATTGTTGGCCACGAATGCAGTCGGATTTAGCAGTTTTGATGCAGGGACGGTCGATCCTCGTGTGCTGAATGACCCGGAAAAGCCCTGTTATACGGTACAGGGTGGCCAATTTAGCTTCATGGTGAACTTTCAGTTGATGCTAGACGTGGCCAGGCATTTGGGTATTCACACCGGCATGATCGAATCGCAACGGGACTTTGTGGGACGGAGCTTGTCGACCAATGTGATCACGGTCATGGATCTGCTGGCATCACATCCTTTGCCGCCGGAAGGCCAGGACTGGAAATTGGAGGCGTTAATTCTTCGTACCCTGGAGGCACTGAACCGTACCTACGTGAGCCCATACCAACGCCATATCGATTTTCCACTTTCTGAAAGTACCCCGGCCCAGGATCGCGCGGCATTAGAGAATCTGGTGCGTTCATTACCGCCGCATGGTGTGCCGGATACCATCGCGTATCTCACGGAATCAGAAATTTGGAAGGCCATGCCCGATTTGCAAAAATTAGGATACGACTCAGAAGGCATCAAAGACATGTTGCAACTTCCGCCACAACCGGTGGATTACACACACATGTTTTTCTCCTCTAACGGTTCCTGATCATTTTTCACCGTCGCGAGATACTCCTTCTCGTCGAGTTGGAATGATGAAGACCGAACGCGGTTAATGATGGTGGGTTGCAAGACTGTCCGCGCGGGAGTGGATACTGTGAAGGCATATCCGCAATCGGAAAAAATAATGGGGGATGCAGGAATTTTGCAATCAGGTAGATTTTTTTAAATGTGTTGTGTATACTGCGGCGGATTTTTCTAATAACGTAGACTCTCATTTACCATAAGACGAGGTTACTGTGTTTGGATCGTTTGGATGGATGGAGCTTATGCTCATCCTCATCATTGTGCTCATTATTTTCGGTGCAGGGAAAATACCGCAGCTTGGTGAGGGCTTAGGCAAAGCGATTAAGGGCTTTAAAAAGTCTGTGGCCGAAGCGGATGCAATGGATGTGACGCCTAATGAGCAAGGCGAAGGTGGACAGGTCCCACCACCCCAACCTGAACAACTGCCGAGCCAACACCAGACAGCAGAGGTTCCCCCTCCGCCATCGGCGCAAGGGGTGCCGCAGCCAACGGAATCCACGCAACCCAAACAGAGTTAATTCTCGGGTGAGACTGATACGGTGAAGACCGCCCACCGAAGGGACAGGCAACAGGAACCAAATCCTGATCAACGCTCAAGGTATACATTCAGCGGGCAGACCATAGAGGAGTGGGAAGATGTTTGGCTTAGGAGCGATGGAAGTTTTGATCATCCTGGTCATCGCGTTCATGCTATTTGGTCCCAAGGAATTACCGGAAATCGGCAAGCAGATTGGGAAAGCGGTCAAAGGGTTTAAGGAAACCTCTGAAGATCTTCGGCAATCCGTTGAGCCGGAGATCAATATGATTACGCAGGAATTCAAATCGGTCGAACAAGATTTAGAATCGTCAATCAAAGAAGCCGAAGAAGAGATCAAAGGGGCAACGGAACAAGCCACAGAGCCCGGTGGGTCTAAAATGGGATAACCCGGTTAGGTGCGGCTCCATGAAGGAGTTGATTGCTACATCGTTGGTTGGAACTCAGGCATTATTGCAGCTATTAAAATTTCTTTCGTGTCATCACGAATTCCTTCCGGACGGTCATCAGACTGTTCATCGTACGTACTGCGGGCGGGTCTACAGCTATCTTCTGTCGTGTTGTGCTTTTGCAACTATCGCAGCATTCAAGCGATAGGGCAAAGAAATAAAATCATGAAGAAAGTTATGTAAAAGACATTGCTTTTTAATGATTTACGACAAAAAAGGAGACTTGGCATCTAAATGGCAAACAGGAACAAAATCGAGGAGTCCTAGAATAGGGAACTGTTTGATTGCAGAAGGCATGCTAGTGCTTGAGACGGCAAATATTACGCAGTCAAGAAGGAAGCGGATGAGAGAGTCCAACAGTTCTGAAAAAAATCTGGGGGTTCGGAATGTTGGCGCTTGATTCCAGGGGTTTTTCACCAACAGGAGGAGTGCAATGAGGACTTTTTACCAAACCTTTACCAGGTTGACAGCAGCGGCGTTGATTGTGGCCATGTCTGCAGCGCCAGGGTTGGCCGCCAAGACGACTCCGGCGACCAACAAAAACACCAATGTCGCGGCCATCCCACGGGCCGTTCCCGATTTGGTACCCTATACCAAATTTGATCCACCTAAGGGTGTCTTTGATGCATCAAAATTGACCCTTTCCGGTGACATGCGTGTGAGACCAGAGTTCAGAACAAACGGAAATTTTAGCAACAATGGGGATAGCAACGCATTTTTCTCCAGTCAATTAATCCGCTTAGGATTCAACTATGATGTCTCTCCTGATGTCGTATTCTTCCTGCAACCCCAGGTTGCAAATAATTGGGGGAGTGCTAGCCCATCTGGCAACAACCCCCCTGGAAATATAACCGGTGCGGGTAATCCAGGCAGTACCGCAACCGATCTGTTTCTCCGTCAAGGCTATATGATGGTCAGAAACTTCGTGCTTCCGAATTTAACATTGAAGGCCGGTCGACAGTTACTGGCCTGGGGCGATCATCGGATCTTCGGTACATTCGATTGGAACAACGTCGGGTTTGCATTCGACGGGGTGACCATGCGGTATAACCATGCGCAATTCCCTGTGGAATTGGGTTGGTTGCGCGTGGCGGAAGGCAACTGCGTTCCGAATGCCGGTGGGTGTTCGAATGGTAAGGCGTCAAGGGGTGATGGTGATATTTTATTTGTGAGAATGCCGATGAAATTTGGTTCCGTAGCCATAGAGCCTGCCTATATCTACGAAGACGGGGGTTCGACCACTGGTGGGCCGGGGACTTCCGTTGGAGGAACGGCCACGGGTCCAGTAGGTGGGCAGCAATCCAATCAAAAACGAAGCACGGTCGGTGGCCGTGTCGCATTCAAGCAGGGAATGTTCGATGCCACGGGTGAAGGGTATTGGCAGTTCGGTGAGTTAGGGGTCCCAGGACAGCCCAGCAACACGCGGATTAATGCGTTGGCCGGACATTTGGATGGTGGTATCACCTTACCGGTTCCCATGCAACCCCGTATCGGAGCTGAAATCAACTATGCGACCGGTAGCGATCCTAAGAATGGCGGACATACGTTCAGCCAATTGTTCCCAACGAACCACATTCACTTCGGGTACATGGACTTGATGTCCTGGCAGAATATGTTGACCTATGGTGGAAATTTGCAATTGCGTCCGACTCCGGAAAGCCATTTCGAAATTGCCGGGCATATCATGCGATTGGCGAACGAGAAGGACAACTGGTACACGGCTTCTCAGGCCACCTTCTTTAACACTCCTGCCAACAATAAAGAAAAGTCCCTCGGTGGTGAAATTGACGTGGTGTACACCTTGTTCTTCCAAAACAATAAAGTTGGATGGCAAGTGGGCTACGGCCACTTCTTTACTGGCGATTACTTGAAGAAAAATGGATTTGGCACCGCCGATCAGAACTGGGGCTACACCCAGCTCTGGATCAATTTCTAATCATCCTTATCTTAGGGGACTTAACCCTCCCCGTTATCCTGAAAAGCCCGGCTGGATTAATCCAGCCGGGCTTTTTTTCTTTCTGGGTTATTTAGATAGGTTTTTTCTGCTTTTCCAATGAATCTCCGGCCTGAATTCATCATCCCTGATTCGGTTTCTACTTGGGTTCATCTTCCTTACATGTATGTCTGGGGGGTGTAGGGAAAAACTTGGTTGCATTTCCTGCGGGAATAGATTCACCAATACGGGCAAGGACAATGTGGCCTGCAAATATACGGACAAGGAATTGGATGAAAGCATGGGACTCTATTTTTATGAAGCTCGCACGACGCACCCTCGGTCGGGTTATCTCAGAGGATGAGCTCATACCAAATCCAGGCAACCCCCGGAACTTCAATCGATACACCTATGCTCACATTAATTCGATTCTCTTCAATGATCCCATCGGCCATTTCGGATTTAAATCGGCGGATGCAAGTTCCAAGTGCAACGACTGATTGATGGCAAAGTTGGATAAAACACCTCCAAGGGCTTGTCCCGGTTAAGACATGTACTCCTCCAGTGTTCAAGCGATGCGCAATAGCATTGAGCTTCCGACGGGTATTAGCCAGACCAATTCTTCCCCTTCGGCAGATCCTGGCAGCGTAAGCCAGGAATGTTTTCGTTCCGGCTGAGTTGCCAAATGGTATGCCGACAACATTTTGGTTGCCGGTTGTCTCGCCGGTCGCTGGCATTCAGCCATCTCCCTGGCTATCTTTAGGGGAGAATGCCGTTGATCCAGACCCAAGGCTGAAGTCTCAGGTTTTTCGATATCCATGTGTGTGTAGGATTTTTATGCAAAAGGTTTCCCTCATCTCTGTATCACCTTTCCCGATAACATTCTGCGTTATCGTGGAATTCTATTAATAGGCCGGAGGAATCTTACCGGGTAGGCCTTTTTAATGAAGACCTTGGTTGAATCTCAGTCAGAATGGTGTGGGTTCCGGGTGGCAGGCCTTCGGATAGGATAATCCCGATGATCAGTTCTCCTTTGAGGGGTTCCTTGACTTCCCCGATGCGCCCTCGAATTTCAGCCGTTCGTTTCTCGCCGGCTTTCAATTCCCCGATCGGCATAGGAATAGGAGCAACACGTTTGAAGGCTTCGACTAGTATGGGTGTGCCGCGTAGCTCCACGTAGGCGGAAGGAATCGTTGATCCGCTGACATTAGTGGTTTCGATTAACAAGATCACCGCCTCGCCTCCTTCCAAAATGAGATTTCGGTTGGCATCGACCAGTTTGGTTCGGAATTGGACGGAAGGGCTTATGGCAGGTTTGGGAGACGTGGCGGTTTGGGCTGGATTCTTCATAGGAAAGGGAGAAGATGGTGTGGTACCTGACGGTTCGGCATTGGGGAATGGTTTGGCGGCAACCGGTGACAAAACCTGCCCCAAGCGAGGCATCACGCTCACCATTTCCTTGGCTAGCGCTTCGGTGGCATCTTCCACTGTTCCATCAATTTGCTGTGTGGCGCATGAGCTGGCTGAGCTGGAGAGGGCGGGAACCCACATGCTGACCTTCTCGTGGTAGGACAAGGGAGTTTGGGCCAGGGCGGTGCCTTTCGGATCTTCATAGACAACAAGAAGTTTCAGATCCACAAAGGCATCGTACCGGGGTTCTGTCGCCATTAAAGTTACTGGATCAAAAAGAAATTGATTGAGATCTACGGTTACTCGATAGCCATCGGGAGGAGCGCCTTGGGCATCCCCAACCGGAGGTTCGGCCCTGACTCCATTGAAGCGATTTTGGCCGACTTTGAGGAAGGTTTTGGTGATGATCTCACCTACCGGAATCGTATAGGGCAACCCGCACGCATCCACCGTCTGAGTATGGTTCACGAGGTTGGGCGAGAACGCATAGGTAATTGGGAAAGGAATTCTTGGTTCTGAATGATCGTCGAAAGTCAAACGGGGAATGGAAACTTTGTCGCAGGCGAAAAGGAGGGACAATACAACAGCTAATAGGCTGTAATGAAAGATTTTATTTATGATTGGGCACACAGATCTACCCTACCCCAAGATCTTGAAAGATGGCAACAAGATCCTGCTTTTTACTCGTAGGTGGTCTTTTCCCTTGATTGAAATCCGAGGCGGGTTTTAATTGAAAAGAAACACCTAACATAATTTCCGAATAACAGGCTTTGGGAAAGACGGAGAGACAAAGAGACCGTGGGCAATGGACTCCTCTCCGCATAACAGAAATGATCCGGAGAGGGAACGATGAATTCTGTAATCCGCCTTGCGTCTCGCTCTCTATGTTGTTCTTCGAAACAACACCTATTGGGAACCTCACCTTCTTGTTCTTGACGATTCCTGATCCGAGAGAAGACAATTAAACGTTATAACGAATTTTACCTTAACCGTTGGAGGCTTCACCATGTGGCGTCACATCTGGTTGATTGTCGGGTTGTTGTGTTCGGTTTCTTCTTTTGGCTGTTCGTTGGACAATACCCCAAAGCGTCTGGGGGCTTATCTCCCTCAATCCTCCGCTCAGGAAGGAATCGTGACAAAAACGGCGATTCCAGCCGAAGGCGTGACCAGTATCTTGGTGGTTCTGAACGATTCGGGATTTGAAAAATCGGCTCCCGTGCTTCGCCGTGGGACGCTGGAAAATCTCGGGGACCAACTGAAAACGCAAATTCAAAAACAAGTGCCGATTCAAATCACTTCCGTCCTATATCCAGAGGATTCGAAGCCCAATGGCTCTGTTGACCAATTCATTCAATTGGCAAAGGAACAGAACGCTCCTTACCTACTCTTGGCGGTATTGTCTAGTTCAGAGTGGGAAGTGTTTGCCCATCTTCCGTTGCAGGGTAACCAAGGTGGGGGGCTGCGAAGTATGGGGCTCCCAGGCTATCGGGCCGAAAATTACGCTCGGGTTGAATTAGCGTTGCTTGATGGCCAAACCGGCCGATCGTTGGTCTCTACGGACGGTCAAGCTTGGGCCTCCCTTGAACGATTAAATGTTCCGCTTGAATCTAATGTATATCCTGTTGTGCGAAGGTACCAGAACCAACCACCTATTTATCCCAATTCAGAGAGTGAGGAGTATGAGACTCTTCGCTGGGTTTCAGGGCAGGACGCCATTGCCCAGGCGGTGATGCACTTAGAGATCTTATGGAAAAAGGATCAGGCGAATTCCTGATCACGATGATCCTTGTCAGAATGTTGTTCCTTTGTCTGGTTACTTCTATTCTGGCGGGATGTGGGGCAGGTCCCACACCCCGGATGATTGACCTTGTCGGAGAGGATGCCTTTGCGCACGGGGGGCGTCCATTTCAGAATAATGAGTGGAGGCAGCAGTCAAGAATCGGGTTGGTGGTGTATTCCGATGCCACGGGGCAGAATGCCGCTCCGGCGATCATTTCTGAGTTTCTTGAAATTCTCACCCGACGCACGGAAAAATTTCTCAAGCAGCATTGTACTTTTCATGAGATAGTGATCGTTCCACCGTTATCCAATCCGGTTAACCTTGCTCAAGAACTGAAAGTCCAAGGACAACGCCTACACGTTCCCTATGAAATCGTGGTCGTGTTTTCAAGTCGGGAGCAGGCCGGCCCTGAAAAAATTGGGCAAGCCACGATGATGACATTAATGAGTGGAACTGTCGTAGAAAATTTATCGCTGGCTGAGGTAGGAGTTCTTCATGTATCGGATTTCCACATGGTTTTCTGGACAGTGGGGCGGGCGACGGACAGCTTGGAACAATTGGATGTGCCAATTGGGTCAAATCGTCCTTCCTCGATAGTCGCCCGTGACATTTTGAGGGCTCAAGCGGGTCAACATGCTCTGGACCGGGCCCTTGATACCTTGGGGTCGGCTTGTCAAAGCGAGAAGAAAGCGCGGACAGGTTTTACCGATAGTTTTCGAATTGCAAATCGAGTCCGAAGTCCTGCTCTTTCAGATGCTTCATAACAGCTTGCAGTTCGTCTTTGCTTTTGCTTTGCACCCTGACTTGTTCCCCTTGAATTTGTCCCTGAGCCTTGAGTTTGGCTTCTTTGATCGATTTGG
Organism: Nitrospirales bacterium; assembly: GCA_021604365.1. Lineage (GTDB taxonomy): Bacteria > Nitrospirota > Nitrospiria > Nitrospirales > UBA8639 > Nitrospira_E. The sequence continues at coordinate 22,872 of BQIZ01000006.1, forward strand.
TGATGGCTTTGGCTTTGTCCTCGGGAAGTCCGCTTTGAATGGTAATGGTTTGGCGGACGGTTCCCCCTAGCGCTTCTTCAACTTTCCCATACGTCAGGCCTTTCAACGAGACATTGCGTTTGACGCATTTGCCTTTGAGGATATCCAAGACCGCATTGAGTTTGTAGTCATCATCCGAGATCACCACCAATTGTTTGTCTTTCTCTTTTAACGTGAGATCGGTTTTTGATCCTTTGAAATCAAAGCGTTGCCCGACTTCTTTTTCGGTTTGATCCACCACATTTTTCATCTCCTGCATGTCGATGCGGGAAATGACGTCGAAGGAATAGTTGTCTGCCATAAGCCTCCTTACAAGTTGTTGTTGCAGGTCCCTGGTTTAACAGCACCGTCCTGCGGGAAGTTGAATGCCTTCGCCTTCAATGACTTCCGTGCTGTTCAATGGCTGTTTGTGCACAAGATAGCCATACCATTTTCTGGCGCTGTCCGTGAGGACAATGAGTGCGAGTATGGCCACCAAGCCGACGAGTGCGGCATTGATGGACATGGTCAGGCTTTGCGACCCATCGGCTGAGAGGGCCCGAGTGATAAAGATCACCAAGAGTTCATAGCATCCGGCCAGCGTGATCACGCCAACAAACACCATCGGGATCACGGTCACCCACAGATAGGATGTTTTGTTCATTTTGATGAGCACGGTCGTGGCGATACAGAGAGCGAGCATGCCGAGTAATTGATTGGCTGCCCCGAACATGGGCCAAATGGTTGCAATGGATCCAGTGCCAATGAGATATCCCCACCCTCCAACGACCAACAGACTGGCGCCTATTACCCCGGGCCACCAATTGATCTGTTTGAGAGGAGCATAGACTCGTCCCCCTAATTCCTGTACGAGATATCGGGCGACTCGGGTGCCAGCATCAATCGTGGTTAAAATGAACAGGGCTTCGAATAAGAGGGCGAATTGATACCAGTAAGCCATGAGCCCGGACATTCCGGGCAAGCCTGAAAATATCGAGGCCATGCCAACAGCTAAGGACACCGCACCTCCGGGACGGCCAGACACATCGACTTCAACAAGCGTGGAGAGTTCCTTAATGTGGGCGGTCGGAAATCCTATGGTCTCCAGGGTTTCAGTCGGCAGGTTGGTGTTAATGGCCAGATAGTCGCCGGGAATGAGGAGGCAGGCGGCAATGAGCGCAATCACGCCGACAAAGCTTTCCAGGAGCATGGCACCATAGCCGACAATCGCCTGGGATTCCAGGCTGATCAGCTTCGGCGTGGTTCCTGAAGAGACCAGGGAATGAAATCCGGAAATAGCCCCACAGGCAATGGTGATAAAGAGAAATGGAAATAAGGTTCCAGGAATGATGGGTCCATTACCAGCCACAAAAATGGTGGTGCGAGGCATCTCAATGGCGGGGGCGAGCACAATAACGCCGAGGGCCAGAAGGGCGATCACGCCTAATTTCATAAATGTCGAGAGATAGTCTCGGGGAACTAATAAAATCCAGACGGGAAGGACTGAAGCAAGGAACCCATAAGCCGCGAGACTCCAGGTCAGGGTGGTGCGATCCCAGAGGAACCAATCCGCCCAATCTGATTGGGCCACGGTTCGGCCTATAATAATGGTCAGCACTAACAGCCCTAATCCGATCAGGGTCATTTCCCCGACCTGCCCCTGGCGAAATTTTTGAAGGTAGAGCCCCATGAACACGGCGATGGGAATGGTCATGACGATGGTGAAGGTGCCCCAGGCATTGTGGTAGAGCGCGTTGACAACGGCCAGACCTAACCCGGCTAGCGCGACGACCACGATAAAGAGCACGGCGATGGCGGTGGCCAGGCCGGTGACGGGACCCAATTCAGCATGGGCGATTTCCGGAAGTGAGCGACCATTTCGTCTCATGGAGGCCACGAGAATTATGAAATCCTGGACCGCGCCTGCCAGAACCGCGCCGATGACAATCCATAAAAACCCTGGGAGAAATCCAAATTGTGCTGCCAGCACGGGACCGAGTAATGGGCCCGCTCCGGCGATGGCGGCAAAATGATGGCCGAAGAGAATGTATTTATTGGCGGGATAAAAGTTAGTGCCGTCTTCCAACCGGTGCGCGGGTGTCCGACGGCGGTCATCCAGGTTCATGACGCGCTGCGCCAAAAATCGACCATAGAACCGATAGGCCAACACATAAAAACATGAGGCGGCGACCACGAGCCACAGGCCGTTTACTTTTTCGTGGGGATTGATTAGGCCTACGACATGGCCGAAAGCCACGGCACAGAGTCCGGCGAGTCCTAGCCATCCGATCTTGTTCCATAGGGACATGCAGGCCATCCTAGCAATGGGATAAAAGAGTGTAAACGGGTGTTGACTGAGAGTGGTTCAGGCCGACATGTGGCTAGGTCGGGGTGTTTTCATGAAACACAAACGGCAGTTTTCCTGCTTTTTCTCGCAGGGAGTTGATGGCGTTGAGAATCTGGGGTTGCCGAATGAGTTTTTGTTCGACCCGGTTTTTTCCTGGAAAATCCAGAAACAAGATACCCAGGACCATTGTAAGGATACCTTGTCCCGGTAAGACCAGCATGGCAATTCCGGCCACCAGAAAAATGAGTCCCAGGCCGTTTTTCACCATCAACCCAATGGCCCGAATAATTGGATGATGATTGGCAAACCACTTGCGGTGGCCATGATTGTTGAAATAATCGGGTGGCAGGCGAATTAACATAGCAGGGATCGCAATGAGGGTTCCAACAAAGGCAATAAGGGAAAAGGTGATCATGCCGAACCAGATTTCCCGGGGAACCCAAGATTCGGCCAACTGAATTAATTGATCAATCATGATTGGAACAACTTTTCATATATTTTAAGCAATCCTACGATAGGTGTGTAGAGAAGGGTCCGATTGTACTCTGAAAAATATCCTCTTTATAATTGCTCAATGGTATTTGTATTTATTTTAATTAGGTGTTTGGGGTTTTCAAATCCATGAGTGAGACATGATGCCACAGTATTGGTTGTTCAAATCAGAGCCGAAAACATTCTCCATTGATGATCTTGTTAAATCTCCGCGGCAGACCACATGTTGGGAGGGCGTACGTAATTACCAGGCTAGAAATTTCCTGAAATCCATGAATGTTGGGGATTTAGGATTTTTTTACCATAGCAATACGGACCCTCCAGCTATCGTCGGAATCATTGAAGTGGTTAAGGCCGCCTACCCAGACTCATTTGCATTCGATTCAAAAAGCCGATATTTCGATCCGCGCAGTACCCTGGAATCACCCCGTTGGTTTCTTGTGGATGTGCGGTTCGTGAAAAAGTTTCCTCAGGCCTTGTCTTTGGGGCAGTTGCGAGCCATTAAGGGACTAGGGAACATGGAACTTCTTCGTAAAGGTTCCCGGCTCTCGGTTCAACCAGTGCGTCCGGATGAATGGCAGCGAGTGTTGGATTTTGTTCGGAAAAAGACTGACCCTTTGCCCATCAAAAGGTAGCTGCTCAGCGTTTTCGCAAGGTTTTTTGTGAATTCTTCCTCTATTTTCCTGGTTTTGGTGAATGATTCGCTGTGGGAAATACCTGTAAAAATGGGTGAATAGTGACTTCCTGAAAAACACCAAAAAGAGTATAGGGGTCATTCTTAGCAAACGCTTGGACTTCTTCGAGTGATTCTGACTCAACTACGATTAGGCTTCCCATTTTATCGGTCAGAGGACCAGCCAAAATAATTTTGCCTTGTTGTGCCCATGCTTCAAGCCGTTTGAGGTGGGCGTCTCGATAAATTTGGCGTTTTTGGGCCCCCTCGGGACCATCTTTTCCTAGAATCACGAATTTCATTCTTTTTCCTCGTTCCTTTACCGAAGCCGCATGAATTGCCTCCCCTCTACAAGGGCCATGAGGTTTTCATGATTTTCAGAAGGCAATCGTATGGTTTTTTCGTCGGAAGAAGATCTGGTTGTCTGAAAAATGAATTTGAAACGAATAGGCGAATGCGGGGCAGGTCTATGGTCTATGGATTTTGGTCTTCAATGGGTTGTCTGTTTCCATATCCGCTGTCGATGTCGTGCCACCAGCGAACCTGTTCTTCTCCGGATTTCCAACATAAAAATACCAGGCGGTCATTTAGGAGAAAGGGGAAATCACATAATCCAATTTCGACATCTTTGATCACTACCCCAAGTTCTTGAATGGCATGCAGGCTGCCATTGATGTCTTGTAACCCTTTGATATATTGGACACCCACGATAGTTCCTCCGCCCAATGAGGCTTTTGCGCTGGCTTTTTTGACTTCTTCCCTGGTGTCCACAAGTATTTGTCGACCCGCTTTAATATTGCCCCAAAATTGTTCCAGCTCGGGGATTAATCCATTGGCTTCAGAGAGGGTGAAAATCCGTTCACTGGAAAAGGGAAAACCTGAATCAGACATGGGAGAGGACCCTTCCTTGTTGACTTTCAATTACCATCATGATGGTTTACCATATTGGGAAGAAGGGTGCCAACCGTGAGAGAATAGGGTGACCTTTCCATAAGTGGTCCGGGTGAAAGTTTGAGTTTCTTGTCGCAACTTCCGAAAGGAGCCTATTGACAAGACATTCAAGAGTGAGATAAATAATTACTTAAGACCTGCCCAATTGATAGCAAAATTCATTTCCGCCAATTAACTTCTCGGACTTCACGTAATATTTCAAATCGTAGATAGGACAACACGGGTGGTTTTGACAAGTGTGGTTCTTCAGTTTCTCTAAACATTCTTCCTAAACACACAACAGCGGTCTAAATCTTTTATTTTAATTAAGTCTGGAGTGGTTCCTTTTTCGGGGATCGCCAAAATTTGCAGCGCACAACCATGAAGAGAATGTTCGTATTCTTTCCACCCCTCGTAACAGGCTAAGCCCACGAGAAAACCCTTCCGGCCAATGAATGGAGTAACCTAATGTATCTTGCCGAATTGAAGCAAAAGTCCATTGGAGAATTAAATGAAATCGCGCGCGACTTAAAAATAGATGGTGCGCCAAATTTGCGTAAGCAAGAGTTGATTTTCTCTATTCTTCAGGGGCAAAGCGACAAGAACGGAGTCATATTCGGGGAGGGAGTCCTTGAGACTCTGTCCGATGGATTTGGATTTCTCAGAGCTCCGGATTCCAACTACCTGCCAGGACCCGATGATATTTATATTTCCCCTTCTCAAATTCGACGATTTAATTTGCGAACGGGTGATATTGTCTCCGGGCAGATTCGTCCGCCGAAGGACGGAGAGCGGTATTTTGCGCTCCTGAAAGTCGAAAAAATTAATTATGATGAGCCTGAGGTGCAGCGGGATAAAATTTTGTTCGATAATCTCACTCCGCTCTATCCTGAAGAACGGATTAACCTGGAATTTGATCCTGAAGAGTATTGCACCAGAGTGATGGAGCTCACGACGCCAATTGGCAAAGGACAACGAGGATTAATCGTGGCGGCTCCCCGGACGGGAAAGACCATGCTCCTTCAGGCTGTGGCGCGTTCCATTATTGCGAATCATCCGGAAATTGTTTTGATTGTTCTCCTGATTGATGAACGACCTGAGGAAGTCACTGATTGGCAGCGCCAGGTCAAGGCCGCCGAAGTGATTAGCTCTACATTTGATGAGCCACCCCAGCGCCATGCTCAAGTGGCAGAAATTGTCATGGAAAAAGCCAAGAGGTTGGTTGAACATAAACGGGATGTGGTCATTCTATTAGATAGTGTGACTCGATTGGCACGTGCCTACAATACGATTTCTCCTCCCAGTGGAAAGGTGTTATCGGGTGGTTTGGATTCCAATGCTCTTCAACGGCCTAAACGGTTTTTTGGTGCCGCCAGAAATATCGAATTTGGTGGAAGTTTGACGATTCTGGCCACAGCATTGGTTGATACCGGAAGTCGAATGGACGATGTCATTTTTGAAGAGTTTAAGGGCACGGGCAATATGGAAGTGCATTTAGATCGTCGTTTGGCAGATAAACGGCTCTTCCCTGCCATCGATATCAGTCAATCCGGTACGAGGAAGGAAGAGTTACTGGTGGATCGCGACCGCCTGAACAAAATGTGGATTCTTAGAAAGGTATTAAGTCCTCTCGGGACCATGGAGGCGATGGAGTTTCTCATGGACAAAATTGGGGGAACCAAGAGCAATAATGAGTTCTTGCAATCTATGAATCGATAATTCACAATAGGGGCCTCGTGTTGAGGCTTTTTAAGATTGAGACTTTGAATCGAGGGATGGCGTTGAAGGAGGTAGTATGAAAAAGGGCATTCATCCGGCTTATGAATTTGCAAATGTGAGTTGTGCATGTGGTATGACCTATCAAACTCGGACGACCGTGGGAGACTTGAAGGTCGATATCTGTTCCAGTTGTCATCCGTTTTTCACGGGCACCCAAAAAATTGTGGATGCTGAAGGACGGGTAGAACGTTTCAATAAAAAATACGCCAAATTGACGAAGCCCAAAGCCAAAGCATAAAGCCTTTTTCCTCTCTTCTCCATTGTCCTGCCTTTACAGTCCTTGAGGGGATAACGTCCGTGCAGGGTGTTGAAGGAGCCCTGTCTGCCGTGATTTCCCCATCTGCGGTCGACAAGACGGGGTATTTCAGCATGGGTGCACCAAAATGCTGACAAGGTTTCCTCGATTTAGTCCCACCTTTGCTAGGAAAATGTTCGCATGCGGATGGTGGTCACGGTTGTTCAGGAAAGAGACCTGTTGAGTAATTTGATTTCCTGTTAAGCTACGTATATGTCAGCAGTTACTAAAGCAGAGTTGAAAGAGGGCGGATTATTTAGCAAATGGGAGGCCATCGCGAATAAGTATGACACCCTAGCCGATCAGTTATCGGATCCGGCTATCCTGTCTCAATCGACCCTTCTGGTTGCGCTCAATAAAGAGCGGGCGGAGCTTGAGCCCATTGCGCAGTTGTTTGGTGAGTACCGACGGGTTGTCGAGGAGATTGCTCAGGCTCGGCTGATGACGGAAGATCTGCAATTGGATCCCGACATGCGCCGTTTGGCGGGCGAAGAATTGCAGAGTCTGGAAAGTCAACGCGAAGCCATGGAGGCCCAGGTCATTGAATTACTTTGCCCGGCGGATGAAGGGGATAATAAAAATTCGTTCATTGAAATTCGCGCTGGAACTGGGGGAAGTGAGGCGGCACTTTTTGCCGGCGATCTTCTTCGTATGTACACGAAGTTTGCCGAAGCAAAGGGGTTACGAGTTGAATTGATGGAATTTCAGGAAACGGGTCTTGGAGGGATCAAAGAGGCGGTTTTGCTGGTTGAAGGCAAGGGAGCCTTTGGGAATTTTAAGTATGAAAGTGGGGTGCATCGAGTGCAGCGGGTTCCCACGACAGAGGCGAATGGACGAATTCATACGTCCACGGCCACGGTCGCGGTGATGCCAGAGGTTGAAGAAGTGGAAGTGCACATTGATCCGAAGGATTTACGGATTGACACCTATTGTTCATCAGGGGCTGGTGGACAAAGTGTCAATACGACCTATTCCGCGATCCGGATCACTCATATCCCGACAGGAGTGGTGGTAACTTGTCAGGACGAGCGATCACAGCTAAAAAATCGTACAAAGGCCATGAGAACCCTTCGGACACGAATTGGCGATGCCGAGCGCGAAAAACAGGAAGCCTCTATTGCGGAACAACGCCGTTCCCAAGTCGGGACAGGGGAACGGAGTGAGAAAATCCGCACGTATAATTTTCCACAAAATCGCGTGACCGACCATCGAATTGGGCTGACGTTGCACAAATTGGATCGGGTGATGGAAGGCGATCTTGATGGGTTAATCGCGGGCCTCAAAGCCCAATGATGCCTTTCGTGTAACCCCAATCCCTCTCCTTCACCTGTTCAACGCATGTGCGCTTTTTGAGGCTCAGATGCCCCCCTTCACTTCCTACTCACAGTTATATCGTGGTGCGGTTGAGACGCTGACTCAAGCGGGGATTGCCAATGCCCGCCATGAAGCCCTGTGGATTCTTGAGGATGCCCTTGGTATTACGCGACTGCAACTGCATGCGAATCCAGGCACTCCCGTAGATGCGGATGTCTGTCAGCGGGCTGTTGCCTTGTTTCAGCGCCGTGCGTTACATGAGCCACTTCAATATGTATTGGGAACTCAAGATTTTTGTGGGTTGGATTTTCTCGTCCAACCTGGGGTGCTCATTCCAAGACCGGAGACAGAATTGCTGGTGGAGGAGGCTCTTGGGCTTCTGGGGGGTGACGCGCGGCCGGTGATACTTGATGTCGGGACGGGCTCTGGATGTTTAGCGATCAGTCTGGCGATCAACCTTCCTGGCGCAATGATTATCGCATCAGACAGGTCAGTCACGGCGCTGCATCTTGCGCAGGTAAATGCCGTGCGCCATGGGGTTTCGCAACGAATCCTGTGGGTGGCCGGTGACCTCCTTTCCCACTTGTTATCCAGAAATTTAGCAGGTAAAGTGACCGCCATTATTGCTAACCTGCCGTATATCTCCCATGCGGAATGGGAACTCCTTTCTCCGGATGTCAAAGATTTTGAACCACGGCTGGCGTTGGATGGAGGGCCGGATGGACTCGATGTGTATAGGCGGTTATTGCATGAATCGCCGGGACTTGTCTCCTCAAAGGGTTTTATCCTCATGGAAGTGGGAGTCGGCCAAGCTGACCTTCTGTGCCGGGATCCTTCACTCACGAATGCGTTTAAGACGGTAAATGTCCGGCCGGATTCCCAAGGCATTCCACGAGTGGTGTGCGTGCAACAGCGTTTTGTGTAGAAACGGAATATTGTAAATGGATCAAATTCGAATCACGGGAGGATTGCCATTAAAGGGGTCCGTCGAAATCGGCGGAGCCAAGAATGCCGCCTTGCCAATTTTGGCAGCGACGTTATTAGGGGGTGGGGAATGCGTGATCGACAATGTTCCACGCGTTCGTGATGTGATGACGATGGGGAAATTACTGGCCTTGTTGGGAGTGACGGTTGAAGAGGAAGGCCCCAGAATCAGACTGGATGCGGCTCAGGTGCAATCGATTGAAGCGCCGTATGATTTGGTCAAAACGATGCGAGCCTCTATTTTAGCCCTTGGCCCTTTACTCGCGCGGCTGGGAGAAGCCAAGGTTTCTCTGCCGGGCGGATGTGCGATCGGCACCAGACCGGTCAATCTTCACCTCCAAGGATTGGAGATGATGGGGGCTGAAATTCAAGTGGAGCATGGATATATACATGCGAAAGCCGGTCGTCTCAAAGGGGCAAGGATTGACCTGGATTTCCCAACTGTCACGGGCACGGAAAACCTGATCATGGCGGCTTGTCTGGCGGAAGGGACCACGAGTTTGCATAATGTCGCGCGGGAACCGGAAATCACGGATCTCTGTGCATTCCTTACCAAGCGGGGCGCCAAAATTCATGGGATGGGCACGGACACCATTACGATTGAAGGGGTAAAAGAACTTCATGGGGCAGGGCATTGGGTGATCCCCGATCGAGTTGAAGCCGGCACCTATTTGATGGCCGGAGCCATTACCGGTGGTGATGTGATGGTGAAGGGGTGTCTGACGGATCACTTAGGCAGCGTCCTGAAAAAAATACAGGAAATGGGTGCTGAATTAACCGAATGCCATGACGGCGTACGAATCTGCCGTTCCGGTCCGCTCAAAGCGGTGGAGATTAAAACTCTCCCCTATCCGGGCTTCCCGACCGATCTCCAGGCCCAAATGATGGCGTTGATGTCGGTGGCAGAGGGAGTGAGTGTGATTTCTGAAACAATTTTTGAAGGGCGGTTTCTGCATGTTCCGGAACTTCACCGGATGGGAGCGTCAATTGAAATTGATGGGCCACATGCCGTGGTGAAAGGTGTGCCGTTGCTCACCGGTGCTCCCGTCATGGCCTCGGATTTGCGCGCCAGCGCAGGATTGGTGTTGGCTGGATTAGCCGCTGATGGCGAAACGACTGTGTCACGAGTCTATCATTTAGACCGTGGCTATGAGCGGTTGGAAGAAAAATTTCAAGCCCTGGGCGCGAAGATTGATCGGGTTCGCGAGGTGGCATGAGTGACGTGATTACCATTGCCCTTTCCAAGGGTAAACTTCTTGATCCGACTCTTGAATTGTTCCGGCAGGCAGGCTATACGGGATATCATGTGCGAGCGGATGATCGTCGATTAATTTTGGAATTCTCTGAGCACGGGCACCGGGTCTTAATTGTTCGCCCCAGCGATGTGCCGACTTATGTTGAATATGGCGCCGCCGATTTAGGAGTGGTTGGGAAAGATGTCTTGTTGGAGCAGAGCCCGGATGTCTATGAACCGGTTGACTTGAACTTGGGTGTCTGTCGGCTGGTGGTCGCCAGGCCGAACGGGCCACAGCTTGGGCAACGGATGTCTTCCAAGCTTCGGGTGGCCACCAAATATCCCACGATCACCGAACGTTATTTTAACCAACAAGGTTTGCCTGTGGAATTGATTAAGCTCTATGGGTCGATCGAGTTGGCCCCATTGGTCGGGCTGGCCGATCGGATTGTCGACCTTGTGGAGACCGGAAGCACATTGAAAGCCAATAATCTGGTAGAGGAAGAAGTCATCGCCTGGTCATCCGCCCGATTGATTGTGAACCGGGCGAGCTTGAAAATGAAACATGCCGTGATTACAGAACTGATTGCTCGGGTGAAGAAAATTCTTTCCCGTTCTCGCTCCAAAAAGGTCCACGTATGAAAATTGTTTCCCACAAGGACCAAGGGTTTTCGCAGGCGGTGAATCGCGTATGCCAGCGGGCAGCTCAACAAAATACCAAAGTTGAAAAAGTCGTCAGGACAATTTTGGAGGCTGTTCGGCAAGAGGGCGATCAGGCCCTCCAGCGATTGACCTGGAAATTCGATCACGTCCGAATCAGTCCTGACGGTCTTCGTGTGACGCCGAAAGACATCGAACGTGCGTATGCCGAGCTTCCGTCTTCAGATATTAAAGCGTTGAAATATGCGGCCAATCGTATTCGGACCTTTCACCGTCGACAACGAAGGACATCCTGGGTTTATCGTAAAGAGGGAATTCAATTAGGGCAACGAATCACGCCGTTAGATGCCGTCGGTGTGTATGTTCCAGGCGGAAAAGCACTGTATCCATCATCGGTGCTGATGAATGCCATTCCGGCGAAAGTGGCTGGTGTGAAGCGAGTCGTCATGTGTACGCCGACCCCGACCGGCATCATCCATCCTGCCTTGTTGGTGGCGGCGGATGTCGCTGGAGTGGATGAAATCTATCGGGTCGGTGGAGCCCAAGCCATTGGGGCCTTGGCCTTTGGTACCTCGACAATCCGGCCCGTGGATAAAATTGTGGGTCCAGGGAATTTGTATGTGGCCACGGCAAAACGTCTGGTCTATGGCCAAGTCGACATTGATATGATTGCGGGGCCGAGTGAGTTGCTGGTCATTGCCGATTCCGCCAGTAACCCGCTTCATGTGGCGGCCGATCTTCTTTGTGAGGCCGAGCATGATGAGGAAGCCTGTGTCTATCTGGTGACGACTTCTCTGACGCTGGCCAGACGGGTTGTGGCGGAAGTGACCAGGCAACTCGCACAGTTGGGACGCCAGGCGATTGCGACCCGATCAATTCAAAACCATGCCTTGGTTTTTATTGTGCGAACATTCGATGATGCCTTTGAATTAGCCAACCGGATTGCGCCTGAGCATTTATCATTAAATGTGGATCGAGCGGGAGACTATGTGTCCCGTATTCGTCATGCGGGTGCCATTTTTGTTGGGCGCTATACCCCTCCCGCGGTGGCGGATTATGTGGCAGGGCCCAATCATGTGTTACCAACCGGGGGCAGTGCCAGATTTTTTTCCTGTTTGGGTGTGGATGAGTACATGAAAACCAGTAACGTGGTGACCTATTCGCAAGCCGCGTTGCGCAAAGCCAATGCTTCAGTGATGCGGCTGTCTAAGCTGGAAGGCCTGGATGCACATGGGCAATCAATGGAGAGTCGATGGACATGAACCAACATCTTGTTCCCAGAACGGCTTCTCAGGAACGAAACACCGCAGAAACGGCCATTCGAGTCCAATGGGGCCTCGACGGGAGTGGCAATAATCAGATTAAGACCTCAATCCCATTTTTAGATCACATGTTGAATTTATTCGGTAAACATGGATTTTTTGATCTGACGGTGGAAGCAAAAGGGGATATCGAGATTGATGACCACCACACGATTGAAGATGTGGGCATTGTCATGGGGCAAGTCCTCACCAAGGCTCTTGGCACGAAGGAGGGTATTTCGAGGTTCGGGTGGGCAGCGGTGCCGTTGGATGAAACGTTGGCTCAGGTGACGGTGGATCTGAGTGGCCGGCCGTACCTTGTGTACAATGTGGCGCTTCCTACGAGGTATATTAAGACGTTTGATTTGGGGCTGTTTGAAGATTTTTTCCAGGCTTTTGTGAGTCAGGGAGGGTTGAATCTTCATGTGAATGTGCCTTACGGAAGAAACCCTCATCACATTATGGAGGCAATTTTTAAAGCCTTTGCCAAAGCCCTGGACCAGGCCGTAAAACGAGAAGTGCGGCTTCAGGGAGTCCTCTCCACTAAAGGATCGTTATAAAAAATGGCGATAATGAGGGGATCGGCAGAGAAGGACGCGACCGAAAGATGATTGCCATTATTGATTATGGGATGGGAAACCTCCGGAGCGTGCAGAAAGGGTTTGAATGTGTGGGGCATGAAGCGGTTGTAACTCGAGCCCCTCGCGTAATTGATCAGGCCAGTCATGTGGTATTGCCGGGTGTGGGCGCGTTTGGGGATTGCATGGACAACCTGGTTCGCTTTGAGCTGACGGACGTCATTCATCGCTCTATCTCCTCGGGGAAACCATTTCTCGGCATTTGTTTAGGCTATCAAGTATTGTTTTCGGAAAGTGAAGAATTTGGGTGTCATAAAGGACTTGGGATCCTCGCAGGAAAGGTGAAAGCGATTCCCCGTCCGTCCGATGATGGTGAAGTGTCGTTTAAGATTCCTCATATGGGCTGGAATACGGTTCAGGTCAACATGGCCGCTCCGCCCTTGCGTGGGATTCCCTCGGACTCCTATGTGTACTTTGTGCATTCCTACTATGTCGAACCGGCGGAATGTGCTCTCGTCAGTACCGAAACCGAATATGGAATTCCCTTTGCGAGTAGTGTCTGGAAGGACAATATCTTTGCGACCCAATGGCATCCCGAGAAAAGTCAGGCCGTCGGATTGCAGGTCCTGAAGAATTTCGGGGATTGGCAATGAGGGGAGTGTGTCCTGCGATCAATGGACGGTCAATACCGGTGCCTGCCAGGTTTTTTGTCATCAGCCTGATCGGGTGGTGGTGTCTCGTCGTGGGCTGTGTTCCCTCTAAAGTTCAGGTTCAGGCTTCTCCTGAATTTGATCCCTCCCGTATAACCAGTCTCGCCATCCTTCCTTTTCAGACGATTAAAACCCCTCAGTCGGGGGGTAGCTCGATACGTGGAGGCGTGAGGGATCCGGAAGAAATCCGTACACAATTTCGATTGCCGGGAACTGATCAGGGGAATGGAACAGATTCCAGGAAAGTTCGTTTTGTGGTGCCTGCCACGGCTGCACATCGAATTACGACACAGGTAGTTTCTGCGTTGGGCAACCGGCCTTCCTTACGGGTGATTAGCCCAGAGGAGTCCTCCGCCGTATTAGGCAGGGGAAGCCAGGAAGGTGAACGGTCAATTTCGGTCATGGCCCAGGAGTTTGGGACACAATTAAAGGTTGATGGAATCCTGACGGGGCTCGTTAGCACATACCGTGAACGCGAAGGGAGTAGCCTTGGGGCTAACCCTGCGGCGGTGGGCTTTGAAGTGTATCTCGTGAGGCCTTCGGATGGAACCATCTTATGGACAGGTGAATATTTTGAAGAACAAAAACCTCTTAACCAGGATGTGATAGGGTTTTTTGAAAAAGGTGGAGGGTTTGTGACTGCCGATAAACTTGCCGAATTGGGCGTACAAAAAGTGATGAAGGCCTTTCCGGTCGGTTTGGCCGACCCTGGCTCTGCTCAGTCCTTGAGAGAGGGCTCTCACTGATGCTATTGATTCCTGCAATTGATCTGAAGGACGGGAAATGTGTCCGGTTGCGACAGGGCGAGATGGATCAGGTCACCAGGTATTCCGATGACCCCGTGGCGATGGCGGAATATTGGCAGAATCTTGGGGCCCGCTACCTTCATGTGGTGGATTTAGACGGGGCGGTGACCGGAACACCTCAGCATCTGTCTCATATCGAAGCCATCACCAAACGGTTAGCGATACCCGTGCAGGTCGGTGGAGGCATCAGAAACACGTCAACGATTCGTGCCTACTTGTCCTGTGGGGTTGACCGGGTGGTGATTGGAACCGCGGCCTTACAGGATGCTGAGTTCTTGGCGGCAGCCGCGAAAGAGTTTCCTTCAAAAGTGTTAATCGGGATTGACGTCAAGCAGGGTTTAGTCGCGGTGCATGGATGGAAGACCGTGTCCAGTCTGACCCCACAACAGGTCTTTGAGTCGGTAAAAGATTTACCCTTGGGAGGCATGGTCTTTACGGATATTTCCCGCGACGGCATGTTGGCAGGGCCAAATATTTCAGCTTTACGGGATGCAGTGGCCATCTCGCCGTTTCCCGTTATTGCCTCTGGTGGAGTGACGGTACTGAAGGACGTGCAGACCATCCAGGCCCTTGGAAGCAAGATTTCCGGAATCATTATTGGAAAGGCCTTGTATGAAGGGACCTTGGATTTGAAAGCAGCTCTTGAAATGGTGGCCTCCAAAGAAGCGTCTCGAACATCATGCTGACGAAGAGAATAATTCCCTGCCTGGATGTCAAAGACGGGCGAGTGGTGAAAGGTGTCTCGTTTGTGAATTTGCGCGATGCGGGAGATCCGGTTCACGTGGCGCAGGTGTATGATCGGGAAGGTGCGGACGAGCTGTGTTTTCTGGATATTACCGCTTCCCATGAAAAGCGGGATACGATTTTAGATGTGGTGATTCGGACGGCGGAGCAGGTGTTTATGCCTCTCACGGTTGGGGGAGGGATCCGGACGATTGAGGATATTCGCCGGTTATTAGAGGCCGGTGCGGACAAAGTCAGCATTAATACGGCCGCTGTGGAGCATCCGGACTTCGTGAAAGCTGCTGCCAATCGTTTTGGTTCGCAATGTATCGTCGTGGCGATTGATGCGAAACGGGCGACCACTTGTGAAGGGGGTGAACCCGGTTGGGAAGTGTTTACCCATGGGGGGCGGACCTCGACAGGCCTGGATGCCGTTGAGTGGGGGAAACGGATGAAGGACTATGGCGCTGGAGAAATTCTTCTGACCAGCATGGATCAGGATGGAAAGCAGGACGGCTATGATTTAGCTTTAACTGCGGCTATTTCCGAGTCCGTCTCCATTCCCGTTATTGCTTCTGGAGGGGCTGGCACTCTTCAGCACCTGTATGAGGCGTTCCATATGGGGAAGGCCGATGCGGTGCTGGCGGCATCGATCTTTCATTATCAAACGTATTCAATCGGGCAAGCCAAATCCTATTTGGCTCAACAGGGTATCCCTGTGCGCCCGGGAACCGTCCCGGTTTCCATTTCATAACGACCCATGAGCGATGTCTCTTCGATGAGCCCATTGCAGTTTGATGAACAAGGACTGCTCCCCTGTGTCGTGCAGGACTGGTTGGATGGGACGGTGTTGATGGTGGGGTTCATGAACCAACAAGCATGGGAAGCGACGTGTGAATTCCAACGGGTTCATTTCTGGAGTCGATCCCGAAAACGGTTATGGAAAAAAGGCGAGGCGTCCGGCCATGAGTTACTTGTGAAGGAACTGTTTGTGGATTGTGATCGGGATACGATCTTGGTGAAAGCCCAACCCATTGGACCGACGTGTCATACCGGAAACCGGTCCTGTTTTTTTTCTCCCATGCCTTCTTCGATTTCGGAAGAGAAAGCCGCCATCTTGTCCGGTACGGCCTGGGGCGGAATTACCCGGCGCCTGTATGAAATGGTCGACGATAGGAAAGCCAACCCGAGTCCTGATTCCTATGTGTCGAAATTAATGGAAGGAGGCCTCGATCGTATTTTGAAAAAGGTGGTGGAAGAAGCCGGCGAAGTCCTGCTCGCTGGGAAAAATGGCGATCGGGAAGAAATTATTTATGAAATGGCTGATTTGTGGTTTCATACCCTCATCATGCTCGGGCATTTTTCTATTCCTCCTGAAGACGTCTATCAAGAGCTTGGGAAGCGATTTGGCAAATCAGGAATTCGACAGACCGAAGGAGGCCAGACTCATGGGTGATTGTCTTTTTTGTCAAATCGTGAAGGGAGCCATACCCGCCGACCCACTGTATGAGGATGAACACACGTTCGTGTTTAACGATATCAATCCTCAAGCGCAGGTGCATATGTTGGTGATTCCCAAGCGGCACGTGGTGTCTTTGGATGATACGAAAGAGAAGGATGCTACCTTATTAGGCCACTTGATGGTCATCTGTGCCAAGATGGCCAGACAGCGTGACATTGCCGGTAGCGGATATCGGGTTGTTGCGAATACCGGACCGGGAGCCGGGCAAAGTGTTTTTCATTTGCATTTTCACGTCATGGGAGGGCGGTCATTTGCGTGGCCTCCAGGTTAAATGTGGCTTGCCGAGGAAAAAGCGCTCCGATAATATTTGGTATTACAAGGGAATAAAATTCGTGATGTGTCCTTAACACAATTTGTCGTGAGAAGTGAGATGGCCGGCGAAAAACGAGGGGTCCCTCCAGAGATTCTTCAGCAAATTCGAGATCGCATTGATATTATTGATATCATTTCCACATACGTGAGTCTTTCCAAAGCCGGGCAAAACTTTAAAGGGCTGTGCCCCTTCCATTCAGAGAAAACCCCCTCATTTTCGGTTAACCCCGTTCGACAAATGTTTTATTGTTTCGGCTGCAGTGTCGGAGGAGATGCCTTTACCTTTTTGATGAAACAAGAAGGCATGGATTTCATGGAGGCTTTGCGTGAGTTAAGCCAACGGACAGGAGTGGCTCTGCCTGAACGTCGGGAGTCAGCGGCGAAGCCCCCTTCAGGCTTATCTCGTGAGCGGTATTTTCATGTGTATCAATTGGCGGCATCCTGGTATCACCGCAATCTTCTGGAAACTCCTGAAGGGAAGGTCGCTCGAGATTATTTGGATCGGCGGGGGATTGCCAGGGAAACCTGGAACACATTTCAGTTGGGATTCGTTCCGGAAGGATGGAATGGCCTTTCCAAATGGCTGGAACAACAATCCGTTAAGCCTGAAGAACTCATTCAGGCTGGATTGCTGGCGCGGAAAGAGTCTGAGGACGGCACCAGGGTATCCACGTATGATCGATTTCGTGGCCGGGTGATGTTTCCCATTACTGATCCGCGTGGACAAATATTGGGATTTGGGGGGCGGATCCTGGAGGATGGGGCCTCTCCCAAGTATCTGAATTCACCAGAAACCGACCTGTTCTTTAAGGGGCGATCCCTCTATGGAATGGACAAGGCCAGGAAATCAGCCACCGCTTCCGGAAGGTTTTATTTGGTAGAAGGATATTTTGATGTCATCGCTCTTCACCAAAACGGGATTGAAAATGCCGTGGCACCATTGGGAACGGCGTTAACCGCTGATCATATACAAATTTTACGCCGATTGGCCCCGTCTGTGATGCTCGTTTTTGATGGAGATGCCGCAGGGATCGGCGCGGCGTTACGGACGCTTGATTTGTTCATGAATTCCGGCATTGAAGCCCGAGTGCTGCTGCTGCCGGCTGGTGAAGACCCTGATACCTTTATTCGGAAAAACGGGGTGTCGGCGTTTCGTGAGTTGGAGCGGAAAGCGGCAACTTTATTGGATTTTGCCATCATGTCCGTCTTGAACAAAGCGCAAAAGGACTCTATCCAAGATCGAGTCAAGCGGGCGGATGAAATTCTTGCGATTCTTCAAAAGACCAAAAATCCCATAGAAAAAGAAGAATATCTGAAAGTGGTCTCGGAACGATTGGGTATTCGACCGGATTTACTCAGTAAACGCCTTCCGACGCTTTCCCGGCCGATGAATGCCGCCCCGTCTGCTAAGCGACAGGAACGCGCTGACACGAATCTGGCCATTCCTCAAGGCAAGCCGGAGGAACGGGATCTCATTGTGTTACTACTTCAAGGACGACTGGGACCGAATCAGATTCGTCAACTCGATGAGGATGCGTTTACTGTCCCACTGTATCGCCATATTCTCGGCAAGGCTTTTCAGCATACGGATGAAGAAGGGAATGTGAACCTCGATGCACTGCATGCGGAATTCAGTGAGGATCCGGCTTATGAGCCGGTCATTTCCCGGTTGAGTGTGGCGGAATATTATTGTGACGAAGTGTTTGTTCATGTCGTCGGATGTCTCCGTGTTTTAAAGGAAAAACAGATCCAACGTCTTATGGACGAGGTGATTAGTCAACTCAAGGTTGCACAACGGGAAGGACGCCAGGACCTGGTAGATGCTTTGGTCGCGGAGTCAAATGTGCTTCGCCAGAAAAAGTCCCTATTAACAGCTTCCCCATGAGTTGGGACCCTCTGAGGGAATAAAATTCGTAGGGGTAGTTTTTCCTGAGCGTTATTTATGGTAAAAGAGTGTGTGCGCCTTTATGATTTCGGGCCCATAGCTCAGTTGGTTAGAGCGGCTGACTCATAATCAGTTGGTCCCAGGTTCAAGTCCTGGTGGGCCCACCATGAGAGAGGGCCTGACCTGACTAACTGGGTGGGCAAACGTGATGTAGGATGTTGAGGACTCTGTGAATTTGCAGTTGCAATACCTGATTAATCTTCAAAAATTTGATCTTAGAATTTTTCAGATTCAAGACCAACTGCGGAAGGCACCAGAGCTTCTGAAGTTCGCTGAATCTCCGCTTCAAGATATTCTCGCCCGATTGCAGGCCCTTAAAAATACCGGTGAATCTCTCGTCAAACAACGACGAAGTTCCGAACGGGAACTTGCCACTCAAGAAGAGCAACTCCAGAAAATCAGAAATCGGCTTTCTGAATTAAAAACAAACAAAGAATACCAGGCGCACCTCTTTGAAATAGAGTTAGCTCGAAAGAAAAAAGATTCGATTGAGGAGAATGTGCTGGAAATGATGGAGCGGGTGGAACAGAATGAGCAGGCCATCAAGGAGCTTGAAGAGCAAAGCACCGAAGCCCAGAAAGTTTTTGATGCCGAAAAGGCGAGACTGGAAACGCATTTTGCCAATTTGGAGAATGAGTTAACCGATTTAGGCCGTCAGCAAACAACACTTTCCGTACTGGTGGACAAGCCACTGCTTGTTCGATACAACCGATTAAAAACATTGAGAAAAGGGTATGCTGTTGCCCAGCTTCGTGAAGGAGCCTGTGGGGGATGTCAGCTTCAGCTCCCTCCTCAACTGGTCGCAGATGTGAAGCGTGGTGATGAACTCATGGATTGTTCCTATTGCCACCGCATTCTCTATCTGGCTCGGCATCTTGATGAAGAAACGAACGAATAGCTATTTCTTGCGACCCGTCTCTTGCTTTCATCCTTTTCTCAACCTACGATAACTAGCTATAGATGGTGCGAGTGGGCCGGGTGGCCGCTCACGGAAATTTTCGTGAGAGGAAAGTCCGGACTCCAAAGGGCAAGGTGCTGGGTAACGCCCAGGCGGAGCGATCCGACACCAGCGCCACAGAAAATATACCGCCAATGGCAAATTCTTCGGTTTTTGCCAGGTAAGGGTGAAATGGTGGGGTAAGAGCCCACCGCGCCTGTGGTGACACAGGTGGCAGGGTAAGCGTCACCTGGAGCAAAACCAAATAGGGGGACGATTCCCGGTTTGCCGAAGGAAGCGATTTCTTCCCGGATCGGGAGAGAGACCGGCCCGGTCGAGGTTCTCGGGTAGGTTGCTTGAAGCCTAGGGTAACCTAGGTTCCAGAGAAATGGTCACCATTGGATGAAACTCGTTTCATCCAGTACAGAATCCGGCTTACAGGCCCACTCCCTCACCATCTTTACGGTTTAGTTGTTCGTCCAACATTGTGGTGGGTTTTTTCAGGGATTGATGAGCCATGGTCTGAAAGGTTTCACGAATGCGAGGAGACAAGAGTACAGACTCTGCCACGTATTGTTCTGTTAGCTGATAGCACCCAAATGGGTGAGAATAACTTCTTGGTTTGACTCGTGTTTTCCTCATTGATAGAATGCCGGGTCCATCGCTTCCGTATTGTTCATAAAAGGCCAAATACCTATCCTGAAATATTGCGTCCCCATCGTCTAGCCTGGCCTAGGACGCCGGCCTTTCAAGCCGGCAACACGGGTTCGAATCCCGTTGGGGACGCCACTTCCTATTTTATTCAGTAGTTTGTCCCACAAGGATGTTGTCAGGACTCAGAAATTGAATTTTTGCTAAATCCTCTGTTTTCTTTCGCATTTCAAGCATATTAAGCTCATACTTGCGTCTAGGCCTTCGCTCTAAAGGCTTTAAAGACCGTGACGACGATTGGCACAGTAACGTAGCAAGTCCCCTCAGGTAGTTTCCGCTCTTTGCCCTGACCTTTCAAGAACGCGCCACCCGTTTTCAGAAATTAAAGTGGTATCTTCCCAATTCTTTCATAGGACGCTTCTCCTATGGATAATCATTTTCATTTATAGGCTTTTAGGAATCGTGCGTTCTAAGTATGAGGTATGTCGTGTGTGCATGAAGGGTATAGTTGTTCGTAGGCGAATACGTCACAGATATTTTGTCCTGTGCAGTATTTTAGCCATATCCGTTTCCCCCTATTCCACAGTAAATTTGAGGAAGCCATAAAAAAATGCCAGATTATTCGGGCGCTCACTCCAATTTTGACCGTAGACAATTTCTTAAAAAGGTTCTTTCAGGTGCTGTCGTTGGGGTTGCGGCGCAAGCTGGAATCAATTTCGGTTCTCCTTAAGATCTTCGCGCCCAGACCAATCTTAGGCCCGATGAAGCTTTACAGGAATTACTCGAAGGCAATCGGCGGTTCGCTGCAGATTAACTCATATCGATTGAGCCCCATCTGGCCATCTTGAAAGCGCATGCCGTTGATAAACAAGAGCCATTTGCGGGGGTACTTGCCTGTGCCGATTCTCGCATACCCGTGGAACTCGTCTTTGACCAGACGATCGGTCACATCTTCGTCACACGCGTTGCCGGGAATGTGGTGTCACCGGAGATTATCGCCAGCCTGGAATATGGAGTGGCTGTCCTAGGGGTCAAAGTTCTTCTTGTGGTTGGTCATAGTGGCTGCGGTGCAGTAAGAGCTGCGATGAAACCCGACACGGTACCAGGACAAATCAGCGTGGTGTATCAGCACCTTCTGCCAGCAATGGGACAGTCTGGCGACAATCCCGATAAAGCCATCAAGGCCAATGCAAGGTTTCAGGCCGAATTGCTCCGCACGTCCTCTAAGGTCATACGGGATGCTGCGAAGGCCGGCAAACTGAAGGTAGAAGCTGGAGTTTATGATCTTGCCACAGGCATAGTCAGTTTGAGCTAACCGCCTTAACCCTGGTATTTTCAAATCAACCGGAGTTTTGCAGATGGGCGTCATGAGAATCCGCCTGGGCACGAAACTCGAGCTGGCTGTTTCTTTGGAAGTCATTTTAAAGTCATCGTCTTTCGATCCCTCTTGTCTCGCTCTCCTCCGATCACCGATACTTCAGCAGTGAGTACCCATAAAAGGAACGTAATCATTCTGTGCCAAGGTCTGTATGGAATAGATTGATTCTTGAGCCTAACACTCCAAATTTTTCCACATTCTGAACAGGCCGCTTTGTGGCTAGCATAAGTAATCGCCAAGACATTTGGAAAATACCGCTCCTCATTGAATCCCGTTGGGGACGCCAAGGCTCAACCTGTTGAAGATTTGTTGAGAGGTATTGGTTTGTTATGCGGTATATTAGGTTTCATAAGAATGTGACTTTGCCCCCTTCACTCAGCCACTCAAGTTCGATATGGTAAAACACAAGACCAGAGCTTAGTTCTTAAGTGAATATGCCACTAATGGTGCGAAATTCTTTCTGTCCTGGCGACCGAGGGTCGAATGGTCCCTGACAGAGTTTCGTACTCTTAATCATTCCTAATCTTTGGCGAGGACTGTATGACGCGTACATGGTTTTGGGGAATTGTTGGAATCTTTTTCATCATAAATGGTCTGAGCCAGCCTGCCTGGTCTCAAGAGTCCAAACCAGGAGATGCTCCAGAGCAGGATGATGGCCCGCCGGGTTCAATGGTGCTTATTCCTGAAGGGGATTTTCTCATGGGAGATAATGACGGCTCTCGAAACGAGCGACCGGAACATACTGTTTGGCTGGATGCCTATTCTATCGACCGGTACGAAGTGACCATGGCGGAATACCAGAAATTATTGGATACCGATTATAGTATTGAACCTCCGCCGCTGTGGGATGATGGAATTGCCACTGGAGATTTTGGGATTCGACCGGCCGTGGGAATTTCCTGGAACGATGCCAAACGGTACTGCCAATGGGTGGAAAAACGTTTGCCGACGGAAGCCGAATGGGAAAAAGCCGCCCGTGGCACGGATGGGCGAAGGTATCCATGGGGTCACATGCAGCCCTTTGTGGATATTGCTAACTATAACCAGGGGACGACGGGGTGGGTGAGTTATAAACTGACCCTTTCGCCGGTCACGAGCGGGACCAAGGGCATGAGTATTCGTCATGGCTTAAAACAGGGCGGAAAAAGTGCCTATGGCTTGTATAATATGGCAGGGAATGCTGCCGAATGGGTCAATGATTGGTATGACCGTTTTTATTATGAGGAGAGTCCGAAGAAGAATCCTCAAGGGCCGGAGGAAGGCGATTATAAAGTATTACGCGGGGGCTCGTGGGAGGACCAGCCTGTAAACTTACGGGTAACCGCCCGCTCAAAAGGGGAAGTTGATTATCAGGACCTGACAACCGGATTTCGTTGTGCCAAGGATGCGAAGTGACGGTGCGGCTACTCGTAACAGTGGCCGCACCTGGTAAACTTTTACCGTGGGGTTTGGATGAGCCGGCGAATTGACTCAACCGGTTGAAGTGGAGTGGAAGGGGCTCGTTTTTGCCCATAAAGCCAACGAGCGGTTGTTCCTCCAATATTCCGAATGGTATAGGGTGCACCGCCTGGAATATGAATTTCTTCTCCTATGGATGGGTGTACTCGCTCTCCCGCTATCTCCAATTCCAATTCTCCTGACATTGCCATAAAAATTTCTTCCTTATCCTGCGTGACGGCTCTCCATTCTCGTCCTGAATGATCAATCCACACCCCACAGGAAAATCCGCGAGCATGCCAATTCTTCGAAACGGTTGAGCGATCAATGATGGGGTGGCTTTTCATGATAGGCCTCTTAGAGAATAAAAGACTTATAAAAAATTCCGATGAATAAGCTGGCGATCGCCGCAATGTAACCATTGATTCCTGCCGAGGAAGAAGGGCGGAGATGGATGCAAGTGACAAGCACATACGCCAGTCACTCGTATTGAAGGAATTCCATGGAAAAGCACCGGCAGTGCATTCATGGGGGTAGAAAGAAGAGATTGAAAGAGAGTGAAATTTTCTATGAATGCGTCCACTTATATAGAGGGGATATACCCCTGTCAATGTCACAAATTGTGGAAAAGGTGTGAACGATGGTGGATAAATTCACGGTAAAATCACGAACTCCTTTGTGAAAAGGGAATTCACTATGTGGATTATGGGGATAAATATTTTTTTGAAGGCTTTGTTTAATAAATGAGTGCGAACCCAAATAAAACCCATCATTGATGTATGAGGTTTGTGGTGGCCCGGTCCATGGGCTAACACTATTGCGGCATCTAAAGTAATTGGAGAAAATGGCTGATTTCCTAATACGGGCACCGTCATCGCTGGTGTGGGGCCCTGTCCTTCGCGTATATTTTTACACGAATATGGTCCGTATCGAATTTTAATCTACCCTTAGAACAACATCATGATTGACGGATTGAACTATTACCAAATTTTGGGGATTCCCGAAGATGCACTTCTAAAGGAAGTGCAGGGCGCATGGCGGAAATTTGTTAAAGAAAACCATGAGGACGTCGTCCCGCAGGCAGAACGACAAGCCGCCAAGGAAAGGATGTTCAGGATCAACGAAGCCTATGCCGTGCTCAGTCACGAAGAAAAGCGGGCTGATTACGATAATGGGTATATGCTGAATGGCGGGTCAAAAAATGAACTTGTGAGAATTCGGGTCAGAAGAGCCAAAGATATCCTTCTCAGGGATCGATCGCTCATTACCAGAGAAGAGATGAAACTCATCGAATCTATCATTGATTATCTTGACAAAAAAACCCAGGAAGCGTGTTTTGTCTGGATGACCGATATCTTATGTGAACGGCCTGAAATGGCTAGACATGTGGTGACGTCCGCATTTGATGAGCAACTGTTAGGAGCCAACAGTCATTTACTCAATACGCTTCTAGAAAAAGCGCCGTACGCGATGACCTGGGAAAAGATCTATCTCTATGGGGAAGAAATCCTTGGGATTACCGGGAAGGAGAACAAAGAAAGAAATTACAACCAACTCGCGCGCATCTTGTGTCACCGGCTTGATTTAGCCAAACATTTTGTGTACCCGTCATTTCAGGAACAAGCCTCCGGTTGTGAAAGCTGCCTGCTGCCAACATTATTAAAAGTGGCCCCAAAAGAAATCACCCAGGACCATTTTAATGATTACATTGATACCGTTCACAGCATGCGGTGGATCGTGTACGGTCAGCTCAGAAACTATAATGAGCAAGCGGTTGCCTGGATACTGAAGGCCAGACCCGACCTCATCAGAAAGCCTGCAGAGAAACCAGCACCGAAGGAGCTGCCACTTCCCTTACGGTCATGAGTTTAGGGGCTGAGAGTATTAGGTATTTTGAGAATTTTGCACAATGCCAGGAAAAGGAGTCTACCAAAATGTTGGATAGGCATTACGTTATTAAATACTGATCAAGTTCTTGGTTTGTACACGAAAGCTGGAATTAAATCCCAAAAAACGTCACCATACCTTTGTCTTTTTTAGAAGTTTACACTTTTCCCTAAAAGGAAAATTCCACAAAACCGAACATTTAATAAGCTGTTATGGGAAATGAATTCTGGAATGAAAGAGGAAAACCTAAGGTTTGCTCCTTCATATTAGAGACATCCTGAGGGGAAGGGTGATAAAAAATTGGGGATGGGTAGTAAGAACCCACCCCCAAAGGTTTACTTAGTCTGACAAACAAGTTAATTCAGGAACTTTATCCAATCACCGCAATAACTTTGGTCCTTTCTTTTCTTTTTCCGCTGATGATTGGTTAAAAGAAATGTCGATTTTAATATTTGAAGTTTTAGCGAAAAGTTTTCCCACTATATACAAAAAACTACCAATAAAATTTCAAGTATTCCTGGCATCTCCGTTTCTCCTTTTAAAAGTGAAATGCCAAGAAATTTACGAACAACCGTTGGTTGATCCGCAGTTATCACACTTCAAGCAGGTTCCGTTCCTTACCATCTTAAATTGCTTGCATTCCGGGCAGGGATCGCCTTCATAGCCCTTTTGCCGGGCTTCTTGTACTTCGGTGATGGTGAGGGTCTCGCGCTTCATTTCCACTTTTCTGGCGACTTTCCCATGCTCTCCGTTTTTCCCAACTCCATTGCCCACCGATTTACGAGAAGGGAATACTTCGGGGCTGATTGAGGTTGAGCTGAGTGAGCGTGGGTCCACTAAACCCTCTTCGCCTTCATCCGGCATATCCGTTTCTTTTTTGAGGGCATCCACTCGAAGATCTTCGGGAGCCACCTGTTCCAGGTCGTGACGGTCCAGATAAGTGATCGCCAGTTCACGGAAAATGTAGTCGATAATCGATGTGGACATTTTGATATGGTCGTTGAGCTTGACCGGCCCGTTTGGTTCAAATCGAGTGAACACAAATGCGTCCACATATTCTTCAAGAGGGACGCCATGTTGGAATCCAAGAGAAATCGCAATGGCGAAACAGTTCATCAAGCTTCGAAAAGCGGCTCCCTCTTTATGCATATCCAGGAAAATTTCGCCCAGGGTTCCATCCTCGTATTCGCCGGTTCGAAGATAGATTTTGTGGCCCCCGACAATGGCCTTTTGGGTATAACCGCCTCGACGGGTTGGGAGGGGACGGCGTTTCGCCAGGTAACGGACCAATACGCGGGAAGCGGCCTGTTTCGCAACGGAGGCAATTTGCTCATTTGAGGCAGATAAATCGCCCCATTCGCTGACGGTATTCAGGGGTTGACTGAGTTTCGACCCATCCCGATACAGCGCTACAGCTTTGACCATGGAGGTCCATGACAGCATATAAGCCTCTTTAACCGATTCCACGGACGCCTCGGCCGGCATATTGATGGTTTTGCTAATGGCTCCGCTGATGAATGGCTGGGCGGCTGCCATCATCCTGATATGGGCCGGTGGAGAAATAAATCGTTGTCCTATGCGCCCGCACCGGTTGGCACAATCAAAAATTGGCAGATGTTCCGGTTTGAGATGTGGGGCGCCTTCAACGGTCATGGTGCCACAGCAAAAGTCCGTTGCCGCAAGAATTTCTTCCTGAGTGAATCCGAGAATTTTGAGAATATTTAATTGAGGACTCTGAAGTTGAGATTCGGTCAGACCTAGTTTTTCACGACAGAATTCCTCGGTGAGGGTCCATTTGTTAAACGCGAAGTGAATATCAAAGGCTCCGTCCAGCGTGGCCTCCATGCGTTCCAGCACCTCGCGATCGAATCCCTTGGCCAGCAACGTGTCATGGTTGATAAATGGAGCTTGTTTGAGTGTTCGGGTCCCCGTCGCATAGATGATGATATCTTGAATCTGGCTTGAGCTGTATCCCAGATGCCGTAAAGCCGGAGGAAGGCTTTGATTGATGATTTTAAAGTAGCCGCCCCCGGCCAGTTTCTTGAATTTGACCAGGGCGAAATCCGGCTCGATTCCGGTGGTATCACAATCCATGACTAAGCCAATTGTGCCGGTTGGCGCGATGACGGTGGCTTGTGCGTTTCGATACCCGTATTGTTCACCCAGTTCCAATGCCCGGTCCCAGGATGTTTGCGCGGCTTGTAAGAGGGTTTGGGGACATTGGTCCGGTTGAATGCCCATTGGGGGAATTGTGAGCTCTTCATATTCATCCGCCGAAGCATTGTAGGCCGCTTGGCGATGGTTTCGCATAACTCGAAGCATGGGTTCGGCATTACGTGGATAGGCGTTAAAGTGACCTAATTCTTTAGCCATTTCTGCGGATGTGGCATAGGATTCCCCGGTCATCAGGGACGTAATGGCGCCAGTCCAGGCTAAGGCCTGTGGCGAATCGTAGGGAATCCCGATTTTCATCAAAATGGAACCCAAGTTGGCATAGCCGAGACCAAGAGTTCTAAAGGCAAAGCTTTTTTCCGCAATTGCGCGGCCCGGGAATCCTGCCATCAGCACGCTAATTTCCAGGACAATAGTCCACAACCGGACGGCATGTCGAAATCCGTCTATGTCAAACTGTCCTTCCGATGTCAGAAATCGTCCTAAATTGATGGAGGCCAGATTGCACGCGGTATCATCCAAAAACATGTATTCGCTGCAAGGATTCGATGCATTAATCCGGCCATCCTGGGGACAGGTGTGCCATTCGTTAATGGTTGTGTCGTATTGCACGCCGGGATCTGCGCAGATCCAGGCTGCCCAGGCGATTCGATCCCATAGTTCTTTGGCCGGCATGGTCTTGCAGACCGCACCGTCGGTGCGTCTGGTCAACTTCCAATCCCCGCCTGCCTGAAGGGTCTCAAAAAATTCATTCGGAATTCTGATGCTATTATTCGAGTTTTGCCCGGAGACCGTCTGATAGGCTTTGCTGTCCCAATTGGTGTCATATTCATGGAACACGAAATGGGTAAACCCTTCCTGGGCATAGCTGAACATCCGGTGAATATAGGGTTCAGGCACACCGACTTCCCGCGCGGCTTGAATTGCCTCACGTAAGGAAGGGTTGTCTCGGGGATTGGTTTCGACTTGGGTGCTCCCGTCCTGACGCGGGACGTGACAGGCCTTTAAAACCGTATTCAGATGACGTGCGCAGACTTTTGATCCGGTGACCATGGCCGCGACTTTTTGTTCTTCTATGACTTTCCAGTCAATAAATTCTTCAATGTCGGGATGATCCAAATCCAGGCACACCATTTTCGCGGCGCGGCGAGTCGTGCCTCCCGATTTAATGGCACCGGCGGCCCGATCGCCGATTTTGAGAAAGGACATGAGTCCTGACGAGCGACCGCCTCCTGATAAGGATTCTCCATCGGCCCGTAACTTGGAGAAATTGGTACCGGTTCCAGACCCGTATTTAAACAGGCGAGCTTCCCGAACCCACAGATCCATAATCCCGCCCTCATTGACCAAATCGTCAGAAATCGATTGGATGAAGCAGGCATGAACTTGAGGGCGCTCATACGCGTTGCGGGCCTGTTTGACCCGGTGGGTATTCGGGTCCACGTAGAAATGCCCCTGTGAAGGTCCAGACAGGCCGTAGGCAAAGTGGAGTCCGGTGTTAAACCATTGGGGAGAGTTGGGCGCGGCCATTTGCCAGGCCAACATGTAACTCAGCTCGTCTTTAAAGGTTTCGGCATCTTCAGGGGTATCAAAGTAGTGATGAGTTTTGCCCCATTCCGTCCAACAACCGGCGAGTCGATGGAACACTTGCCTGGCATCACGTTCCCCTCCCAGCAGGGGGCCGCCTTTCTCATTGAGGAGTGGATGTCCCTGGTCGTCAAATTGGGGAACCCCGGCTTTACGAAAGTATTTTTGAGCCAAAATGTCCACTGCCAGTTGGGACCAATGTTCCGGGGCCAGAATATTGTCTTGATGGAACACGGCCGAGCCATCCGGGTTTCGGATTTCTGAGGATCGGGTTGAAAAGGGGATGGTCTGATACGGGCTTTTACCCGTTTTTGTGAATCGACGGTCAATTTTCATGTAGGACTCCTTTGGAAGAGACTGCAAACCTGAGGGGTAATTCTTCGGTCATTTTTTCCGCCTCATCTGGCATTCCTGTCTTCCAAAGAGGGCGCATAAGAATTGTGCCTCTTTACTGCTAAGTATGCTCTCACGGAACGTGGAGTTCATACAATAAGCAGTGCAACCAGAAGCCATCAATGCAGTGTATCGGCGAATGACTGGCCTCTAGCAGGAAAGAATTGGCTTATGCCAAATGCCTGCACACATCAAGGAAAATAGGAAAAATAAAACCTGAAGAAATAATTGGTATAAACCAATGCCACACAATCTATAGCGGATAGAATAAAATGTCAATACTAAATGTTGTGACTGGTGCCTGCTTGATGGGGATTTCTGTGCAGAACATGTGAGTTCGAAAAACCTAATATTTCGTGCGGAGTTCCGAATCAATTTTTATAGTTATCAACAGCCTGAAATTCCAGCCCAACCAGTTATGCACAAAAAGACTATTCAAGAAGAAAAAAAATGGATAAAAATTTTCAGATGGCCTTTTGTGGTTCTCACGACAGATGGCCTTTTGTGGTTCTCACGACAATTCGTAAAACATGAATAATCAGGAAAGTGATAGAGGAAAAATGTGTTCAAAATGAAAGCCGTCACGACGGGATCGACAGGACGTCTCTGGGCGAATATTTTGATTTGCTGCGGTATCCTATGCCACCTTATGAGTTTCTGGCAGGTG
>BQIZ01000007.1 GCA_021604365.1 Nitrospirales bacterium
GCGGAGATCTGGGCCGTGCGTGTGGGCCAGGATGGCACCCTCTTCGACACCAGCCTCAGTGACAAGTTCAGGCGCCCAAACTGTAAACGCTGGCGCGAGAAGGTTTCCTGCCCGAGCGACCAAATCGCCATTGGCTTTGAGGCCACCTATGGCGATGGCGGTTTTGCCGGCTTGCGGCTTCGTTGTAAGGCCGTCGGGCCGAAGTAGCGACTACACACGGTCAGCCTGGGAAATCCTGCGCCTTGCCATTGTAGATAATGGATTGACGTGACTGCGGATCGTTTCGACGATGAAACCGAGAACACACGCTTAAAGAGTTTCTCCATCACGTATCTGATTGGATACAAGGTCGTATCTGATTGGATACGCCATCGATCACTCTACATAAATTCCATTTTCCATTGGCGTTCCTTTTGTTTCATTCTTTTTCTATAATTCCGCTGGTTTGTCATCTGTTCGCTCAGTGGGGGGAGAGTCTTCGATTGCGCTCGCATGAATCTTGAGTTTCCGGTAGGCATGAACGGGACCGTGGCCGGCATTATTTCCAATTGAA
Source organism: Nitrospirales bacterium (assembly GCA_021604365.1). Lineage (GTDB taxonomy): Bacteria > Nitrospirota > Nitrospiria > Nitrospirales > UBA8639 > Nitrospira_E. Next base: position 554 of record BQIZ01000007.1, read on the forward strand.
CCTATGGCATTGTTCAACCAAACATATTTTCTTACCCATGAGAAATGAGATGAAGCAGAAAAGCCCCATCCGGCAATTGTCTTGTTCCAGGAAACATTCGCGAGTAAATCATGTCCTTTGAAAAAAGTGATGACTCCAAAATTCCTATTACGGGGTTATTGATACTGCTCACCGTACTGGGAGGAATTCTGTTTTACCAACAACCGTTTAAAAGTGATCGGCCCGTTAATGGACAACAAAACAAGGCGGTGATCGTTGGTGACAAGCGGGTTCAAAGCCGTCTGTGGCAAGACCCTTTCGCATCGGTGAAGGCTCATAAAAATGTCGAATCCAATGCCAACCAGTCTCAGCCTGTGGCTCCGTCACCCCAAGGTCCTCTCAATGCTTCCCAGGCCAAAAACCACCATAATTTGCTCAGTCAGTTGCATGAGATTACGAAGACCATAGGGAAACCCACACCAACATTCAAAGTCCTGATTGTCGTGACAGAAGGGACTCCCTTTGCCTCCGGAACAGAATACCGGTTACGCCATCGTTATGCGGTGGTGTCCGCTCTGGGGGAGGCCGGATATATTCCTGAAGAAGGAGAATTTTTCCGGTATTTTGGGTGGGACCGCACACAGTTTCAAGGAGAAGGCATCTGCTGGGATGAGAGTTGCCCCCCCCTTGATGTGCCTCTCGAATGGTTTAAACCAGACGACAAGTCAAAAGATCACGTGCTTATCTTATGGGTCAAGGATCAAGACCTTGATAAAAAGCCCTTGGCATCTCTTGAAGGCCTTGTTGCCTTTGTGAAGGAATCGGCACCAGACTCTCATAAGAACCCAAGTGGTACAGATTCATTTCCTTTCGCCAAGCCGTTTACGGTTTTAGGCCCGTTTCATTCCGGGACTTTACGCGCCATGATCGGTGAAGCGCTCGCAAAACAGAGTCAGGATTCTTCCTCCACCCATCCAATAGAGGGTTCGCACGCGATTGAATACCTTTCTTTCTCCGCCACGGCGTCTGATGCCGTTCTTTTTGAAGGTTTCCCTATTGGGCGAGAAGAGTGTTTGAGTGAAGCCACATGCTGGGAATATATGAGGTCCTTGGACTTTGATGTGCATCGTGTCATCGGAACCGATGAAGAACTGGCCAGAACACTCGTCGAGGAATTAACGAAACGAAAGGTGGACCTTCAAAAGGGACATGATCATATTGCCTTGATCGGCGAGTGGGATACCCTCTATGGGCGTAAATTGCCACTGACCTTTCTTGAGGTGGCAAAAAATACTCCTGATCTTGATTTTATGACTAAAATTGAAAATTTAGCAGACGTCGGCTGGCCGGATTGGGCCCATCGCTATAGCTACCTTCGTGGAATTGACGGTGAACTTCCTCAGAATATGAAAGGCTCTGACGGAACATCCAAGGATGACGGAACCGTTTCCCAAAACTTTTTTAAAATAAATAAGGGTCTTGAACGCCCCGAAGGCCCAGCCCAATTCGATTACCTGAGGCGTTTGGCCTTACAAATCAAAGTTGAAGATGAAAAAATTCGTGAACGGTGTATGGACAAGGTGGGGGAAGGATCGTGGCCCATCTGTCCAGGCTTTAAGGCCATGGGCATTTTGGCAGGAGATGTCTATGACAAACTGCTGCTCCTCCAAGCCTTGCGAACGGAATTTCCCGGGGTCATTTTCTTTACCACCGATCTTGATACCCGCCTCATCCATCCGGCCCAATATCAATGGACTCGAAATCTTCTGATTGCTTCCCATTTTGGCCTACGTCTTCACGACCAGGTGCAAGGCTCGATTCCCCCGTTTCGTGATGCCTATCAAACCTCGTTATTCTTATCCACGTTGCTGGCTCTTGACCCCGTCACCGTCTGTCGGATGGCTCCCTCCTTTTTTTCTCATGGGGCATGCGACCAGTCACCAGACACCCACACCTATGAAAGAGCGCCGAGAGTCTTCGAGGTCGGACTCACAGGCGCGTACGACCTGAGTGCCGCTCCCAACACCATTCATGCGGCAAGACCAGACTTTGAAGATGGAAAGCCGGCTTCCCTTATTGGCTTGCGAACGTTCTTGCTGCTGGGATGTATTGTCTTTGGTAGTTGGGTGATTTATGCGGCCATGAGCCGGAGAGCAATGTTTCTTGCCAAGACGACGTGCAAGTCCCACATGTTCTGGATGTTCTTGGTCGCAGTCGTCGGTATCTATTGCTCGCTTTTTGTGTCCATCACCAATCAACTCCAACATGGAGAACCGTTTGTCTGGCTGGAAGGCATCAGTGTCTGGCCAACTGAATTACTCCGGTTAGCGGCGTTCTTTTTGAGTCTCTTATTTCTTTGCCGAGGATACAGAACCCTTCAGGCCAAATTTCGTCAAATGGAAGCGGAATTCCAACTCCATCCAGGACAATGTTCAGGATGGTTCGAATGGAAAAAATGGATGGAATTCGGCCCTGATACTTTAGGGAGTCGCGTATCCCCCAAGAATACCGTCCGCGAATGCTGGGAAGTCTATACCGCATTAATGAGCCTCAAATGCGCAGGATCCCGTGTGGTCGTTCAGACGGCTGTCTACCTGTTTCTTTTTGCCTGTCCGATCTTTTTTCTCATTGGATTTCCAACCACCCCTTGCCGGGATGAGACCTGTTTCATGTGGGATAAGGGGATTCTATTAGTGAGCGTGATCACTATGTGGCTCCTGGTGTTTTTTGTGGTGTATGCGACACGGCTTTGTGCCCGGATGGTGGATTGGGTTTTACAAAACGGCGTTGAATGGCCCTCTCGGCATACGATACGGGAACCCTGGTTCCACAGTTCACTGACCATTTCCCTGGCCCATATCCAACAGAGTCTGCGGTTTTGTGGCCAGCTCACAGAAGTGGTCGGAACCTTAATCTATTATCCCTTTATCATCGTCTTGGTCATGATTGTGTCGCGCTCTTCGTTTTTTGATGACTGGGATCTTCCAATCAGCCTACTTCTCGTGATAGGGAGCAACCTTGGGTTGGCAATATTTTCAGCCCTCCATTTTCGGCAAACGGCTGAACACGCACGGGGACGAGTGCTCAATGAGCTGTCATTCATGTTGAGCACGAGTTCAGGCTCGACACGAAAGACCCAAGTGCAGAAGGTCATCAGCGAGGTCCAGAACTTTAGGAAAGGGGCGTTTTCCCCATTTGCCGAACAGCCCATTCTGAAGGCATTTGCCATTCCGTCGGGAGGCTATTTCTTAATGATCTTCATTGAATATCTTGGAAGGTGAAATGAGGAGAAGACTTTAAAGAGGACTATTCAACGGGGAGAACAAAGACCTTTCTCCCCGTTGAGAGGTAGGGAATCGTAATGGTGTTAGGCTTCCACTTTTTCCTGGGCGGTGAGGACGAATTTGCCGTCGACCAGATCACCCACGATTCGTTGGCCATCCACAGCTTTGCCCTGGATGATGAGCCGTGAGAGAGGCGTTTCGATTTCCTGTTGGAGGAGGCGCTTTAAGGGCCGGACTCCATAGACCTCGTCGTAGCCCCGCGCAGCCAGATCGGCCACGGCGGCCGGAGAGAGGTTCAGCGACATCTGCCGATCCGCTAATCTGACCCTGAGGCGTTCCAATTGGATTTCCACGATTTGCGCCAATTCCTCCCGTTTTAACGGATGGAAGACGACGATTTCATCGACCCGATTCAAGAATTCCGGCCGGAAATGCTGTTGGATTTCTTTGAGCACTAACGCGCGAATGCCTTCGTAGTCCATATTCCGCTGCTGGGCTTCCAAAATCTCCTGACTGCCCAGATTGGAGGTCATGATAAGCACGGTGTTTTTGAAGTCCACCGTTCGACCTTGCGAATCGGTCAACCGCCCGTCGTCTAATACTTGGAGCAGGACGTTAAAAACATCATGATGCGCCTTTTCGATTTCATCGAAGAGGATGACCGAGAAGGGTCTGCGCCTCACCGCTTCGGTTAACTGGCCGCCTTCTTCATAGCCCACATACCCTGGAGGGGCGCCGATCAATCGGGCTACAGTATGTTTTTCCATATACTCCGACATATCTATACGGACCATGTTGGCTTCGTTATCGAAGAGAGTATGCGCCAGCGCCCGTGCCAACTCGGTTTTACCCACGCCGGTGGGGCCCAGGAAGAGGAACGAACCAATGGGTCGATTGGGATCTTTGATGCCGGACCGCGCACGCAACACGGCTTCGGCCACCGCCTTGACCGCTTCATCCTGACCGATGACGCGTTTGTGTAACCATTCATCGAGGTGCAGCAGCTTTTCCACTTCGCCTTGAAGGAGCCGGCTCACGGGAATGCCCGTCCATCGACTGACCACCTCGGCAATGTCATCTTCATCGACCTCTTCCTTGAGCAGACGGCTCGTTCCCTGCTGATTGGCCAGCCGCTCTTCTTCGTCTTTCATGGATTTTTCCAGTTTGGGCAATGTCCCATAACGCAACTCCGCCACGCGATTCAGGTCATACTGCCGCTCAGCCTGCTCGATTTGTTGTTTGGCACCCTCGATCTCCTGACGGATCGTTTGTAATGTCCCGACAGACGACTTCTCCGCATCCCATTGGGTTTTCAAGTCGTTCAAGGCTTCCTGTTTGTCTTGTAACTCCTGCTCGATCGTGGTCAACCGGGTGCGACTGGCCGCATCGGTTTCTTTCTTTAAGGCTTCCCGTTCAATTTCCAATTGCAGAACTTTTCGGGAGATCTCGTCCATTTCGGCGGGCATGCTGTCGATTTCAGTTCGCAAGCGCGCACTCGCTTCATCGATGAGGTCAATCGCTTTATCAGGCAGAAACCGGTCACCGATATATCGATTGGATAAGCGGGAGGCTGCCACTAATGCCGAATCTTTAATGCGCACCCCATGATGGACTTCATACCGCTCCTTTAACCCGCGCAGGATGGAGATGGTATCTTCCACAGAAGGCTGATCGACCACGACCGGTTGGAACCGCCGCTCCAAGGCCGCATCTTTTTCAATATGTTTCCGGTATTCATCAAGGGTGGTAGCGCCAATCAGATGGAGTTCCCCTCTGGCCAACATCGGCTTCAACAAATTGGCGGCATCCATGGCCCCCTCTGCCGCGCCGGCTCCCACAACTGTATGCAACTCATCGATAAACAACAGGATCTGCCCCTGGGAGGATTGAATTTCTTTGAGCACGGCTTTTAATCGCTCCTCAAATTCCCCGCGAAATTTGGCACCCGCCACCAGGGCACCCATATCGAGCACGATCAAGCGTTTATTTTTAAGTCCATCAGGCACATCCCCCTTAATGATCCGTTGTGCCAGTCCTTCGACAATGGCTGTTTTTCCCACTCCAGGTTCACCGATCAGGACCGGATTGTTCTTGGTCCGGCGGGACAGGATTTGCACGACACGACGAATTTCTTCATCCCGGCCAATCACCGGATCCAATTTGCCCTGGCTTGCCAATCGGGTCAAGTCACGCCCATATTTTTCTAGTGATTGATAGGTCCCTTCCGGATCCTGGCTGGTGACGCGTTGATTCCCTCTCACCTCCTGGAGACCGGCGAGCACCTTATCCCGTTTGAGTCCCATGGACGTAAAGACGCCTCCTTCGGCGACCATGGCCAGGATGACATGCTCGACACTCAGATATTCATCACGAAGTTCTTTCATCTCCGTTTCCGCCTGGTTGAGAACTTTCCCGAGACGCGGAGAGAGATGCACCTGTCCGGGGGGCGCCCCACTCCCCTGAACCTGAGGAACTTTTTGCAACACTTGTTCTGCAGCATTTTTGACGGCGGTGGGCGAGACACCCGTATGCTCTAATATCGGGTGAGCCAATCCACCGGATTGCTCCAGCAACGCCAGCAGGAGATGCTCCACGTCAATCCCTTGATGGCTTCGTCGCATCGCGATCCCCGAGGCAGCCTGCAGGGCTTCCTGTAATTTGATCGTCATCCGGTTAAGGTCCATTAGCTTCTCCCCGAAAAAAGAATGAATAGATGAAAAATTTCCCTCTCACTCTATGAGATAACAATCCCTGGATCGTTTTCAACCCCTCTGGACTGATTCACACCCGATATTCCCCCTACTGCTGGAAACACCCAGAGGACACGAAGTGTGAAAAAGGTCTATCGCGGAGCCGCTAGGAGGGTGACGAGCACAGAATGCGGTCGTACAACTGATGCACCCTGGTGGTATGTCGACGATAGTCGCTCAGAAACGCTTCCATGGCCTGGGCAACGGTGACCTGTTTGAGGTAACCCATTCTGACGGCACATCTGGCAATCTCTTCAGACTTGCTCGGAAGCAGATGCGTTTGAAATTCATGAACCATTTGAAGTTTGTTCTCAAGATTTCTCAGAAACACATACGACTCTTTTAGGAGGCGAGCGTCCTGTGCCGTCAGCTTCTCAATGTGCGTCAACTTCACCAACGCTTTGAGTGTTTGCCGGTCGCGGATTGTGGGATACGCCTGTCCCCAACGCAGTTGAAGAGCTTGCACAATAAACTCTATTTCCCGAATGCCTCCGATGCCCAGCTTGACATGCCGGTCGACTTCCCCCCGTCGAATCATTTTGGAAAGAATTTGTGACCGGAGTGATTGGATGGCTGGAAAAACCTCATCTTCGGCTTCTTCATTCCCATAGACAAACTCTGTCAACCCTTTGATTAACGATTGCCCCACACGAAGGTTTCCGGCAATGGGCTTGGCTTTGAGAAAGGCCAGGCGTTCCCAGGTTCGGCCTCGACCCGCGTAATAATGGAGGGCATCCTCAAGGGACGAGGCCAATGGCCCGACCACCCCTTCCGGACGAAGACGGAGATCGACGCGAAACAAGGCGCCTTCGGCTGTTGGCGCCGTCAAAACCGCCGTAAGTTCCCTGGCCAAAGTTTCACAATACAGGGCACGCGCAATACTGGTTTGTCCCCTCCCCGCTTCCGTCTTTCCTTCTGGCGCATGGTACACATAAATCAGATCGACATCCGAGCTGTAATTCAGCTCCCAGCCTCCGAGTTTCCCCATGGCCAGCACGGAAAAACCATCAGCCTTTTTCCCGGTCGGTCCCCCCCCTCCAAAATCGCCAAACCGCTGGGTTAATTCCCGGTTCACCAGTTCATACACCGCCTGAATGATTATGGAGGCGAGATCCGATAACACGGTATAGGTTTCTACGGGCGTGGCGATCCCCAATAAATCGCGAATCCCGATTCGGAGCATTTCGCGCCGCTTCATCCGCCGTAACGCTTCACATTTTGCTTCAAAACTCGTCACGGTACCGAGGGCGGCCTGCACGTTGGCCCCAAGAGCAATCCGGGTCATCCGCCGGCGCAGGACCCCATCATCCTCGATCCAATACACTAATAGTGGATCACGAATAAACGTTTGCGCCATGGCCGGACTATTCCCGAATGCCGTGCCCATCACTTCGACCACATGCGGAACCATTGCTAAATATTGATAGAGTTGAAGGCGTTGGATACCGGAGTCGACATACCGTTCCCATTCATTCATGGCCTGATCCGGATCCGCCGTACGCGCGACGCTGCGTAACACTGCGGGCAGAATGGTCGCCAGGGCCTTCCGGGTGACCGGTTCCCCCGCCATGGCCTGTAGGTTATGGTCGGCTCGTTTCCAGTCCTGTAGGCCATAGGCCTGAAGTATCCGGGCCACGTCTTGCGTGATAAGTCCTGAAGCCAGGAGTAAAGGCGTGGGATCGGGAAGGGAAGCATCAGGAGCATCCCCCTCGGAGGCTGCGTGTGATTTGAAAGCGGTCATCGTGAAAAAAGAAAATTATACGGGAGCGCGTCCGACCTTACAATCCAACATTTTTTCAGTATACTCGGGCACCATGACCGAAGCAGAGCGGATCCAATCGTATCAAACCCAATGTCCTGATCTTCGTCCGGCCTTGATCAGAGATTTTGTTCAGCAGATGGACCCGGATTATTTTGAAAGCTTTCCTCCCGCCGCGATCCTGGAACATTTAGTCCTGGCAAACCAGCTCACGTTTGAACGACCCTGTGCGATCTCGATCCGGACTCTGCCCACCCGGCAATTTCAACTGACTCTGGTGGGTTACGATTATTTTTCCGAGTTTGCCACATTCTGTGGCGTCTTATCCTCCTTTGGGCTGGATATTCGAGAGGCCACAATTTTCACGTCGTTAGAAAAAATATCTCCAACTTTTCCCTCAACCCCATCACTTCAGGGTCTTACATCCACAGGCTCCTCCTCACAAGCGACTCGAGGGTTGACCCGGAAAATTGTCGTGGATGTCTTTCATGTGCAGGCTCTTGAAGATCTGAAATTTGCCGAACCCGAACAACGTGAGTTTCAAGAGATGGTGACGGCCCTTCTCGTCCTTCTTCAAAAGAATCAGATCCGGCAGGCCCGTCGACAGGTGAATCGCCGGCTCGTTGAGAATTTAGAGAACATGCGTCAAAAACCGACGGAGTTGGTCCATCCGGTCCACATCACATTTTCCAATCCGCGCGGCGGTCATGAAACTATTCTGGATATTAGCTCAACCGATACGCCGGCGTTTTTGTACACCTTTGCCAATGCCCTGGCCATGCGCGGGATCTATATTGTGAAAGCCAAGATTGAAGTCGCCAACCACCGCGTCCGCAACCGTCTCTACGTCCGCGGACGCCAAGGCGGAAAAATTCAGGGAAAAGGCGAACAACAGGAACTACGAACGGCGGCGACCTTACTCAAAGAATTCACCCATTATCTCAGGTGGGCACCGGACCCCGGGAAAGCGCTCGATCATTTTGATCAATTCCTGGATCTATGGTTAGAGCAGGCGAATTCCCCCTCGCATGTCACCAAGCTGAGCCAGGCTTCCACGCTCGAACGACTGGCTCAACTCTTTGGCAGCAGTGATTACCTGTGGGAGGATTTACTCCGACGGCAACATGACAATTTGTTGCCCATGATGAATCAATACCAAAAAGGCCCCCTGATTCAATCAAAATCTGTACTCAGCAAGGCCATCGAGCCGTTATTGCTGAAAGCCAAATCTCCTGTCCACAAAAAAGAGCGTTTGAATCAATGGAAAGACGAAGAACTGTTTCGAATCGACATGCGTCATCTCCTGGAAAATAGTCCCCTCCCCGACTTTTCCGAGGCCCTGACCAATCTCGCTGATGTCATTCTCAACCAGGCCCTTCTGCATTCTCAACAGGCGATCAATCCGAAAGCCTCTCTCACCGCTCCTCCTTCGATGGCGATTTTTGGATTAGGAAAACTCGGAGGCGGCGAATTAGGGTATGCCTCGGATATCGAAATTCTGTTCGTCTATCACATGCCGGGCAAACCCTCGCGAGGCCAGACGGACCAGAAATCCTCAGATTATTTTGAACGCTGGGCGCAGGAATTTCTCCAATGGATTGAAGCCAAGCAGGAAGGCATTTTTCACCTGGATACCCGATTGCGCCCGCATGGGGAAAAAGGCCTCCTCGCTAATTCCCTCCAAGAAATTCAGCGCTATTATGCGCCACAAGGTGGAGCCGCTCCTTTTGAACGACAGGCGTTACTCAAGCTCCGTTTTCTTGCTGGAAATCGTGCGGTAGGAAAAGCCGTTGAACGGCATCGTGACCAATTTGTGTATGCCCCCGACCCCTGGGATCTTCAGACGGCCCTCCATCTTCGTGAGCGTCAAATCAAAGAGTTGGTCCAGCCGGGAACTACGCATGTCAAATACGGAGCCGGTGGCCTGCTTGATGTGGAGTATACTGTGCAATATTTCCAACTCATGCACGGGCACGACCATCCTTCCGTTCGCACGCCCAATACGCTGGAGGCTATCGATCACCTGAGCGGCGAAGGCCTGTTCACTCTTGAAGATGGGGCTCAGCTCAAAGACGACTATCTGTATTTTCGACAACTCATTGATGGACTCAGAATAGTCCGTGGCCATGCCCAGGATCTTGTCCTGCCACCATCCGGTTCTGATGAAATGGTGTTTTTAGCTCGCCGGCTCGGGATGCTCACCACAAACTGGCTTCAGGGAGCCGACGACCTGGAGCATGCCATTCACACCAGAATGACGAAAATTCGCAAACAATTCCTTCAACGGTTTCCCAAACAGTAACGCCCGGGCATCAAAAGGAAATGTTGATCTCCTTCATATTGACTCACCCGGGCGTTAGACATCCGTTTGCCTTCCCCACAGGAACGCGGGGAAGGCCATTTTTCAGCGCTTAGCAATCAAAGTACATAGCGTATTCATACGGGTGTGGCCTGACTCGAATGGCATCGATTTCATTGGTCCGTTTATAGCCAATCCAGGCTTCCAGCAGGTCCTCGGAAAACACTCCGCCTTTCAGGAGAAATTCATGGTCATCCTCAAGAGCCTTTAAGGCCTGTTCCAGACTCGACGGTAATGAGGGAATATTCCCTAATTCCTCCGGCTCTAAGTCATAGAGATTTTTATCCATGGCTTCGCCCGGATGAATTTTATTTTGAATCCCGTCTAACCCGGCCATGAGCATGGCACTGAAGGCCAAATACACATTGCACGAGGGATCAGGGAACCGGACCTCAATGCGTTTGGCCTTGGGACTTGGCGAATACATGGGTATCCGGATGCCCGCTGAGCGGTTCCGACTGGAGTAGGCTAGCAACACCGGCGCTTCAAAGCCCGGGGTGAGCCGTTTATACGAGTTCGTAATCGGGTTGGTGAGCGCGGCTAACGCCGGCGCATGCTTGAGAATGCCGCCGATATAATACAGGCACATCTGCGACACACCCGCATATTCCTTCCCGGCAAACAATGGTTTCCCGTCTTTCCAGATACTCTGATGGGTATGCATTCCGGTGCCATTATCCCCGTAGAGCGGTTTGGGCATAAAAGTGACAGTTTTGTTATGTCGACGCGCGACATTGCGCACAATATATTTGTACATCATCATCTGATCGGCCATCTTGACCAGGGTGTCGAATCGAAGGTCGATTTCAGCTTGCCCTCCGGTGGCCACTTCATGATGATGTTTCTCCACCTTGATCCCGGCTTTTTCCATTTCCCGGCACATTTCCGACCGGATATCCTGTTGCGAGTCAACAGGGGCCACGGGGAAATATCCCTCCTTGTGACGCGGGCGGGATCCGAGGTTTACGCCATCTTTTCCGGAATTCCAAATGCCCTCTTCCGAGTCGACAAAGTAGTAACTGGAGTGACTGTTTTGATCGAACGACACGTGGTCAAAAATAAAAAATTCAGCTTCAGGCCCCCAAAAGGACACATCCCCGATTTTCGTGCTCTTGAGATATTGTTCCGCGCGAAGGGCCACTCCGCGTGGATCCCGCTCGTAGATGGTACGGGTAATCGGATCTTGCACGTCCCCCAGGATGCTTAACGTCGGAATCTCCGTAAATGGATCCATGCGGGCGGTATTCGGATCAGGCACGATCAGCATGTCGCTGTTTTGGATCATTCGCCAGCCGCGGATAGAGGATCCATCAAATCCTGAGCCCTCTTTAAATAAATCCAACGTTAATTCTGAGGTGGGAATCGAAAAATGCTGCCAGGTACCCATGAGATCGACAAACTTGACGTCGACCATTTCCACCTTGTTCTTTTTCGCAAAATCCAACACTTCTTTCGCGGTCATTCAATACCTCCTTCGCAAGCACATCAGTTTATAAAAGGAATCCCACGCTCTCACCGCCGCAACCACTGCCAGGCACTCATCAGAAGTGGATCAGAGGCAATGACCGTTCCACCGAATCATGCTCATCCACATCCCTCCTGCATTAGGAATAGGCTCGCTCATTATGTTGACTAAGATCCAATCCCATTTCCTCGTCTTGGGCGGAGACTCTCAGTCCGACTGTCACATCCACGATTTTAAGAATGAGATAGGTTCCGATGACAGAAAAGGTCAAGGTTACCAAAGCCAATACGACTTGTATACCGAACTGTCCGGCGTTACCGAAAAACAAACCCTGGGCTCCGATTGAGGCAAACAACCCTGTCGCGAGGATGCCCATAAACCCGCCCACGCCATGAATGCCCACGACATCAAGCGAATCATCATAGCCCAGTCGCATTTTCCATACGACGGCGGCATAACAGACGCAGCCTGCAACCAGACCAATCAGGAGGGCTGCCATTGGCCCGATAAATCCTGCGGCAGGGGTGACCGTGGCCAACCCCGCAACGACCCCACTGGCGACCCCTAACACGGTCGGCTTACCCCTATGTACCCATTCAGCCACCATCCAACTGAGTCCCCCTGCCGACGCGGCCGTGTGCGTGGCAAGAAACGCGGCCGCAGCCACACCGTTGGCTCCTAGCGCACTTCCCGCGTTAAAGCCGAACCACCCGAACCAGAGGAGTCCCGCACCCAGGACGGTCATCGGCAAATCATGGGGGGGCATCGGCTCTGCCCCAAATCCCTTGCGCTTTCCAAGCATCACGGCACAGACTAACGCCCCGAACCCTGAAGAGATATGGACGACCGCACCGCCGGCAAAATCCAAGGCTCCAAGCTTGGCTAACCACCCTCCACCCCACACCCAATGCGCCAACGGGGTATAAATGAGGAGAGACCATAAGACGGCAAACAACAGTAGGGCTTTAAAATTCATTCGCTCGGCTATACTGCCGGTAATCAGGGCAACCGTAATGGCCGCAAACATGAGTTGAAAGAACATGAAGACTTGATGGGGCACCGTCGACGCATAGGTCGGACTCGGGTCCAACCCCACACCCTGGAGACCAATCCATTCGAGCCCGCCGATTAACCCTCCGACATCAGGACCGAACGCTAAGCTGTATCCGCACAGCACCCAAATCAGGCTGATTAAACACAGGATCACCATCGTGTGCATGATGGTCCCGAGCACATTTTTTTTGCGAACCAGCCCGCCGTAAAATAAGGCCAGTCCAGGAAGGGTCATACACAACACCAGCGCCGAAGACATGAGGAGCCAGGCCGTATCCCCGGTATCAATCTTCGGCAAACCATCTTCAACTGCCCAGACAGCTAATGGCTGACTCAGACTCATCCATAGCACCAATCCGGTCAACCTTCCCATCGTTGAGCGTGGAATAAACAGATTCATTTCCCCTCCTCGAGTAAACACGTAGTGTGGTGGGTGGCAATGGTCAGACTGCTCCTTCGCCTGATTCTCCGGTACGAATACGGATGACACTATGCAACTCTGACACGAAAATCTTTCCATCCCCAATACTGCCGGTTTTGGCTGCACGCATAATGGCTTCCAGCGCTTCCCCCACTCGCTCATCGGCCAAGGCAATTTCCAGTTTAATCTTTGGGACGAATTCAATTTGATATTCAGTCCCCCGGTAGGTCTCTTTATGTCCTTTTTGACGACCAAATCCCTTGACTTCGGTGACCGTCATGCCTTGAATACCCAACTCGATCAAGGCATCTTTCACTTCATCTAATTTAAAGGGTTTAATAATGGCTTGAATCAGCTTCATAAGAACCATCCTTCCATTGGATTATGACACTCTGAACAACCTCTTCATTTGTCGTGGCGACGGACCCATCTGACCGTCGCTCGCTCTCGACACCTTCACATCTCTTTTGCATGCATTACCCATAGGCCCGTTCCCGGTGCTGGGTAAGATCACATCCAAGCACCTCTTCTTCCCGATTGACGCGCAACCCGATCGTGCCGTCAACGAGCTTGAGAATAAGGAAGGTGCCGACAAATGAGAACACCCAGGTTGCACCGACTCCAATGAACTGAATGACGACCTGGCCGGGATTCCCGAAAAAGAGCCCGGTGCCTCCACCCATGCTGGCAAATAACCCGGTAGCTACTGCCCCCCAGGTTCCTCCGATTCCATGGATGCCAAGCACATCTAGAGCATCATCATAGCCCAGTTTATGCTTTAAAAATACACCGAGATAACACACCACGCCTCCTCCAAAACCAATCACAATCGCCGCGATGGGCCCCACATACCCGGCGGCTGGCGTGATAGACACCAGCCCCGCGACGGCGCCGCTAGCCGCGCCCAACACGGTTGCTCTTCCTCGATAGAGACCCTCCACTCCGACCCAGGCTAACGCTCCTGCGGCTGTCGCCACATGAGTGGCCACAAAGGCACTCGCCGCAACCCCATTAGCCGCCAGGGCGCTTCCCGCGTTAAAGCCGAACCACCCGATCCACAATAGACTGGCCCCGATCACCGTAAACGGGAGGTTATGAGGGCTCATATTCTCTGTACCATATCCGTGGCGTTTTCCTAGGACAAGGGCACAGGCTAACGCAGCCACGCCAGAACTAATATGGACGACCGTCCCCCCGGCAAAATCCAAGTCCCCTAACTCAGCCAGCCACCCACCTCCCCACACCCAATGAGCCAGGGGGGCATAAATGAACGTGACCCATAACACAGCAAATAGGGCAAAGGCGCTAAATTTCATTCGCTCGGCAATGGCTCCGCTAATGAGCGCGACCGTAATCGCGGCAAACATGAGCTGAAACACCATAAAGGCTAAATGGGGAATCGTCGAACCCTCAAGCGGTTCGGGTCCCACCCCGGCTAATCCCAACCACTTCAGTCCCCCAATGACTCCTCCCACATCGGGAGCAAACGCAAAACTATAGGCCCAAAATACCCACACCACACTGACGAGACAGACCGCAATAAAGCTATGCATCATCGTACTTAACACGTTTTTACTACGAACCATCCCGCCATAAAACAACGCTAATCCGGGAATGACCATAGCCAACACCAACGCCGAGGACATCAACACCCAAGCCGTGTCCCCGGCATTGAGTTGCGACGCCCCTCCATCCTCGGCCCACGCGAATGAGCCCAAACCGTTCAATACCAGGACAAACATGAATCCCGAAAATATGGCTCTACTGGCTTTATGAATATAGACGTTCATCGTCCTTGCTCCTTCTACCTCTTTTTAAAAGAGGAAAATGGCTTCAACTGCCAGTGTTTGTTGGTTATTGGTTGAATTATTTTTTCCATCTAAAAAGACATTTTGATTGGATTTGTCATAGCGAAATTCCAATCGCGTGATCAGCGAGGGAGCCGGCTTATATTGAAGCGTCACCGTGTTCTCCCACAGGGTTTGTGCTATCGGGGCAGAAACGGTACACACATTCGCATTGCCGCCGGATCCGGCCGTCCCCAAGCAGCTCTGATCGCCGCCGGCATCCTCCCAAATTTCTCCACGAAAACGGAGGCCCCATTGGTCATTGAAATCATAAATGGCATACCCTGCTACCCCATCCCAACGGGCATTTTTCCCCGAGCTGATCGCACTTGCATTTTCCTGATTGGCATAATACCCCTCCACCACAAAGCCTAATTGATCGGTAGCCTGGAAAGTCACATACCCCCCGACAAGAACCCGTTTTCCTGAACCAGATCTCGTATTCGAACTCTCTTTTCCAACAATTCCATACACATTCAATCCAAGTTGGTCATTGGGATGATAGGACACCAACCCTTCCACGGATTTCGCCGTATTATGATCTTCCGTCAACCCGGTATAGGAATTCAGCACACTCATTGACAATGAAAGCTTCTCGTTGACGGCATAGGCCAGACGAATGCCGGTGATTGTGAAGGGCTGACCCAATCCAAACAACCAGGATCGGGAATAATTATTATTGTAGGGACTCTCAATGACCTCATATCCCACCA
Organism: Nitrospirales bacterium; assembly: GCA_021604365.1. Lineage (GTDB taxonomy): Bacteria > Nitrospirota > Nitrospiria > Nitrospirales > UBA8639 > Nitrospira_E. Next base: position 16,184 of record BQIZ01000007.1, read on the forward strand.
AGGCATTCATTCGTCCAATCCGAATATCCAACCCGTTGCCCAGAGGGGCGACATACTGGACATACATTTCCTGGAAATCCACATCATCCCCGGTTCTCCCGCCTGTAAATTGCACATCCTCACCAACATCTAATTTGAGTCGGAATCCGGCACGCTCGACGGCATTGGTCCCGTTAGTCGCTTCCTTCTCAAAGACCAATTGCGCCATATTGGGCCTGAAAGAATTGGCATCCCCGTCAAAGATCCGCAAATCATTGGCATTGGCCCCGGAATTTTTGGGAAAGTTGAAATTTTGAGTGTAGGACGCCTCCACATACCCATAGAGCTTGAAATCCTCCTTGGTTAGCACCGCCGCCTCACTCACGCTCGATCCGCCAATAATCGCAAGCAGCGCAAGACCGACGCTGACCAGCCCTCCATATCCTCGACTCTTAGGTGAGTAGTGAAAGGTGATTCCAGCCATTAGGTCTCCAATCATGTAGCCCTCCATGTTTTTGAGGTCGCACTCGCCAAAACACGACCAGGATTTTCCACGCCACCTTGCCTCGGTCACGATGAGCCACGCTTTATTGACCAAAATTTTTGTGTTTCTTTAACTCCAAAGAGAGGTCATGGGCTCAAAAGGCAAAAAAAAATCCCCAACCAAATTTTTGGCTGAGGACTTCATTGTCCGCGTTCTTCTATTGTATGGAGGCCGACCATTGGACTTCATTGTCCTTGACGACCTATTCTGATTTTTTTACCACCCAAGATCCCATGTGTCAAGGGAGGGCCCTGAAATGTGGCCTAGGTCTCCGTGAAAAAGAGTCGCTTGGCAATACCTCTACAACTGACTTCATTCTCAAATTCTTCAGCCCGGATTGTAGATACATGGCAACGCACTCCCTTCCGGCTTGCCAATGCTCCGGTCCCCTGAAAGAATAGGCATTCTACTCCGGCTCAGGTTCTCGATTGGCCCGAGTTGAAACAGTCCTTCACAAACTGACCATTCTGTTTCTTTTTAAGGAGGTCATAGATGGAATCTTTTGGTTTTGAAAAGCTTACTCCCTTCCTCGCAGCCAAATCGCTCGTCATAATGGAAGGCAGCTTGCGCCTTCTCCTTATCCTGGTGGTTACCTATGTCGGGATACGAGCCGTTCGGTTTGGCCTGCACAGACTCGAAATCTTTTTACTCACCATAAGGGAAAATGATGATAAGGACCGCCTGGCCCGTGAAAAACGGGTTAAAACTCTCATCGGCTTGCTTCTGACCATTGGCCTCACTTTGGTCTGGGTCATTGCCGTCGTGATGGGCTTGGATCAAATAGGGTTGGATATCACACCCATTATCGCCAGTGCCGGGATCGTGGGACTGGCCGTCGGCTTTGGAGCCCAAAATCTGGTTCGGGATGTCATTAACGGATTTTTTATCATTTTAGAAAACCAGGTTCGGATCGGGGATGTGGCCGTGGTCAATGGAACCGGTGGCTTAGTCGAAGCCATCAGTTTTAGAACCATTACCCTACGCGACCAGGCGGGAACGGTCCACATTTTCCCGAATGGCACCGTCACGACCCTTTCCAATATGACGAAAGATTGGTCTGCCTATGTCATGAATATCGGCGTGGCTTATAAAGAGGACACTGACCGCGTGACAGAAATCATGCGGGAGGTCGGAAAAGACCTGCAACAAGATGAGCAATTAGGCAGAAAAATCCTGGAACCCATTGAAATACTGGGAGTGGATGCTTTTGGGGAATCGGAAGTCGTCATCAAAGCTCGAATCAAAACCATTCCCATCGAGCAATGGGGAGTCGGGCGAGAATACCGGCGACGTCTGAAAAAAGCCTTTGACCAAAATGGCATTGAAATTCCTTTTCCCCATCGAACGCTTTATATGGGAGAGGCCAGTCCGCCATTTATCGTCAAAAACACATTGCCTCAGAAAGAAACACCAACGCCTTAATCAGAGCAAGAGGAGGTCTCGACTAGGTACCATCCGGCCGAGAGAATGGAGTGTTCTCAGCGGGAAAGGCTTTCCAATACCCTCGGGCCAGCAAGCCCCATCCCACCAGAAAACACAGGCCTCCTAGAGGCGTGATCATCCCCAGTCCACGCACACCGGAAATGGACATGACATACAGGCTTCCTGAAAACAACACGATGCCCAGGGAAAAGGCCCAACCTGCCCATCTGAACGGGCGAAGGGGAACATTCGCCAGACTCAATCCGGCACTAAGGATGGCCAAGGCATGGATCAAATGATACCGCACACCGGTTTCAAAGGCCGCCAACATCTGTTCCGAAAGAAATGATTTGAGTCCATGCGCGCCAAAAGCGCCAATCGCGACACCAAGGAGAGCCATCAGCGCCCCAGTCATCAGTATTTGCCGTGCCATATCATTTATCCTTTTGTGATGGAAGAAAATATCACTTATTGAGAAACTATGGAGAACTGGTTGTCGGATATATCCGCCCCCAGTGAATTTTTTGCCAGACTCGCTCATGAACCCAATATAAAAATATTTTCGTGACCAATTCCGTCAGGCCAACGGAGGCGGCAAGAAGGAGTTCACCAGAAAAAATAAACACCAGGAGAGTAGTATCCAACGTACCGACCGCCCGCCAACTTATCCCTTTCACCACACTACGCCAATGAGTTTCCATAGGTTCCTCTTATCGTTGACCTTGCCACATGACGACAGCAAAAAAAAACCGGCTAAAATTGACTATCCGACGACTTCTTTTTCTTCTGTGTTGCACCTGACAATGGTTGGGTTTTCAGATTGAGTAGTGCCCCTCCCTCCTGGGGAAAGACAAAATCTTCAAGAGTGTAATGATCAAGGACCGATGCAATGGCGTTCCGCACATCCAGCATGATGCGCTGAATCGGACACGCCGCCGTTGCCGCATGGGGACAATCCCGGCATTTCTGATACGCCGTCTGACTCACACAGGCAATCGGGGCGAGTGGGCCATCCAGAAGCCGAATAATCTGGCCCAAGGTGACTTCACGGGGCGACTTAATTAAAAACACCCCGCCATGGGCGCCACGACGACTCCCGATGAGCCCGGCGTTTTTCAACGACAACAAAATCATTTCCAGAAAACCCAATGGAATATTCTGCCGCGCCGCCAGGGATCGTCGTTGCACGAGTCCCTTCCCGAACTCCTGAGTCAGCTCAGTCATGGCCCGCAAGGCGTATTCACTTTTTTTAGAAAATCGCATAATACTACATAAAGTTAACTAATGTTATGCACAATTAACATAAATTGAGTTAGGTTTCTAGAGGAAACTCAGAGGTTTTAGGACCGGTACGGGGAGGCGGGCGGAAGAAATATCGATAGCCTCAATGGCATCGGCCCAAGGCTATAGTTAGGTAAAGGTTCTCTATCTCAGCGCGATGTAGGGAGGTCAGGCCCGCTTCCGGTGGATAACATAATTCAGATCTCCTACTCTAAACCAGCGGTACCCGTAGGATTCAAGTGCCATTTTATGGATGCCGGAAGAAGGACTGTGACTTTCTTCCTCTGCCAAGAGGTTGACTAACCGATCTCCGCCTTTCACGCCAGGACGAATCCGCACTTCTTGCGGTTTTTCATCGAAATTATGCAGCACCACCAGAGAATTACCCGGCCGATCCTATCGCATGCCGGGCATTTTCGAAAAGCCTGTATGAAGGATATTCCACATGCCCCAGCCAATTTCCGAACATTCTTTGCGTAAACGAATTGTCTGGGCCATCCAATTCAGTAAAGAGCCGGGATCCCGTCGTCGCGCTTCCACATTAATCTGTTTGTAACTATACATACCGGATTCAATGACAGGATGAATCGTGTGTCCAGCTGTGGAAAAGCCAGTCTGGGCCTCATCCGACCATTGCATTGGCGTGCGCACAGTCGCCCGTTCTTTTAAGGTCAAATCATCGCCCATGCCAATCTCATATCGTAAATGGATTCCTGACCTAGATGTCCTGCAGGTTGATCGAAAGGAGCGAACATCTTTTTTACCAATTGCCAGCCAAAGAAAAAGTAAAACTATTCTTCGTGTAGCTGGTGAATATTGTGGTGTATTGAGGTGATCCTATTGAATTCCGAATTTAATGGTTCAACTGCGGGCAATCATATAGCCAGTTCGTCATCAATTAATTCACATGGGGAATGCCCACGAAAGTTCTCCCTATGGAGTGCACCCTCAGTGGCCCTCGCCCGGACAAACCTGACTGATCTCAGTAGGACCGCAAGCAAGCCCCGTAGAAGAAAACGAACGGAGACGATTAAAGATTCCCCCAAAAAAACGGATGCACTTCCCCTCATTCAAAATACAATTTTACAATTTTGGGAAATTATCAATAGCCTTGACAGAAATTTGAAATGAGTAGAATCTAACTAATTCGGTGTTGCCATATTACTATCAAATGATAAGTGCAACCGGAAATGGTAGCAGAAAACCGGATTTCCTTTTTAAGGAGCGGAGAGGGATCCTCATGAACAGTGACCAGCAAATACCGATGAAGGTGTTCTATTCATATGCCCATGAAGAAGAATCCTTAAAAGACGAACTGGCAAAACACTTAGCAATTCTCGAACGAGGTGGATTAATTTCTTCCTGGCACGATCGGGATATTACCGCAGGCCAGGAATGGAAAGATCAAATCAATGACAATCTCCTTACAGCACAGATCATCCTTCTTCTGGTCAGTCCGGATTTTCTCAACTCCGATTATTGCTATGACAATGAGATGGTTTGAGCCATGGAGCTTCACCAGGAAAAAACAGCCTGTGTAATCCCTATCATCCTCCGTCCCTGTCTCTGGTCTCTGTCCGTCTTCGGGAAACTTCAAGCGTTGCCGACCGGAGCTCAACCAATTACCAGTGTCCCCAATCGAGATGAGGCGATTGCCAATGTCGCTCTGGGAATTAAAAACCCCATTGAGAACAGGTAGGTTTGTCAGTTATTGCACAACAGATACTTCAGGCCGAAGGGTTGAATAAAATCGATGGGTTCGACCTTTCGCAATGCCATACGCCTCCTTTGGAGCCATCACAGAATTGACCAAATGTCACAACGATCTTTCTGCTGAAAATTCAACTCATTAAAAGAGAGAGGGCTTCATGAACAACGTATATATTATTGTCGGAGTTACTTGTCTATTTGTGGGATGTATGGGAGGCCAGTGGGTCAAAGAAGGGACATCTCCCGAAACCGTCCAACAAGACTACCGCGAATGCCAAACGATGGGAATAGTTCAAGAACCGCAACCGGCGACACTGGGCGATAAAATTGGCGCCAATCCCGACATGAGCGGCCAGGCTATTGAACAATGCATGCGAGGGAAAGGGTATCGGTGGGTCACCGAAAAGACGACGAGCCCATAGGAGAGGGAAACAACCTAGGCCTCCTTCTTCTACGTTTTTATCTTATTGGCAGATTATCCGGATGGTTCCATTTTGATTGCAGGAGGGGCCGACAATTAGCCTGTAAGTGAAGACCGGAAGGCTTTTTTCAAGCGTTAATACCTGAAAAGTATGTAAATGGTGGAGCCCGATGGAGAAGTCTCGAAACAACTATTCCTGATTTTAGCAGAGTGGGACTTCATTCTTCAGAGCGCTTCGGTCGATCTCAGCCCATCTCTGTAATACCCGATAATACTGTATTTCAGTAGTACCTACTTTAAACGCTAGTCCAGAATCTTACTGGGCTGGCGTTTTTCTTTTCCCTCGGTTTAACCAAGACAATTCATGGCACGTATCGGCTCTGTTTCCCAGGAACAGGGTTTGGCCGTGCTATGTCAATTTTAGAAAAAGTGAAAGATATGCCTGTACCCAAGAAAAAGCAAATATCGCCTTTCTCACTACGCCTGACGCCAGAAGAACGCACGCAGCTTGATAAGGATGCGGCAGGCATGTCTTTGGGGGCTTATATCCGTTCTCGTCTTTTTGAAAGCTCAATCCCTAAAAGGCGAACCCGGAATAAGTTTCCAGTCAAAGACCATCAGGAGTTGGCCAAAGTCCTGGGCGAACTGGGCAAATCACGCCTCGCCAACAATATGAACCAACTAGCCAAATCCGTGAATAAAGGAATTCTGGAAGTCACACCGGAAACCGAACAAGCCATTCACGCTGGCTGTTCGGATATCCGGTGGATGCGTCATGTCCTAATGGCAGCTCTAGGTTTAATAGTGGAGAAAGATCATGATTCTGAAAGGCTCACAACGTGGTGGAGCCAGGCAACTGGCGACCCATCTTTTAAAGGTGGAGGAAAACGAGCATGTTGAAATTCATGAAATCTACGGCTTTGTCTCAGAAGACTTGGATGGGGCTTTGAGAGAAATCCACGCCATCAGTCAAGGCACGCGCTGTAAGCAATTCATGTTTTCCCTAAGCCTAAATCCGCCTCAATCCGAATCTGTCCCAGTTGAGTATTTTGAAAAAGCGCTAACGGATATTGAAAAAGAGTTGAAACTTGAAAATCAGCCACGCGCCATCGTGTTTCATGAGAAGGAAGGCAGACGGCATTGCCATGCTGTCTGGTCACGGATTGATACGAATGAGATGAAAGCTATCAACCTGCCGTATTTCAAAATGAAGCTTCAGAATATTTCCCGCCAGTTATATTTCCAATATGGCTGGCAAATGCCCCTTGGCCTGATGAATAAGGAGGAACGCAATCCTCTCAATTTTTCCCTAAAAGAGTGGCAACAGGCCAAGCGCCTACAGGAAGATCCGAAAGTGATTAAACAGCTTTTCCAGGGTTGCTGGGCGGTTTCGGACAATAAGACCTCATTAGAAAAGGCTTTAAATGAGTATGGGTATTATCTGGCCAAAGGTGACCGACGTGGTTTTGTCGCCATTGATTATCGCGGCGAGGTGTACTCTTTGAGCCGCTGGATGGGGGTGAAGACCAAAGACCTTAAACATCGTCTTGGAAATTTGGAGGCCCTACCAGGTACGAAAGAGGTTAATGCTCAAATCGCCGGGCGTATGAGCCAAATGCTGGAAACATATATATGCCAAGTCCAGAGTGGTATGAATAAATCTCTTGAGCCTTTCAGGCAAAAGAAAGAGTCGATGAAAGACTCCCACCGAACACAGCGCCAGGACTTGAAAAAAAGGCAGAATGAGCGCCGTAAAGATGAAGAAAAAAAACGTTATCAGCGTCTGCCAAAAGGCTTTAAATCCCTTTGGGCAAGGATGACAGGGAAGTATCAAAAAATCAGAGCCCAGAATGAACGGGAGGTCAAAAACTTAAATATCCGCGATAGAGAAGAAAAGCAAGCTTTGATAGACCGTCAGCTTACGGACCGGCAGAATCTGCAAGATCAGGTCCGGCCTATCAAACGCCAACATCAAAAGCTGGCCATCCAACTCAAAAAGGATGTTGTACAATATTTAGAAATGAGAGAAATGCCAGAAGCTATATTTCAGCAGAAATTATTCGATGCTGAAGATCGCTTGACAAAGACATTCATTAGAAGACGGGACTATGATCCCGAAATGAATTAAAATTGTAAGAGGGGTGCTTGTATTGGCATAAGCGTTTTTAATTATCGCCTCTCACCTACAAATGAGCGAATCAAAAAGAGTTAAAAAGTTTTGCTTAACGATAGCTAAAAATATTCCTATCTTTCCAAACAACAAGCAAACTAGACAAAAGCTATTAAATGAACCTTTAGGAACGCTGTTGATTCACTACGCAAACTGGGCTTCTCGGTACGTATCAATTAGGCCAAGAGTGGTTGAAGTATATTGTGAAGTGGAAGACAGCCCAAGAGGGGGAATTTTATCAGGTCTGATTACCACTTTCCTAAAAAAGGTAACGGAAGGTGAAGATTTAACGACATATTTATCTTTGAAACCACATACCAGAGGCTACTCACCTGAAGCTTCAGGAACTGGACCAAATGTTAACCGTTGGGCGGATAAAGACTTTCTCCTCACAGTAATGGGTTATCACCATTTCCATTTAGGTCCAATTTGTGGTGAGAAGGGATTGGCCGCCCGCACTAACGAGATTCTGTTTGCCTACGTGTCTCGCGAAAAATTCGAAGTGTTAGGAGTCTTTGATCATTCTGTATTTGTTTCCAGCTCTTCTTCCCACCATGAAATGTCACAAGAACGATCCCGATTGTGGGCTACTTTCGATGCCCACTCTTCAAGAGGAAGGCCTAGCGATTCTGTTGTGATATCCGGAGCTATAACTACGTCAGGCCATGCATTGCATTTAGTAATGCTGGCCCAGGATTATTCTCGTGTTATTCGAGATGTTGATCCATTGCTGGATGATCCTACTTACGTCAAACGTCTATATGAAACAGCCAATGAACCACTTCCAAACAAACTGCGACTAGAATGGAAATTAATTTTTTTGGACCTTGGGCTATGGGATCAGAAGTTGAATAGGTTTTTTATTCTCAGGAAAGGGCCTAATTAACAATGGGCAGGTCAGCATGATGTGCACAATTTCCATCACTTACAAAAAGAGCTTCCTATCTGGATGCGAATAGGAAGCTCAAAAAAATAGCACCTCTTTGTTGCTAGGAGTGAGTATGTTCGAAGTGTTCTACTCTTGAAGGATTTCGAGGGTCCAGATCATGAGGTTGGTTTAATTTGTAGATTTCTCTAATTGCCGCGTCGATGACCAGTCTGGCTTTTGAGCTAAATTCCATAAGCTTTGTAGATTTAGCGATTATTTCATTACCCAGGTATTTATTGGCTTTCCTCAGCCGTTTTTCAAGAATTTCAGGATTTCCAACTCTCCCACCATAAATCATTCCCAAAACTGAAGATAATTCCATCGTTGCTTCGTGAAGCAAAGGCCTGAAGATTGGAAGTAACGCACCAGATGTTGAAAGTGCCTTTTCCATTTCAGACACAATTTCGTCTAATTGCTTAATAGATGGTGGGCAATCTACTGCAGAGTTGGCATTACTCATTAAGAATATCCTTCGGTTTTTATCTTTAAACACTTAAGTAACGACCCTATTACCCTATATTTTTTTTGTCAAATCCCTTATTATCGCCGGCCATTATGTCAAAGAAAGACTATATCTCAATAATCAATTCGTATCCTGATATTTTAGAACCTGCCGAGGAGTTCCTCACCTCCTTATTGGAAGATATTTCCAAACAAGAAGTTATCGATGACCGTAGGATTCGGCGGGAGGGATTGGAACGTATTGCAGGTCCTTTCAAATTTATAGATTTGGTCTACATTTTAAACGCGGAAGGTGATCTTATTGATGATAGCTATAAGTGTGAAATTGCTGGAGCTTATATGTTCGCAAGTACCTCCGATAATGAAGCTCGCATAAGTAGGTATTTACAGCAGGAAAACAGGGAAAAAGCGTCGACTAACAGCGGACGGAAAAACCGAGATTATTTTAGACAAGTAGATCTTGACGGAGAGAGCGGAATTGTCCACGTTACAGAACCTTATCTTTCTACAGCTACAGGATTTCCATGTATATCTGCCTCCGTAGCAATAGAGGAAAAATCTGTAGCAATAGGAGAAAAAAGTAAAAGAAAAATTTTAGTAATGGACGCTGACCTTTCTGGTTTGCAAGCTTTTCTTAATGGCGATGTGGACGGACATAAAAGAGAAAATATTTTCAATAGGATATATAGGACATTATTAGTCACTTTAGGAGGGATAACAGGTATTTTATTCATCGGTGGGATTGCAGAACTAGTGATGGCTCTTAAAGATATAATATTTCCTAAATGGGACTATAAGGCCGCATTCTTTTCATCCAACACATCACACCATTTTGATATCACAGTTTTTTTAGATATTCTTGTTACGTTTACAGTAGCGTTAGCAATGTTGGACTTGGTGAAAACATTGTGGGAAGAAGAAATTATTTTTTATAAAGATTTAACAAAACCTAGTCCAGCAAGGAGAACGGTGATACGGTTCATTACCGCCATTCTCATCGCACTTTCAATTGAAACCCTTGTCCAGGTCTTTAAAGTTTCCCACATGGGTGAAACAGACAAAATTCCTTTAGACCCCATCTCGATGCTATATGGTGTCACCGCGCTTTTAATTGGGCTTGCCGTATACATTGTCCTAACCAGCCTTACAGACCTTACAAAAGACAGAGTTTTACTCAGGGCCATTCAAGATAGCATTGGAAATCTTTCAAAAGTTAAGGAATCTAAAGATAGGGGAACCCCTTAAACTTCATACAGCACCCCTGAATTTATTGCTTACATCTTTAAATTTGCCATACTAAAGAATAACAAACTAAGGGGTGGCTGGTTTGTGTCGAGTCTGGAGAGAGCTCAAGGCGAGGCAGAGCCGAAGGCAGATAAGAAATGCATCCAAGGACGCATCCTTAGTCGTCGTGCAGGGAACAAAACCCCTGCTTGAAGTCCAGCAACCGAAATGCTGGCCGTAATTGAACGGCGGAATAGATGGCGCGCAATTGGCCAATAGTTTAGAACTAATTATTTCAGAATTTATATGATTGAAACCTAATTCTACAAAGCTCTCCTTCTGATTTCAGCCCATCTTTTTAAGTCTCAGCATCTGGCCTTTAAGAACGGCGTTTCCTTTATTCTTAACATTGGCTATTCTTCGGAATTATGTCAGAAAACTTGCTCACTATCCCTAAAGATGCTGCCCAAAAAATTATAGCTTCTAGCGCTATTATTGCTTGCCCGATTCTGGGCACAAACAATTTCATTAAGTTCTGCAGAGACCGTGACTTAAACATAAACCGCGAGCGTCTTTTTCGATTGGAACGCCTCGAGTTGTTTTCACCTATTTTCCGAGTAAAAACTCCAGAAAAAGACAGCCCCTCATTTGCAATCCCATTGGTTGAAAATAATAACTGGTTTGTTAAAGGCTGGGCGTGGGACACAACTGACATAAAGCAAAAATATTCTGTGCCAGACCATAAAGACCATGCTCAAGAGGGATATTATTCGATCTTTCAAATTGACCACCTGAGCCTTGTCCTTTCGGCCATGAGTCTTGATGTTCATATGGATGATTTTTTGGATAAGGGTAAGCAACACGAAATTGACTGGGAAAAGAAAGGAAGGCGCTGGATTGAGTTATTTCAAAGTCAAGGAGAAAGTCTTGCCACCCATGAATACCGCCGCAGCACAGCACTTCTATGTCAATTCATATCTAATCGATATTATCCCCAAACCCAAACAGACCAGCGAACCATCAAAACAGGAGGAAGATTCTATTCAGACCAATGGATCACTGTATTAAAGAAAAACTATGATTGGGATGAGGCTGTTCGTATTTGGCAACCACATTCTGCAGAAGAACTCTTTGATCTCACACCCGAAAAATTAAAGCATGCTTATGAGGGATTATCCATCGCGCAATCATCCTGCGATCCTTTGGATAGTTGGTATCAACTTGTTCAATTTATATCTGTAAATGAACGACAGAAATTAAAAGGCCAAGCTTTACGTGCTGAGACGATCCGTGCAGGAGCAAACATGCTTCGCCTTCTATACAAAGACCTCTACAGCGAAGAATTACCCAATCCCAATGAAATTACACGAACCATCATCACACACATTCCAGAGTTAGAGGTACGAAAAGACACTCGTCGCTATTTAGAGTTTGTAGTTAATCAGTATAAATTAAATCCTCAGCCGTCTCTTTGCTTGCTTGTAGAAGGTAAAACTGAAGAATTGGCTGTGACTAAGATTTTTGAGGAATACTTTAGTGCCCACCCAGGAACATACGGAATCGAGATCATTAATTTACGCGGTGTCGATAATGCAACGGGCGGGAAAAAGGAGCAATATCAAGCAATTATTCGACTGATTGATTATTTACATCATCATCAAACTTTTGCCTTTCTAATTTTAGACAATGAAGGATATGCAGGAAACCTTCAAAAGAGAGCCAAAAAAGCTAAATCCATCCACCAACATCGCCTATTCGTTACTCGACCAGAGTATATCAAAATCTGGGGAATATCATTCGAATTCGATAATTATTCATGCCAGGAAATTGCCACGGCGCTAAATAAAATAGTCTGCGGCAAAGCACTTTTTTCCGGAAAAGACATAATGGCGTGTAAGAAAGATCAGTACCCTGGTGCAAGCCTAGAAAAACTCTTTGAAGAAAAAATCCAACGATCACTTCCTAAAGTTCAATTTAATGAAATCTTGCTTGAAACTATGTTCTCCGAAACATCTCGGAGAAAAATTAGCAATCGGCCCATTATCAAAATCCTTGAACGTGCTGCAAAACTTGCAGCAAGAAATCCTCTTCCTACGATGAACGAGATTTGGGTGAAAAACCAAGCATCAAAATATTTAGGGAAAAAAGGGTGAAGCTTGTAAGGTGTAACCTGGAGGTTCTATGGGAATGCGGAGTCTCTTCTTGCGAATGATAAAACGGCGATACGTTTTGATGGTGTGAAGTGGGCGGATGCCAACACAGCTCCAAGGCTAGAGGGATGCAACGGGAGAGCGCAGCATCTCCCTTGCCAAGATGTGTTGTAGTACAACACACATCTTGCGGTAATCCTTACCGTTAAGGCTTTCAGGCAGCTGTAATACAGTTAATGTTCTCGAGATGATCCGACATGAACCGTAACCGAACTGGCGTCAGACCCCATTGCTTGTTAATTCAGGTGCTTACGAGAAGACAAGGTAGGGCCAGAAGTTTATTGCGAGGCCAAGGATTCCTCAACGGCCTTGCGGATATATTTCTGGTAGGAAATACCTTCTTGGTCTGCTTTCTGCCGTACTGCCGAAAGCAGTTGCTCTGAAAACCGTAGATTGACCTGCTTGTCCTTCGGAAGCATCTCAAAATTGACCGAGGTGAAATTCTTCAGATTGATGTAATCCGTCAAATCCTGGTCCAGGAACTTTTCAGCGTCTTTATCACTCTTCAATTTTGGCACTTTCTTCTTCATATCGTTTCGCCTCTTTCTCATGCATATAACGGGCACTAATGGGCCGGATTAACCTCTCTCCATTCACATCCCGCAGGGTAAACACTACAAACATCGGCTTGTGCTTTTTAGAGCGTCCAATGGCCAGATAACGTTCCTCTTCATCGGAATGCTTGGGATCGGGGGCAACCAACACCTCGTGTTGGTGAAAGAAATATTCAATTTCCTTCTGGGAGAGCCCATGTTTCTGGCACTTTTCCCGATTCCCTTCATCCCAATCAAAGCCGTTTACCTGTAGATTTATCATAGCATGACGTTATGCATTTGTCTATACAAATGTCAATCTCTTTATTCTTCCATTTTTGACTCGGCAAATGAGAACAAATCGTGTACATTTATTTTTGAACTCACCCAAACCATATCAAATACTTTTTATTACGAAAAATTGCTTGCCTGGTGTTGAGAGTTCTTCATCGAACAAACCGCTTTTCTGATTTCTCCAATTCAGACAACACTACCATGCGTCCTGTTTCCCAACCAGGAAACCTTCTCATGTTATATATTTTTCAGTCATTCGTTTTAACCCTTTATGATGCGTCTGTCTTACAGCCAGCCGTAAGGAATCGTTGTGATCTTGTCATGTCCTTAGATATTCAGAAATACACCCGCTTCGTCGAAGGCTTTGACCTGACCGACAAGCAGAAGCGGGAATTAATCCAAACGGTCTGGCAGATCATGGAAGGCTTTGCTGATCGGGGCTGGGGTATTCATCCCTTACAACAGGGGCGTGGTAAAGAGAAAAATAGAGATTGCCAAGGGAAGAATGGGTCCATAGAATCGAAGGACACCAACCCTGAAACATTCATTGGTTCTTCAATGCCTCCACCTTTGGAGAACAAGAAAGATTCATAAGCAATAGAAATGAAAGCGAAACCCATGTCAAAGCAAAGTCATATACCAAAGGCCGTGATTTATTGCCGCGTGTCCAGTACCGCCCAAGTCACCAAAGGTGATGGGTTGGGTTCACAAGAAACACGCTGCCGCGAGTACGCGAAACATAAACATTACGAGATTGTGGAAGTGTTTAAGGATGAAGGTATATCAGGTAGTTTGATTGACCGTCCTGGTATGCAAGCGATGCTGAAATTTCTACGAGCACGGGAGACGAAACAAGATATCGTCATCATTGATGACATTAGCCGTCTGGCGCGTGGGCTGGAAGCACATATCCAACTTCGTATGGCCATTGGGGAAGCCGGGGGAAAGTTAGAAAGTCCTTCAATTGAATTTGGAGACGATAGTGATAGCCAGTTGGTGGAAAATCTTCTGGCTAGTGTCTCGCAACATCAGCGGCAGAAAAACACCGAACAGGTGGTTCACCGCATGCAAGCCCGGATGATGAACGGCTATTGGGTCTTTTTTCATCCGATCGGCTACCGCTATGAGCGCGTGAGCGGCCACGGCAAAATGCTGGTACGGGATGAACCACTCGCGTCCATTATCACTGAAACTCTAGAAGGCTATGCACGGGGTCGATTTGAAACGCAGAGCGAGGTCAAGCGGTTCCTGGAGTCTCATGAGGCCTTTCCAAGGGGGCGAGATGGGAAAGTCCATTATCAGCGGGTCAACAACTTGCTGGTGCAGGTCCTCTATTCAGGGTACATCACCTATTCCCCTTGGAATATCACACTCCATCCTGGGAAACATGAGCCCCTGATCAGTTATGAGACTTTCCAGGCTATTCAAAAGCGGCTAAACGGACAAAGTAAAGCTCCAGCACGCAAGGACCTCAATGCGGACTTTCCGTTACGAGGGTTTGTCACCTGTGGATGCTGCGGCTCTGCCATGACGGCATGCTGGTCCAGAGGACGAGACCGGAGTTATCCGTATTATCTCTGTCCTCAGAAAGGTTGTGAAGCATACGGCAAATCGATCCGAAAGGAAATCTTAGAAAAAGAGTTTGAAACTCTTTTAAGCGAACTCCGGCCTTCACCCAATCTCTTTTACCTAGCTTTGGAGATGTTCAAAGAACTGTGGAGTCATCGGCAGCAACAAGCCAGACAAGAAGATCAACACATGCAGGGTGAGTTGCGCAGGATTGGGAAAAAGATTGATCAATTTCTTGACCGTATGGTGGAAGCAGACACCTCCATGCTTGTAAAAACCTATGAAAACAAGGTCAAGGACTTGCAGGAAAAACAGGTTATTTTAAACGAAAAAATCAAAAATTGTGGTCGTCCGCTCCAAAGCTTCGATGAGAGTTTTAGAACCGCGTTTGATTTCCTAGGAAACCCTTATAAACTCTGGAGTTCTGACCGTCTTGAGGATAAGAGAATGGTGCTGAGATTGGCGTTTTCTGAGAAATTACCCTATGACCGAAATGAAGGTTTTAGAACCGCCCCAACCGCCCTCCCCTTCAGGCTTTTAAGCGATTTGAAGGGGTGCGGAAATAGTATGGTGGAGGGCACGGGAGTTGAACCCGCGACCCCTACGTTGCGAACGTAGTGCTCTCCCAACTGAGCTAGCCCCCCACACATGCGATTCGTGCTCTGTGAAGCGTTGGAAAGAAGAAAGCCTTATGAATTGAAAAATATCGAAGGATTATAACTGACTATTAGTCGGGTTGCCATCGCTGACCTATTTTTTTTGCCGGCCCGCATCCTCTCACGCGCCCATTAATCGTTTATTTCCCATAATTCGTTCAAGAAAGAATGTGAACCTGACGCCCCTCCAGATGTAATCGTTGTTGTGCCATCAGTTGAAGAGCCTGAGGATAACATTCATGCTCATTCTCCAATATACGAGCGGATAAGGATTCCACCGTATCCCCTTCAAGAATGGGCACGGCGGCTTGCACAATAATAGGCCCTTCGTCGACCCCTTCCGTCACCAAATGCACCGTGCAACCGCTCACTTTTGCTCCCCACTCCAAGGCTTGGCGTTGCGCATCAAGTCCTGGAAACGCCGGCAGGAGGGAGGGATGGATATTAAAGATTTTCGATGGATACATCCGAATTAAAGTGGGTGTCACAATCCGCATGTATCCCGCCAGCGCCACATATTTCACTCCATGGTGCTGAAGAAGGGCACCCATGGCCCGATCATAGGCTTCGCGAGGGTTGGTTTCCTGGGTAAAAGGTTTTGGATCCAGATAGACTGTGGGAACGCCTCGTTCCTTCGCCCGCTCCAAACCCGCGGCATTGAGCTTGTTACTGGCCACGAGCTTGACCGTCGCATCCAACGAGCCACGATCAATGGCATCCAGAATGGCCATCAGATTTGATCCGCGGCCGGAGATTAAGACCCCAAGGGCAAGCGACACAGTTTCAACCTTCTAATGCGAATAACAAAGCTTTGGCTCAGAAGACGGGCGATCTCGAACCTCTCCAATGACAAAACCCGTCATCCCTTGTTCCTGAATTATGTCCAATATCCGGCTGGTTTCTTCAGGTGGGGCCACCACGACCAGACCAATTCCCATGTTAAACACGCGAAACATTTCGTCTTGATTAATGGCTCCGGCTTCTTGAAGAACTGTGAACAACGGGAGTGGCGCCCATGTGCTTCGATCGATGACCGCTTGGCAGGACTCCGGAATGACGCGTGGCACATTCCCTGTCATTCCCCCGCCGGTGATATGCGCCAGACCATGTAATCGGCTCTTCGACAATAAGGCTTTGACCAGCTTCACGTAAATAAAAGTCGGCTTGAGTAAGGCCTCTCCGACCGTGCCCGGCAACCCGGGTACCCGGGTCTGAGGAGACCACTCCTTCAGCTCAAGCACGACTCTACGCGCCAGAGAATAGCCATTACTATGAAGGCCACTCGACCCGACTCCAATCAACACATCCCCGTTTTTAATTTTTTCCGGGCCCAACATCTCTGATCGTTCCACCACGCCTACCGCAAAACCGGCCAGATCGTATTCGCCCTTCGGGTAACAGGAAGGCATTTCCGCCGTTTCTCCACCAATCAAGGCACAACCGGCCTGGCGACATCCCTCCGCAATTCCCTGAATAATCGCCTCTCCGACTTCCACCTCCAGATGGCCCGTCGCAAGATAATCCAGAAAAAAGAGGGGCTCCGCTCCGCTCACAATAATGTCGTTGACGCACATCGCCACCAAATCTATCCCGATCGAATCATGTTGATTCATTGAGGTGGCCATCTTGACCTTGGTGCCCACCCCATCCGTCCCGGACACCAGAATCGGCTCTCGATAGCGATCGGAAGGAAACCGAAAGAGACCGCCGAACCCTCCGATGTCCCCCAAGACTTCCGGACGGAAGGTCGAGCGAACCATGGGGCCAATGCGTTTGACAAACTCATCGCCTCGTTGAATATCTACTCCCGCTTCTCGATAAGTGGCCATGGCGTATCCTTAATCTCCGTCATCCGGTTCAGGTGCTGAAAGCGTCAATTCGACTAATGTTTCAAGATGTGCTGTCTGGGGAAACATATCAAAGGGTTGCATTCGCTGAATGGTATAGCCCTTTTCACATAATGATTTAATATCCCGGGCTAATGATGGGGCGTCGCAAGAAAGATAGAACAGTCTGGGGACTTGCAAGACTCCCAAGCGGTCCACAATTTTTGGATGAAGTCCCGCACGCGGTGGATCCAGGAGGATAACATCGTAGGCGCCGGATTTGACAGTCATGAGATAGGATTCGACCGAACTGATTCGCACACGACACCCTGCAATCTCATTAATGCGCAGGGACTCGCGGGCATCGTGGATGGCAAACGGATTCCCTTCCACACAGGTCACCTGAGCACCCTGGTTCGCGAGGCTGAGACCTAAAGGGCCGGTTCCGGCATACAACTCCAAAATTCGTTGCCCTTTAAGATTACCCAACCACTCCCCTACCATCTTCCCCAACAATTCAAAGACGTCCCAGTTGGCCTGCATAAATGATCGATATCCTATTTTCAGGCGCAATCCTCCAAAGGCTTCCCATACATGATCGGCTCCTCGTACAATCGGCTCATGCCGCACACGGCGCCTCGAATCATGCTCCGGGGCATCCGCGCGCTCATAAATCCATCCCTTGATGTTGGGAATTTCAGAACAGGCGTGCATCAGACGCTCGAC
The DNA here is from genome assembly GCA_021604365.1 of Nitrospirales bacterium. Lineage (GTDB taxonomy): Bacteria > Nitrospirota > Nitrospiria > Nitrospirales > UBA8639 > Nitrospira_E. Next base: position 34,139 of record BQIZ01000007.1, read on the forward strand.
GTGTTCTTTGGTCACGGCTCGACCGCGGAATACCAACAGTCCCCCCTCCTCCAGTTGGGCCCATCGGATTTCCACACTTTCTAAATTCATCCCATCAATGACCAAGGAGCGAAGGCTGGACCGGACAGCATCAATAACCGATCGCATTTTATCGTCCACCAAAAAACACGTGTCAACCGGTAGCAGTTGTTGAGTCCCTGATGCAAAAAATCCCAGGAATAATCCGTCCGGTCCCTCCCCGATTCCCATGCGCAGGACTTGCCGATAGCCATAGGGCCTCGGAGACGGGATCACTGGGGAAATCGGCACATCGAAAATTTTCCCAATCCGACAAAGGGTATCTTCCAGAATTAATCGTTTTTGAGAAAGTTGTTCTTCGTATTGCACATGCTGAAGCTGGCATCCCCCACATCGCCCGACGACGGGACAGGGTGGAACAACCCGGCTCTCAGCCGGATCCCGGACCTGGAGGATCTTCCCCTGGCTCACGCCTTTGCGCCGACTGAGTATCTCCACCTGTACGGCTTCACCGGGAATGCCACCACCACACAACACCACCTGACCATCCACTCGTCCGAGACTGAATCCGCCTGCCACCAGTTTTTCAATCTGGAAAGGATGAGAAGATCCGGGAGACAACATTTCAGTAGAAGTAGGGGAAGGAGTCCTGCGAGGCTTAATGTTCGGGCCGGAGTTCAACATGAAGTAACTTAATCTTTCTGTGTAAATGACTACGCTCGATTTTCAATTCATCAGCGGTTTTGGAGACATTCCAATTATTCTCCCTGAGCTTAAGAGAAATGACCTCACGCTCAAAGGCATTGCGGGCTTCCCGGAGTGAGTCATAGTTGGTCCCCACGACCAGGGAGGGCACTCCGCTAGGCGCCCGGCCCTGGAGAAACATCTCAACATCCGCCGCATCAATGATTGTCTTCGGCACCATGATGAGTAATCGCTCAATCAAATTCCGGAGTTCCCGAATATTTCCCGGCCAATCATGCCGTTGCAACGCCTCCATGCCTTGCGGACTAAACTCTTTAGGTTTTATGCCTTGTTCTTCCGAATGGAGTCGCAAAAAATGCTGAGCGAGTTCAGGGATATCATCACGACGCTCCTTGAGGGTCGGGACCACAATCGGCAGAACATTTAACCGGTAATAGAGATCTTCACGGAAGGTCCCTTTTCCAATTTCTTCCGACAAATCTTTATTGGATGCCGCAATGACCCGGACCTGGACATTGATGAGTTTTGTTCCGCCAACCCGTGTAAATTGTTGCTCTTGAAGGGCACGCAACACTTTGGCTTGCGTGGCCAGACTCATGTCCCCAATTTCATCTAAAAACAGGGTTCCCCCGTCAGCCAGTTCAAACTTGCCACGTTTCATGGAACTGGCGCCACTGAAAGCCCCTTTTTCATGACCGAATAACTCACTCTCGATCAACGTTTCCGGAATCGCGGCACAATTGATTTCCACAAAGGAACGATTATGCCGTGGGCTCTGCAAATGAATTGCGCGGGCGACAAGTTCCTTCCCTGTCCCATTGGCCCCGGCAATCAACACACGGCTATTGGCTGGAGCCGCCATCGCAATCAGTTCGCGCAGCCGCTCCATAGCCGGCGAAGACCCCACCAATTCAAATCGCCGCTCCACCTGAATCCTGAGATTCAGGTTTTCCTCTTCCAGCTTGCGTTGGTGCAAGGCATTTCGCACCAATATCGTGACTTTTTCTAAATCTAAGGGTTTCTCTAAATAATCATAGGCACCCAGTTTTGTGGATTTGACAGCGGTTTCAATGGATCCATGCCCGGACATCATCACAACTAAGATGTTGGGAAACTGGGTACGCAATCGCTTCAACGTCTCCAGCCCGTCCATCTCAGGCATCCAGATATCCAAAATGACCAGGTCTGGAACCTCACTTCGGACAATCTTGAGCGCCTCCAGGCCGCTCTTCGCCACCAGGACTTGATAGCCTTCATCCTCAAGAATGCTGCTTAAGGTATTGAGAATGGCTGGTTCGTCATCAATTAGACAAATGGTCTCGGCCACAATATGACCTCCATCGGGTGTGTAATGAGTGGTCCCTCACGCGTGTCTTGCAAAACAACCCTTCCGGAAAAAAGACGGTCCAGCCACTGACGTTCTCCTCCCCTACAACGGCAACTCGAATGTAAATAACGCACCTTTTGGATGATGATTCTCGGCATGAATGGTACCATTGTGATCGGAGATTATACGGTGCACAATGGCTAACCCCAACCCTGTACCCGTTCGCTTTTTTGAAAAATACGGCACGAACAACATTTTGTGATCATCGGGCTGAATACCTATCCCTTCATCTGCCACCCTGACTACGGCCCGATGCCGGCGCCAATCGCACTCCATCGTCACCCAAAGACGGCCGTGATCATTCATGGCCTGAATCGCATTATCAAACAAATTGACCAGCACCCGGTGCATCTGCTCCGGATCGCAACTCAGGGATGGAAGGCCTTCATCTAATTCAACAATAAATTCTATATCCCGATGAGCCCCCCTATAGAGGGAGATCACTTTCTCAATAATGTCATGGAGCGAAGTCTTCCGCATCTGAGGAAGCGGCATCCTGGCATATTTTGAAAACTCATCAACCATCCCTTTTAACCGGGTAACTTCGCTAATGATGACACCGGTAGCTTGATCGAAAATTTCATCAAACCCTGTAGATTTTTCTGCGTATTTTTTTCGCAATCGTTGAGCAGACAATTGTATCGGGGTTAAGGGATTCTTAATTTCGTGAGCAATGCGTTGCGCCACTTCCTGCCAGGCCGCTGTTTTCTGCGCCTTAATGAATTCCGTCCGATCTTCAAAGACAAACACAAAGCCCAGGTCCAAGCCGGCCTCGTTTTGCATTCTGGAAATATTCAGGCCTACCGTCAAGAGGCGGCCGTTGGGTGTTTCCATCTGGCCATCCAAAGACACACTTTCCGTCTGTTCCTGGAGCATCTGGTCATAGGCTTTCTGAAACAATTGCAAGTTGAAGGACTTGAACGCGTCATGGACCGGTCGTCCGCGCAAATCGTCTCCCTTCACTCCCATAATCCGCTCTGCAGAGGGGTTAAAAGTAGAGATCAGACCGGCCATATCGATCGATAACACTCCGGCGGCAATGGTTTCTACCACAGCTTCGGTGTAGGCCCGCCGTTGGTCGATCTCCACATTGGATCGTACCAGCGACATATTCACTTCTTCCAAACTGGTTTTACTGGTACGCAAATCGGCCGTCATCCGATTAAACGACTGGACCAACGTCCCGATTTCATCCGTCGCCTTGACGTCGATTTTCACATCCAAATTACCCTTAGCAACAGCCTCGGTCCCTTCAGCTAATCGTTGAATGGGGACGGTAATCCCTCGGGCAACATAAAACCCAAACCAGGTGGCGCCAAATAAAATAAGCACAGTCACCACAGCCACAAACAAGTAGGCTCCCCCCTTGATCGGATTTTTCATGGATAGAATCTGCCGATACTCCTCAAATTGTTTGGCAATTCCATCCATTTTCATCACCAAGGCTTCCGGCACATAGGACGACACCACCACAACGCCAAACACCCGGTCAGTTTGACCATTCCCTCGAATCGGCGCTGCCGCCCGAATAAGTTTCCCCACCGGAGCTTCCTGGGCTGATGACATTGGCTGACCCGTATCTAAAACATGGAGCACCAATTGCCCCACAGGGAGGCTCAACACCGCATCAGACAATTTGGGATCCATCATGCGGGCCAAGGTTTCCATTTTGGGTGAAAAGACCTCTACCCCAGCTAAATGATATTCCTGCTGCATGCGGGCCATGATGGCTCGCAATAATTCCCGATGTTCCGGTTTTAAAATATCTTCCCGGAAAATTTCTTTGCTAATGGCGCGCGCCGTATCCGCCGTTAATGACTCACGCTCCTCCTGATAGAGATGCGCGACTTCTTCCGAATCCCGTAAGACATGCATGATTTGATCATTAAACCACACGTCGATGACTTCACTGATGACCCCACTCGCCACCAAAGCCAGCAGCACGGTGGGGATCAGCGCAAAGCCGATAAAGGCCGCGACCAACTTTGACCGGAACCCCTTCCCCAGCAGCTTATGACGTTTTTCGAAAAAGGCTCGAATTAAATTTCGAGACAAGAGGAGGGTGAGCGCCACCAAACCCACGCTATCCAGATACACCAGAAATAGTACCAGGGCATAGCTGGGACTCGGAAGAATCGAATCCGGTTGCAGAGGGCCTGATAAGCCATACCGCGCGTAATAGAGGGTAAGGGCCAGACAGGGTAGGAGTAAGACCAGCACAATCCAGACCGGTCTATAATGATGCCGTTTTTGTTTCGATGAAGAACTGTGAGAGGAGATACCCGGCTCGATGGACGCAGACGGTGGCCCCGTTCGGGGAAATTTCCGGGATTCAGTGAGCGGTTCTGAAAGAAGGTTCACGGCATGTCAGTCGGAGAATAACACCCAAGGGCTAGACAACTATGACCATTATTGATCAAGAACGGTATCTTCGCAAGGTGCGACCACATACCCTCTGTCGATCTACCTGTCTGCCTCAAGCCGAAAGAAGAAGCACTCGCCCGGAAGTTTGTGGGAAGGAAAAGGATTCGCCAGCAATTAGGGGGAAACCATACTGCCCTTACCTGACGTTAAGCTGACATATTTCATCCGCAGGGTGTAGAGCATATCTCCTAAGACGGACGCTTCTTCAGACGACAGATTTCCTTTGGTCTTCTCTTCCAGCAAGGATAAGATGTCCACAATTTCCTTGGCTTGTGGAAGATTCACGGGAGGTGGGGGCTGTTGAGGATCCAAAGTCTCTCCCATCAGCATGAGAGAAGAGGTTCCGAGAGAAAAGACAAACGATGAAAATGACAATGGAGCATGAGGTGCATGGGGTGATTCCGCCGAAGAAACGGGTTCCGCCGGTGGATTCTTTGCCTCCGGAGGCGTGGAAGCCTCTGGCTCCGATCGCCCTCGTTTATCCCGAATTACAAAACCTTGTTCTTCCTCGCTCATCGAACACCTCCTCCTCTAGTGAGAAAACAGTAGCACTAACCAATGGGCTCTATCAAGAATCAGGGACTTACACTGAGAAAGAAAACGGGTATAATGCCCTCGCGCCATACTTATATTTTTGGGCAACTTGATGAATCAACCATCTTCAGAGCCTTCCCCCTCCGCTCCTCCGACAAAATGTTTGTCAGATTTACTGGCAATCATGGGAAAATTGCGTGGACCGGACGGCTGCCCTTGGGACCGTGAACAAACCAGCCAGTCCTTAAAACCCCATCTTCTTGAGGAAGTCTATGAGGTGCTGGAGGCCATAGATACCGGGAAGCCTTCCGCCCTCAGGGAAGAATTAGGAGACCTCTTACTTCAGATTGTGTTTCATACACAAATTGCCTCAGAACAGAACCATTTTTCATTCGATGATGTGGCCAACGGATTAGCCGATAAACTCATTCGACGCCACCCCCACGTTTTCCAACCGACCACCGATCCTACTTCTATCACAACGGCACAAGATGTGAGCCGGCAATGGGATCAACTCAAACAACAAGAACAAGCCACCCAACCGGGGCCTCAGTCAGTTTTACAGGGGGTTCCCAAAATTGCCCCAGCCCTCCAGCGTGCATTTCAAGTTCAAAAACGGGCTTCTCATGCAGGATTTGATTGGGAGAGGATTGAGCCGGCTTTGGAAAAATTCCAAGAAGAATTAAATGAATTATATACGGCCGTTGCGGAAAGTATTCCACGGACTCAGGAAGGGACTCTTCGGCCACCGAACCTCCCTGTTCAAAACACCATCGAAGAAGAGTTAGGCGATGCGTTCTTTGCGTTAGTAAATGTCTCCCGATTCCTTCGAATCAACCCTGAAGAGGCATTACGCCGCGCCACCAATAAATTTATCTCCAGGTTTCATTTCGTTGAATCACAAGCGACGTTGGCAGGAAAGGATCTTCGCGACTATACACTTCCGCAACTCGACAAATGGTGGGATGCGGCCAAACACCTGGAGCGTCAAACTCCACAAACATCCGAAAGCATCAAAGGAACGAAAACGTGAACCAAGAGGAAGAAGAAGAGTCGACAGAGGGTCGACGGGTAGGCATCCATCCCCTTATCGTGGTGTTTGGCGTCATTTTTGGTTTATGGCTGTTTATTACGTTGATCATCCCTAAATCGAAAAATATGCCCAATCAGGGAACCCGGGCAACACCTGATACTCCGGTGCGTATCCATAACATTGTATCGACTGATCTCATCCCGACATATGAAACCACCGGAACCGTCACAGACATGAAAGCCATCACGATTCTGGTTCCTCCGGCCACCACAGATAGTCAGGTCGTCGCGTTGTTGCAATATTTTCAAAAAGCCCGTCTGGATAATTCGCTGGATACCCTTTTGCCACCCACCACACCCGGAGACAAACTCGGTGAACTCGCCATTGCCGATATCTATATTTTTTCGGATGTTCAATATGGCGTGACCGAATCAGCCAAGGCCCTAGGCCGAGGGGCTCATGCCCCTGGAGAGTTTTATCCCAGCTCCATTCCATACGAAGTGGCTATGGAAAATGTCAGAGGCCACTATGCGATTGACCTGTACAACAAAAACTCCCCGGAGCGTGCGTCCCTGGGATTTGGCGAAGACGACACCGGCGTCTATTCAAAACGCTATCAACGCGTCTTCTAACACAGTGATGCGCAAAGAGACCAAGGGTCTCTTCCCTCCTCAAGCTTCCCTGACTCTCAGAGACCGGTCATTTCCTGGATTGTCTTCCGCAGGACAGCCTGTTCCGCCTTCATCCACTCATCAAGCAGCCGAAACAGAGAAATTGAGTCATCGGCAAAAGGCCCTATCATTACATCCCGCCGATCGTCCAGCAATCCATCCGCATCAGCAATCTCAAGTTTTTTATCAGAAATTGCTCGCGAAAGGATTTGATTAATCCGAAGCTGTTGACCAATCGATCCGCCGGCGATGGACAGGATCGAATTTTTCAAATAGTCCAGTTCCAGTTCAATCGAAACCTTTACCCTGACTCCCTGTGCGGTTCCCCAGTCAGGCCGCTGAATGGAATAATCATAGGAAAAGGCCAACTCGCGTGGCTCCCGAAAGGGACCTGTCACATTCAGGACAATTAAATCTGACGGCATAATTCACATTCCCCAAACGATGAATAATTAGATCTATCCTACAGAAGGTGAAGACACCCGTGATTTAGACGATATTTGAATGAGGGATCCACTCGAATCCCCTTCCATGGGTCCCATCCACCCTTGTAATCCATTTTTCAAGAGGTAGATATTGGGATAATTCTGTCGACTCAGAAAATCGCAGGCAAGCCGACTCCGATCCCCACCCGCGCAATACACCAAGATTTTATCGGATTCAATCGGGAGTTCCGTCTGGTACCGCATTTCTAAATCCTCAACAGGAATGAGTTTGGCTCCCGGAATTCGCTGTTTGGCATATTCAGCATTCGTGCGGACATCCAACACAAAAATATTCGATGAAGGGGAAGGTTGCACCAGCCATTGGACCGCATCATCACCGGAAATCTCGTAATACAGTTGGCCATTTCGAATCAACGTATCGGAGACGCGTTGTCCTCGAGCCAACAGCGCTGTCTGGATACGTAAAGGTTCTACGGCAGACTCAATCTTTCCAGGAAGTGCACCCACTTTCTGCTCAAGATAATATTGCTCACGCTTCAGGCGTAATACCTCTTGATGAAGCCGCCGAACAGACCAGAGCGCCACACTTGCGGCACACAGTCCGACGATTCCCACAATGAATGCTAGGCTATCCATCTCAGCAATTTCTCTCTCTTTCGAAAAGGGAGAAAACCTCTCCATTCGCAACACAATAATTGTTGGTCATTTATGGTCCCACCTGCCTACAAGGTTTCGAACCCTCCAGGGCGAATGTTTCCCAAGTTTCTTGGGTGTAAGACATTTTCGCTGTAGGTGGATATGTCGAAAACAGAAAACCACTGTAGGAGAAAACCGACCAGTGGAATATTGATAACTGGTCGGGGCGAGAGGATTTGAACCTCCGACCCCCGCGTCCCGAACGCGGTGCGCTACCGGTCTGCGCTACGCCCCGATCACTACAAAACTCCTGTCAGGAAGGAAAGGGCTCATACGGTAATCCATGGGCATCGGCAACGGCCTGGCATGTCACGCGACCATGCAACACACTCAATCCATTTCGCAAACCAGGATGGTTACGCAGGGAACCTTCCAACCCTTCCTCAACAAGCTGGACTATAAAAGGTAGCGTGGCGTTGGTCAAGGCTAAAGTCGATGTATACGGCACAATCCCAGGAATATTTGCGACGGCATAGTGCAAGACTCCATCGACAACATAAACCGGATCGCTATGGGTGGTCGGATGGGTCGTCTCCGCACAGCCACCCTGATCAACCGAAACATCAATAAGAACTGATCCGGGTTTCATGCCAGAAATCATAGATTTCGTGATCACTCGAGGCGTTCGCGCCGCAGGAAGATACACGGCTCCAATGACAAGATCCGCGCGGGTGAGGAAATGGTGAATCATTGACTGATTGGACGCAACCGTGACAAGACGACCAGGATACCGATCATACAGCATGCGTAACTGCCATAAATCCAGACTTAACACCGTGACCTTGGCTCCCATGCCTAATGCAATTTTCACGGCTGAGGCCCCCACAACCCCGGACCCCAAAACAACGACCTCTCCTGGGGGAACACCGGCCACTCCTCCTAACATGACCCCGGAACCTCCACGTTGTTTTTCCAAAAAATGTGCCCCAATTTGGACCGACATTTGACCGGCAATTTCACTCATGGGATACAAGAGCGGAAATTGTCCTTTTGCATCCTCAGTCGTTTCGTAGGCGATGCCCGCACACCCAATATTCAGCAGGGCCTCCGTCAAGGCTTGGGAGGCAGCCAAATGCAAGTAGGTAAAAACAACATGATCTTTTCTGAGAAATGGCCATTCTTCCGACTGCGGCTCTTTCACCTTCACAATAAGTTGGGCATCTCCATAGGTGGCTTGTGCCGTTGGGGCCAGAACCGCACCAGCTTGCCGATAGAGGTCATCCCCAAACCCACTCCCCTCCCCGGCCCCCTGTTGAATTACTACCCGATGCCCACGACCACACAATTCCTTCGCACCATGAGGAGTCAGTGCTACACGAAATTCATGATCCTTAATTTCTTTTGGGACCCCAATCACCATAATTCTATCCCCTTCGCCTCTCTGCAAGCCTTTCATCCGGCCCGCACCCTGGTGAATCAATCAGGTACATTTTGTTCAATGAATACGAGGGTTCTCTCGTCAATATGGCCTGGTGACCTGGACAGCTTCCTGAACCCTCAGGTAAGATCGGCTCTTTATTTTCCCATTTCCTTTTCGGTCATTTTGATGAAAATTTAAAGATTATGAGTAAATTTACCCATCATATTTTCATGTGCGTCAATGAACGGCCAAAGGGAGATCCCCGAGGTTGTTGTGCAGCCCTGGGTTCTGTCGGATTACATGCGTTCTTCAAAAAAGAAATCGAGCGGTTAGGGTTAAAAGGAATTGTCCGGGCAAACAAAGCCGGGTGTCTGGACCAATGTGAGTATGGACCAAGCGTCGTCATTTATCCCGAAGGTGTCTGGTATTGGGTTGGCCAGGAAACTGATGTCACCGAAATCATGGAGCGACATATCGGCAAAGGAGAAATCGTGGAACGACTCCTGATGCCAGGAAAAAATGGTTCATTACCCAGAATCAAATCTTAATGCCTTATCTTCTCACAAAGAAACCACTGGTCTCATAACCCTGATGTCCCAACCTGGCATGCGGTCTTCATCTTATGGGCAATGAAGAGAAATGGAAAGCCAACTTACGGAAAGTAGCATTTTTAAAGTCCTTTCCCGGGTGGCTCTCCTCCTGGGAACAGGGAATTGGAGCCACCATTGAACGAGTCATTCCTATTCCCGGACATACTCCACATACCGTCCTCCTATTATCTGAAGGCCGCTTTGTTGTCACACCACCCGCGCATGACGAGCCGCAAATGATCACAGCGGGACTCATGTCCGCTCGTCCACATCTGGAGTCCATCCATGCCAGCGCATTTACGGAATACGATCACCTGACGCGGCTGGATCAGGAATTGGGACGCATGGCCAGGTTAGAAAATATCCTGAACGCCATTGATAACAATCTTGATCGAATTCCTGAGCTCAAAACGCGCATTCAGGAATTGGTCAAACAATGGGAGAAGGAGAATCATCAATCACAATGAATATGCTTGAAATGTTTTCCGGAGCCCTTTTTGAAGGAGTGAAGCCTATGATGGTGAGAAGAGATCACTTGGTCCGACATCCGGACCGTTGTACTCATAATTCAATTTGCATTCCAATTTGTCCGACGGGAGCCTGGCTCTCGACTCCTCCCTACAAGTTCGATTCTTCACGGTGCATGGAATCGTGCCGTCTCTGCCTGGATGCCTGTCCAACTCAGGCCATTTACGGAGTCTTTCTCAAAGGGGAAAAACTTCTCTCACCGAAACAAGAATAAACTAGATAATACGCTTCCTCCAATATCCCCAATAGGCTGTACCCACCGTGCCACAACCACCCGTGAGTCCCGTGGAGGCCACGATTTGATAGACATCGCTCCGTGCAATTTTGATGGGTGAGTTCGGACTCAGCACGAGCGGTGACACCGACAATTGTTGCAAAGTGCGGATCCCAATCAAAATCGGCCACATGCAGGCCAAACGCAGGCGAACCTCCATGCGAGGAATGGCCATCGTATAGCGCCAACCTTGATCTAAATGATCTCGAGCCTCTTGAATCAATTTCCTGAAAAGGGGGCGAAATGCCTGGACAGAAGTTTCATCGAGTAGCTGATGAGGAGCAAGACCTACCTGATCCAGCAACACCGTCGGAATATAGCACCGCCCATCCCTCAAATCCCGTGGCAAATCCCGAAGAATATTCACCATCTGCAATCCCTTTCCATAGCGAATGCCTAAGGGAATCATGCAGGCCTGATCCCACCCACGAAATCCCGGGAGGTGACTGCATACCATCTTCGTCCAAAATTCCCCCACGCATCCCGCAACCGCATACGTGTAATATTCAAAATCGTGAATCGCCTGCAATGCTCGTACCGCCTCCCCATCCGTTTTTTGAGGAAATTGGTGGAGGTCAAATTGCATTCCTCCAATCAGGACTGAAAGAACCTGCGCAATCTGGGACCGGTCGCTTGGACTGAATTTTTGGTAAATTCGGAAACACCCCTCTAATTCTTCCAATAAGCGACGCTCATCAGGATTGGATTGTTGGGTAAGTACTTGCCCCTGGATTTTTTTGATCTGCGCCAAATCAGGGACGCTTCCCCACAACTGCCCCTTTAAAAGACGTAAACATTCCAGACGAACCCCATCCTCTAAGTCCCCTGTATCGGCAATAGTGTCCGCAGCCCTGGCCAGCAAGTAGGTCAGACCAATTTGCGAACGAACGGCGCGAGGCAGAATGGCGAGGGTTAAATAAAAGGAGCGGGAAACCCGTTTGAGCACGTCACCGAGAAGATGTTGATCCGATGGAGAAAGGCGCATGAGAGCTAGCGGACGATGAGACGGCCTTCCATCCCTTGCTCACGATGCGTGGGAAAGAACAGGAGCTGTTTATCACAATAAAAAGGATAGATGCCGGGCTCGGTCAAGGTGAGAGTAACGGCTTCAGTATCCCCGCTGGAAATATCCGCGTCCACCAGACGGATGCCGTTAGGATCATCCAGCAAAAAATTGTGAGGAACTAAAAATGACTGATTACTCAGAGTCAGTGTCACCGGTATACCCGCTTTGACCACAAATTCGGATGGCGTAAAGGCGTAACTTTCCATACTGATCATCACCTGTTGTCCGAAGGGTTCCTCCACCAAAGACCAGGAAGACTCTGACGTTTGAGCGTAAAGGCCATCGGAAAGACCCCAGAAGCTCATCACCAGAACAAGACCCAATATCAATCGTGTATAATAAAATTCAGAATGAATACCTATGAAAAATGATTTCTTCATCCGGAAAGCTATCATAACGGTTTTTCAGCCGAGGGTCACGTCTTTCCGGCTCTTGACTCTCAAGGAAAAGGTGTTATCTTCCAACATGTTGAACCCTAACAGCGGTTTATTAGGACAATCGTGAAGGGAACATCAAATCATTCATGAAGTCGAACACATTAGTGTTTTTCCACCAATGGATGTGGAACAATTAAGGGAGATTGTCTATGAAAAAACTTAAAGGAATTGGTTTATTACTAATTGCCAATATCCTCATCTTTATCACCCTCTCAATCTCGTTCACCGTGTTATCTGAGATGATCCTGCCGGCCTTCGGTATCGATCTCCGTGGATCATACGCGCAACAAGACCTGCTATGGGCCTTTGTTATTGGGTTTGGTGGTGCCTTTATCAGTTTGGCCTTCTCCAAACAAATGGCCAGAGCATTTATAGACTGTACGCAAATTACCGAACCACGAACCCAGGCGGAAAGACTTGTGTATGACACAGTCCAAAAAATATCTGAAAAGTTAAGTATTTCGATGCCGGAGGTCTGGATTTATGAATCACCAGATCCCAATGCGTTTGCCACCGGACCTACAAAAAACAACTCCATGGTGGCTGTCTCAACCGGCCTACTCAACAATCTTAACGAAGGTGAAGTGCGAGCAGTCCTTGCTCATGAAATGGGTCATGTCTATAACGGGGATATGTTTACCACGACCGTGTTGGCAGGCCTGATGAATACATTTGTGTACTTTATTAGCCGATTTGTCTATCGGCAAATGGCGGAGCGCAATGCGGCGCTTGGCTTCGCCTCTTACATCTTTTTGCAAATCATTCTTTCCGTCTTGGCGATGATTCCGATTAGCTGGTGGTCTCGCCGTCGGGAATTTGCAGCCGATCGATTCGCAGCTAACACGGTAGGCAAAGAACATATGATTTCTGCTCTGGAGGGCATTGATCGTTGGGTGCAACGCACCCAATTCGAATATAGCTCCCAAGATGCCCTGGCTACCATGAAAATTTCTGGAAAATCACACAGTTTCATGCAAATATTTGCCACTCA
>BQIZ01000008.1 GCA_021604365.1 Nitrospirales bacterium
TTTATCGATTCCGGGAGCGCGCCACCGGGAGAGCTGGATGGCATGGCTAAGAAAATTCCGGCAGGATATATTGGTCAGGTTGAGGATACCGTTCAAGCCGTTCGTTTTTTCCTATCTGACGAAGCTCGATACGTGACGGGAACCAATCTACACGTGAGCGGCGGTTGGGGAGTCTGAATCCATGAACCTGACATCAATGAGTAGAAACAGGATTTTTAAATTTTTATCCTAATGTCCTTCCTCTCGTCCCGCTTCTTGTTCGTACCCGGGTCCATGCTGTTCCAACCAGGTGATTCCAAAAATCTCCCCAAAGTGATGGGCAATTTGCATCCGCACCCTGTGTGAATCTATTGGTGTCCCAAGGTTCTTTGCCATGGAAATCATGGGACAGCCTTCAATCCCGCATGGTGATAAAAGAGTGAACGGTTGGAGATCGATGTTCACATTTAAGGCAAATCCGTGCATGGTCACCCCACGGGAAATTCGTACGCCGATTGAGGCAATTTTTTCCATGCACGTGGCGGATGTTTTCACCCACACCCCCCGAAACGACTCATGACGACATCCGGGAATTCCCCATTCCGCTAACGTGCGAACCAGGACTTCCTCCAATTGCTGGACATAGATTTTGGGACCAGGACAGAAATTTCGAAGCCGTAAAATCGGATATCCAATTATCTGTCCGGGGCCATGATAGGTCACAGATCCGCCTCGCCCGGTCTGATGACGGTGGATCCCCATGTGCTGCAGTTCGGTCCAGCGAGGCTCCCAATGTTCAGCCTTGGTTGTCCGTCCCAATGTGATGACAGGTTCGTGTTCGGTCAAGACCAATGTGTCGGGCCGACGGTCCTCAAAACGTTGGGTAACCAGAGACTGTTGAAGCTCCAAGGCTTCCGCATACAGTAGCCGAGGAAACGTCAGCACCATTCCCGGTTGTCGAGAATCGAGGAGAGCCATAGGATGCGTTCTCAGGATGAAGAGGACCCTAAGGAGAGGCCTAGGACTTTCAGGATAGGAGGGGGGAGGCGTTTGATTTTGCCGTTGGTATCTACGGCCACAAGGGTTGCCGATCCTTCCACGACCAATCGTTTGCTGGTGCGATCTTTGATGACATGGGAAAACGTGAGAGAAATTCGTCGATCCGCCGCTACCGTCGTCTCGACTAACAGGGTGTCTCCATAGGTGGCGGCGGATCGATAGGACAGTTCAGCGCGTATCACCCGAAATTCAGTTCCTTCTTGTATTAATGCGGAAATCGACAGGCCATGGCTTTCCAAGTAATGCGTTCGGGCCCGTTCAAAGTATTTTAGATAGTTGGCGTAGTAGACGACTCCTCCGCAATCTGTATCTTCATAATAGACCCGTACCTCCATTCCGGCCGGTCCCCTCCCCTATACATTCATGACTGGAAATTCCGGAAGGTCGGTGGGAGCCACGCCACTTAATTTTATCACCAGGTCATAGAGCTGGTGGAAGCGTTCGGGTTTAATGGGTTCAAATCCGTAACCCAGTAGCGCATGATCAGCAGCATCAAATAAGGATTTCATTTTAGACCAATCCGTAACAAAGCGTTGCCCCATGGGATCTCCAAGCGCAGCCAGCGCCTGAAATTGGGCCTGCAAAGGAAGGCGGTATTTCCCGTCAATTTCATTAAGGAATTGCCTGCGACAGGTTTCTCGCAAGTCCTCCGGGAGTTGTTCGAGGTTCACATCCCAACTTTTCAGGTGATACTGCGTATACAAACGGGATTGAGCAAAGGCTTCCAAGGCTCGAAGCAGGACGTGAGTGGCAACTTCAAGATCCCGTCCGCGATCGCCACGACGTTTTGCCCATGCCAATAAGTCGAGAGCCACGGCCGGTTTAATATCTTTCGAATCCAGCACGATTCGTTCAAGGAATGTGAGGTTTGCTTTGAGGAGGTGAATGAGCCGATCCATGCCTGGAGGGCCGCCCCACACGGAGGCTAATTCCAAGGCTTTAATCCCGCCTTTTAACTTTTCCCAGGCAGGACGATACAGAAGTTGATCCCACAGGCCATAGCCCTGTGCCACATCGGCCAGAGCCCGATAGAAGGGCTTCAGCCCGCCGCTGATTCGATGTTCCAACGTGTGAAACGCTTTAACGGCCGCATCATAAGAGCCATGATTGAAGTGGGAACAAGTCTTGTGTCGCAAATGTGGCGCCTCTTCGTCCCAAGGATTGGCAGAGGCTTCAGATTGCGACAACAGTTTGGTGATCTCTTCCACGGCCTGGTCAGCAGATGGAAAAGGACGGCCCGGAAACGACAACACTTTGGTGGAAAAGGGAAATCCTGTCAGCACCATGGCGGAAGCCATGCCAACGGTGGCGCTGGTGATATCAATCACCAGTTCCCCGGGTATCACGCTCCAGGTCGTTAACAAAGGGCCAAGCCCCTGAGCTAGGGCCTTCTGGCATGCAGAAAAACTTTCAGGGGAAGGCGTGAAGATCCAGTCCCAACGCTGGGGCATGCGTGACAAGGCCGGAGGAATCTGAGATTCCACGACCTCTTTATGGGACTCGTGCAGGAAAAAACATACCATGTCAGGATTCAAGTGCCGAAGAATGGCGATGGCGGACGTAGGGTCGGCTTGAATGGCGAGTAGGAGTGCTTTGGTGGGCATATGGGCACTCACAATGGGTCGACTATATCATCGGTTGAGGAGCCCGGCAAGAAAACTGATGTTGGATATTATGCTCTCAACGGGGAGTCCCGGGATTTCTCTTCACACAGTGTGAAATTTAGTTCCTATCCTGATAGAATCGGCCACGATGAATGTTGATGCGGTCATCCAGGCTTTTGAAATCAGTGCGGATGTTAAAAATGAATTTATCCGGACCCATGCGGAACGCGTTGTTGAAATCGGGCAATTGCTAATCCGCTCATTTCGTGAGGGCCGAAAGGTCTTGCTCTTTGGGAATGGTGGGAGTGCGACGGATGCCTCGCATCTCGCTGCGGAGTTTGTTGGTCGGTATCGACGCGATCGAGCTCCCCTTCCTGCACTGGCATTGGCCTGTGATATGGCTGCCATTACCTGTATTGCTAATGATTATGACTATACAGATATATTCTCCCGGCAAATACAGGCGCATGGTCGCAAGGGGGATGTGGCCATTGCCATAAGCACCAGCGGGAACTCCCTGAACGTGATTCGTGGTGTGGAAACAGCCACGGACCGTGGCCTTGTCACCGTGGCTTGGACAGGCGCCACCGGGGGTAAAGTCGGAGATCTCGTCGATTATTGTTTTCGGGTCCCTTCTTCGGTCACGGCACGTATTCAGGAATGTCATATTACACTGGGTCACGTGTTGTGCGAATTTATTGAAGAGCGTCTTTTTGGTGACCAGGGCTAAATCATTGCCGACCGGTACGTCTCCGAAGCTGAATCTCGCCCGGCTTCGCACCTACCCGCTTCAAACCCGTCATTCAAAAGTGAAAATGGCGGATTTTGGTTCACCCTGGCAGCGTGCTGGTTCCTTTCATGCCTTCCTTAAAACCTTACCGGATATTCTAGCAGGCAAAACCTTCAGGGCAGTGGTGGGAGCCATTGTTAATGCCCGACGATGTGGAAAACCGGTTATTCTCGGCATGGGTGCCCATCCGACCAAGGTCGGTCTAAATCCCATTCTTGTGGACCTAATGCGTAAGGGTGTGATTACTGCTGTGGCCATGAATGGAGCCGTCATTATTCACGACTTTGAGATAGCCTATCTGGGGCAAACCTCGGAGGAGGTCGAAGCCGAAATTGATTCC
The DNA here is from genome assembly GCA_021604365.1 of Nitrospirales bacterium. Taxonomy (GTDB): domain Bacteria; phylum Nitrospirota; class Nitrospiria; order Nitrospirales; family UBA8639; genus Nitrospira_E. The sequence continues at coordinate 3,773 of BQIZ01000008.1, forward strand.
GGACGATTTGGCATGGCAGAAGACACGGGACGCATTTTAAATGAGGCGATTGTGCAGGGCTGGCAACAGGGTTTGGGTATTGGAGAATCGGTCGGCCGGTATCTGTTGAAACATCCCCGGCAATTTCCACATCGTCGAAAGAGTTTGCTGGCGGCCGGTGCGCAACTTGGTCTTCCTGTCACGGTGCATGTGGCGATCGGGACCGATATTATTCACATGCATCCCCAGGCAAACGGCGAAGCGATTGGTGGGGGCTCGTTATTGGATTTTCGCAAGCTGGCCGCAGTGGTATCGAAGATGGAAGGGGGCGTGTATATCAATTTGGGATCAGCGGTCATGATGCCGGAAGTCTTTCTCAAAACCGTAACGTTGGGGCGGAATCTGGGACGGACTTTAAAACAGATCACGACGGTGAATATGGATTTTCTCCCGCATTACCGGCCGATGACCAATGTTGTCAAACGGCCAACGCAAAAAGGTGGAAAGGGTTATGCGCTGACCGGCCATCATGAATTGATGGTTCCGCTTTTGGCAGCAGCTGTGCTGGAGGCGCTTGGCAGGTGAGGAATTCTCAGGTGGCTGCGATTTTATTGACACGGGACAATCAGGTGCGGGCTTAAGGAGTAGAACCCTCATGAAAAAGAAAATTCTTATCGTCGATGATCATCCCGATATTGTCCTCATGCTTACAGACCGCTTAGAGGCTCTGGGTTATGACACGATATCCGCTGGAAATGGCCAGGAAGCCTTGGAAAAATATGAGCAGGACTTTCCTCACCTCATGTTGTTGGATTTAGAAATGCCACAAATGGCCGGCATGGAAGTGTTGAACCAATTAGCCAAAATGGGCGTGAAAAAGAATGGGGAGGCTGATTCTCCGGCATTTGGCGGAGGAGAGTGCCTTCCGTTGCCGGTCGTGGTCATGACGGCTCATGGCACAATTTCCAAAGCCGTTGAAGCTATGAAAGCCGGAGCATATGACTTTCTCACGAAGCCTATTGAGCTGGATCATCTGGCCATTGTCCTCAAAAAAGTCTTAACGCGGGAAGCCTTAGGGAGGCAGGTTGCCGCGTTGCGCACGGAAGTGGAAAGCCGGTATAGCCAAATTGTTGGGAATAGCTCTCAGGTGCATTCAATGGTGGAGTTGGCAAAACGGGCCGCCGAAGCTGATGCCACTGTGTTGCTGCTTGGAGAAAGCGGGACAGGGAAGGAGTTGTTTGCCCGATCAATTCACCAATGGAGCGACCGGCGGGATATGCCCTTCAGTATCATCAATTGCGTGGCCCTCACGGAAACCCTTTTGGAGAACGAACTCTTTGGGCATGAAAAGGGGGCGTTTACCGGTGCAGACTCTCTCCAGAAAGGTAAACTCGAAGCAGCGGATGGGGGGACCGTTTTCCTGGATGAAATTGGCGATATGCCGTTGGGCCTTCAGGCTAAATTACTCCGGGTGCTTCAGGATCATGAGTTTCCCAGGGTAGGTGGAACGCGATTGGTCCACGTCAACATTCGGGTGATTGCGGCCACCAACAAGGATCTGAAGCGAGCGGTTAAAGAGAGGACCTTTCGGGAAGACCTGTATTTCCGGCTGAATGTCGTGAACTTGTTATTACCACCATTGCGGGATCGTCCCGAAGATATCATTCCTCTTGCCGAACATTTTTTAGCTCGCCATATGCAGGAAATGAAAAAACGGAAGCGGAGTTTTTCCAAGTCTGCCATCAAAACGATGCGATGTTACGCTTGGCCAGGCAACATCCGGGAACTGGACAATGCTATTGCTCGAGCCGTGGTCTTGGGAGTAGAGGAAGAAATTTCACCGGACCTCTTGGGATTGGGGGGAGGGAAAGACGACCTCGATGAGATTGACAACCTCCCCTACCATGAATCTCTTGACCGGTTCGGTACCCGTATTCTGGAGCAGGCCATGCGTCGAAGCAATTGGAGCCAAACCAAAGCCTCAGAACTTCTGGGACTTCAACGCACCTACCTTTCACGTCTCCTCAAACAGAAAGGCATTCAACAGGGGACTGAGAATTCCTGATCATTTTGGGATTTCGGGGAACTGGGAAAAGACTTACCAAGGTTCAAACGGACCAATGGTAAACAGGTAAAGGAGAAAGAGGATCTATTGCCTGTTTGTGATCGGTCCGAATGCTGACCCTGGAATTTCCTCAGCTAAACTAAATAGTCCCTCATGCTTTTTGGCTCCTTTCTGAGTAGTCGTATTCAATTTCTCGGATTTGCTATCTTTTTTCTTCCGAGAGATGCTCGGTCATGGGAGCTTCGCGAAGGGGCTGCATGGTTTCTGCCACAGCCGGGTACGAGTGTTATGAAAATCTTGGTGCCGAACAAATGTTTAGCCCTCATCTGATTTCTCCCCTGCAGGACGGGTCACCGCGCAGGTGAATTCCTGGCCTTGAAAATTGAGCAGGTACACTGAAATCTCAATCGGGAACTCCTGGCCATTTTTGGTGCGGTGGATCGATGGGTAGGATAAGGGGTGACCCTTCCGCAAGCTTTCCAGGTGTTGTTGGAATTTTTCATTGTCATGGTAGGGGGCAATGTCGGGAATACGAAGGGTTTTGAGTTCCTCCGATGTATATCCTAAGGCGTGGCAAGCCGCCTGATTGGCAAAACGTAAGCGTTTATCCGAATCTGCCACCATGATCCCATTGGGTACATGATCAAACGCGAATTGCATCAGTTGAGCGTACTCTGCCAGTCGTTCATATGCGCTGAGGTTCAATGGTTGCTGTGTGGCCCCCTCAAGGGAAGCCCCGGTTGAGCTTGGTTGAAGAAGTGAGGGAAAGGTGGTCATTGGAATCGTGGGTGCGGAAGAGCCTTGCCATCCGGCGATGGCTATGTTTCGTGCCAAACAGGCTCGATGAATGGCAGATTTAACTTCCTGCCGTTGGTACGGTTTGGTGAGGTAGGCGAAGGCTTTATCGAGGATGTCGGGGTTGGCAGTCTTTCGTAAGGAGGTAAAGGCGGTCAACAGGATCACGGGCAAATGTGGGTGCGTTTGAGAGAGTTCGTTAAGAACTTCAATGCCATCCCGGTCTGGAAGTCCGACATCGAGGAGCACGACCTCATACGATGAGGTCGTACTTTTTTGTAGGGCTGCCCCTCCCGTCTCTACAGGGTCTACCTCAAAACCCTCCTGGCGAAGATAATCAGAGAGGGCAAGAAGAATGTCAGTGTCGTCATCCACGAGCAAAACTCGCGGCTTCGTGGACAAAGGTGACATCTTTTCTTTCAGGCGATCCAGAACCTTGTGGAATTTGTAAACCAGAGGTCACCTAGAAATGTTTCTACGGCCCTCCAGCAATTCTAGAGGAAAATATCTGCAATTTGCAGGCTTATATAAACAGGTGTTATATCCAAGGAGAGGAAACTGTCAAAATAAAAAAATGTATCCATTTAGATAACTGTTGTATCTATACGGATACATTTTTGACAGATTTCAATTCTGATTACTAGGAAATTGGGGTCGATGTTGTGACGGGTAAAATAACACAGAAGCGACTGCCCTCTCCTGGCGTACTCTCCACCCAAATCGATCCGCCGTGCAGCTCGACTAAACTCTTGGTAATAGCCAGGCCGAGGCCGGCTCCTCGACTTTTCATTTCAGACGATTGCCCACGGTAAAACCGTTCAAAAACCGTCTGTTGTTCCTCAAGAGGAATGCCGCAACCGTTATCAATGACACAGGTTTGAAGCATGCCGTCTTCCCGCTGCTTCACTTCCACGGTCACAGTTCCGGAAGATTCCGTAAATTTGAGAGCATTATTGATGAGGTTGGTAAAAATCTGAATGAGTTTATCCCGATCGCCTTGGATGAATCCGATTAGAGGGGAAATGTGGGCTTCGAGAATGAGAGACCGTTCCTGCGCCATAGGTTGTAATGTTTCCACGACCTCTCTTACGAGGCTGCCCAAGTTGACGGCACTCCGGTGCAAGTCCATGCGGCCGGCTTCGATGCGGGAAAGGTCCAAAAGATCATTAATCATTCGAGTGAGTCGTTCGATATTATATCTCATTCGTTCGAGATAGAAGGATTGTCGGTCATTCAGATCCCCGACTAAGCCATCCAACATATTTTCCACCAACCCTTTGATAGAGGTCATCGGAGTTCGAAGTTCATGTGAGACAATCGAAACGAAGGAGGATTTCAACCGGTCTAATTCCTGAAGTCGTTCATTGGCCGACTGCAGGTCTTGCGTGCGTTCTTTGACCCGTTCTTCGAGAGTTTGAGCGAGTTTTTCGACTTCTTCATAGGTTTGGGCGTTGTCGATGGCCACAGCCACGTGAGTGGCTATGGTCAAAAGCAAATCCAGATCTTCCTGCGTGCAGCGTTGGTTCCCGCGATCGGCTCCCAGATATCCCAGCACGCGTTGATGACTTAGCAGCGGTGCGCACACAAAAGAGATCACTTCCATTTGTCGACAGATTGGAAGGAGGAGAGGGCTCAACTGATGGGCTATTTCGTCCAGATCGTATGCCAGGACCGGACGTCCATGGATTAAAAGGGTTTCATCTATGCTTCCTGGCGTAATGGGAAATTCAAGGTCTCGAATTTGCGTCTCCAATTCCGGAGGTACCCCGGACACATCTGAGATCATGCACTTGGTGCTTCCAGGATTCTGGAGAATCAGGATCATACGTTGGAATCCCAGATTTTTTCGAAGAAGCTTCAGGACAGTGGAAAACAGTTTTTGAATATCTAATGTCGAGGTGATCACAATTCCGGTCTGGTGCAAGGTACTGAGTTGTGTGACCTGTTTCGTGATGGTGTGAACATAATGGGAGATGGCTTCTTCACGTAGTTGGAGGGCTCGTGCCATTCGATCGATGCTGGTGGTGAGTTGTCCTACTTCATCCTGGGTGTCAGCGGTAACCGTCACGGCCAGATCCCCCTCAGCGATTTTTTGAGAGGCTTCCACCAAACGCTGAAGGGGCGTAACGATGCGATTGGCTAACAGAATTGTGAGAAGAATGCCCACGAGGATGATTCCCACGGTGAGGAGACCGATGTGCCATACCGTTCGGTTGAGGGATTGTTGCATGTGTGCGGTGCTGAGGCCGATTTGGATGATGCCGATGATGCCGGACGGTTGGGGGGGAATTGTCAGACGGTCTTGAAGGTTTTCTGACAACAGCAGTTCCATTGTGGAGAGCCGCCTATCTTGCCGGTAGACCGGAAGGGCGAAATCATAAATGGTTTCTGATCCGACTCTGAATCCTTCTGCACCCTTACGTTCTGCGGACCTATCAGGGAGAAGTCCTTCCTTGAGCGGTGAGGTATGTAAGACTGTCAAAAGCGGCTCAATAATGAAATGTTTTGGAGCTGATGTGATCAGATTCTCTGTGAGGGAATCATCCGGGAATAAGGGATGCGTTTCGTCACGAGTGAGTTTCGTCGTATTCACTAACTTTCCTTTTGATTTCCCGACTAGCACGTTACCGTCCTGGTCGCGTGCGATGGCGTAGACGACTTCGGGAGCCGATAACGCGCCCTCTAACATCGTCTCCAGATAGTGTGTATCTTGAATAATGATTCGATTGACGCTGACATTGTTCAGTGTTTTAACCAGTATCGTTCCTATTTTGATTATCGCACCTTTCATGACCTCGGCTTCCTGCTGAATGAGGTATCCACTGAGGCTTGAGCAGGCAAGAACGATGATCAGACTGACAAACAAGGAAAACTTCGCTCGTAAGGTGAGAAATCCCTGCGGTATTCCGGTGGGTTCAGTTGGGAGAGGCGATGGTGGTAAGCTGAGTTGGGGATTAAAATTGCTCATCGAATTGCCTCAGGACGTCTGGAGTGAGAGAAAAACTTAAATACCTCGCGGACTTCTGATTGATGGATTGATGGACGCGTTTGGGAGGGATAATCGTTCCCAATAGTGATGAAGCCGTTTGTCCGGCCAGCTGTTGGGTAAGCTGGGCGGCCTGTTTGCCAATGTCCACATAATGAAAATATGCGCCGACAACTGCGCCGCTACGCACTAATCCGGCGGAAAAACCCACGACGGGAATCTTGGCTTCCAAGGTTGTACTCAACAGAAAGTCCAGAGTGTTTTCAGTGAGAACGGTGCTGTCTGGTAGCAGCCACAAGGCGTCGATGTGGCCTTTGAGGACATTGATTGCGGAAGTGACATCTTGTTCTTGATGTACTTCTTCGGAGACGATCTTGATGCCCAATGCCTTGGCGTCACGGAGCAGTTGACTATGCATTTCGTTTGTTTTTTGCGGATCGAAAAGCACTCCTATGCGTGAAACCTTGGGTGCCAAAGTGTGTAGAGACTTTAGGTGTTGTCGAAAAGGGACATCCAGGGAGAGACCGACCATGTTGGCGGTCGGCAAGCCATATTTTTCCGGATCAAGAACCAAACAAAATATGACGGGGATATCCAGAATTTCGAGTTTGGCAGCCAGAGCCGCTTTTAATCCCACGGCCAGCACGACCTTGGCATTAGATGCGCGAATACGCCGCGAAAGAATGCGGCCTTTTGCCAGGTCCCCCTGGAGGTCGTATTCCCCAGTCACGTGAAAAGAGGGAGGGAGAGCCGATGTATAAGCGGAAATGGCTTCAGAATAGGCGTTGATGTCTGCCGACTTCAGAATGACGACTTCCTCGGCAACGGAGATATTGTACAGATTAAGGAAAATTCCCACACACAAGCTCACCTGGATAAGCGTCATCCAATGCGGTGATCGGTGGGATATATCCCTTGAATTGTTCATCATGTCTCAGCGACGATTATGAGGTAGTTCGTTCTAGATTTACCTTATTTTCGCTCGGATTTTGTGTGGTTGAGGCAAAAACGCACCTTTCCCTTGGGATTTTTACCCAAATATTGGGATGAAGCAAGGATAGTACCGAGGGAAACTAGCCAATAATAATGAAAAATTTTTAAGTTGGATTTGAGCAGGAATTTAAGGGGATGATGGCATATGTAGAGGGGGAAGAGTGAATTCGCCTAGGACCGTCCGTCAGATGGAATGGGAAGCCCTCTTCCGAATATTGTATTGTAAAGTGCGGCGTTCCCAGATATTCGGAAGACAACACTTGCCCAGAAAGACTGTGCCTGTGAGAACTCTAGGGTAAGCGATGCCAATCGTATTCTGAAACAAACTGAGCGGTAAGTGAGCGAATCATTCTGGATTCTGCCGTTTCTTGAATTTTGGGAGTTTGATAATGCGGTTGCCAGCCGCAATTCAGGCAACGGACCACGGTTTCATTCGAAGTTTCTCCACCCTCTTGGTGCACCAGGCCTTGGCATTTCGGACATTGAGAAAGTGTGTCGGCAATGTAGGTTGGTGGATCGGGTCTGAGTGAATCCAAATGCATGCGAGTATGGCGGCGGCGAATTTTTCTGAGTGTGCTATCCGGGTTATTCGCGGATGAATTGGTCATTTGTTGCAGAGTGGATTTCATCATGAGTATCCCTTCTCTAAAAGATAAATACAGTGGTTGTGTGCCCTTAAGTCTTTCGGGTTGCTTACTTTCCCTCTCAATTGCGTTTTCCGTTGGTACATAGGGATTTAAGCAAGAGAAGTGCCTGAAGAACTTGAATCAATCCTAAAAAGAAAATACCAATAATAAGTAAGAAATATGGTGCTAACAGATTAGAACCACGCACAAGGTCAGGGGGTAAGGAAAAATCGCTTGGTTATCCAAACGGATACAGCATGTATCTCATCAGATACAGGTAATGGGTGGTGTTGAAACGTTGGAGGAATGGCCAGGGAATTATGAGTATAAGGGATAACGGAGGCTGCCTCGCCTTTCGTATGACGGCGGGTGGGGCGATCTGATTATATCATTGAGCAGGTGACGCGAAAAAGTTGATGGTCTTCGAGACGGAGGGCAATGAGTTCTCGACCCCACACGCATCCGCCGTCGATGGCGAAGACCCGCGGACCTTTCACTACTCCTAAGGCCGACCAATGTCCAAAAATAATAGTATCCTCTTGTGTCGCTCGATTGGGAACTTGGAACCATGGCATATACCCTTGAGGGGCGTCGTTCGGATTCCCCTTGAATGAAAAATCCGGAATGCCTTCTTTGGTACAAATCCGGAGGCGAGTCATGACATTTGTGGTGAGACCTAACCGTTCGTCAGGGCTCAGATAGCGGGAAAACACGATAGCTTTTCGAAAATAGATTGCCGGGAGGCGCTGGTGAAAATTCTCATCTTGCAAGGCTTCCTCCACCTCACGAGCTAGCTCAAGTACTTGAGAAATGGACCAGGATGGTAAGAGGCCTGCATGAACAAGGCAATATCCATCTTCGACGTGGGCAAGGGGTCGAAAGCGCAACCAGGTGAGTAATTCATCCACATCAGGTGCCGAGAGTACTGATTGTAAGGTGTCTTTTCGACTCAGGGTGGTTATCTTGGCCCACAGCGCCAGAAGATGTAAGTCATGATTGCCCAACACAGTGATGGCCGAGGCCCCCAACTGCTTGATGAGACGAAGCACTTCCAGGGAATCGGGTCCTCGATTAACTAAGTCCCCGACGAACCAGAGACGATCGGTTGCGGGATTAAAGCGAACCTTTTCTATCAGACGGTGTAAGGCCTGGACGCATCCCTGTACATCTCCAATTGCATACGTAGCCATTGTGAAGGTTCCCCCGATGGTAAAAGGAAATTCTAGCTGAAGAATACCCTAATCTAGCAATTTTTTTCCGCGTTGGTGTCACGGCCTTGCTACAATGGGCACATGTTTGAAGGAGTCTTTGTATTTCAACCCTCTCCCTGGGACGATCGGAATTGGGCGAGTCTTAGTGGACTGCCTTTGGAAGAGGTCTGGCTCCCTGTTGATGAGTCCGTCATGATATTCGGCTGGTTTGTAAACGCTGGACCAACCAAGCCGGTGCTCCTGTGGTGTCATGGCAATGCGGGCAATATCAGCCATCGGTTAGACAATATTCGTGAGCTGTATCGGTGGGGATTATCTGTTTTCATTTTTGATTATCGGGGGTATGGCCGGAGCACGGGCACTCCTTCTGAAACCGGCCTGTATCAAGATGTCCTGGCCGGATATGACTATCTTTTGAACCGTCGCGGGATTGACTCGAACCGGATTGTCGTGTTTGGACGGTCTCTGGGCGCTTGCGTGGCTGGGGAAGTGGCAATTCTCCGACCATCGGCCGGAGTCATTCTTGAAGGGGCGTTTCCATCTATCCAGGCCATGTCGGAGCACCATTACTTAGGATTGCCCGCTCGGTGGTTTCTAAATGTGGACTTCAATCTGGCTGAAAAGGTTGCCAAGCTCAGCCGTCCGCTATTGGTGATTCATGGCGAAAAGGATTCAATTGTTCCGGTGTCCTTGGGGCGGCAAGTTTATAATGCCGCACATGAACCTAAGCAATGGTTTGTGGTCGTGGGTGCGGAACATAATGATGTGCCGTTTGTTGGGGGAACCGCCTATTTTCAGAAAATCATGGGCTTTGTTCAGACTGTGGTCTCCAAAGGATCTGGAGGATCTCAATGAATGATGTAATCCTGCTTGACCACCCTTTTGATCGATGGCTACCATCCTTATTGTTCTGGACCAGTAAATTGCCGGGTTAAACAATTTCACGGGTTCTGTTCCGTATCTCTATCAAATTAATTGTTCTCCAGGCGGACTCCCCAAGCTGCCCGTGTCCGAGGACTGGGTCACCTTCAAAGGGATGGATGGAGAACGGTCTCGGCATCGGGTACTACATGGCGGGCCGGATCGAGCATTATGCCTGTTTTCGTTTGAGGTCCTTGAGGCCTTACAACGCGAGGGACACACTGTTCACCCTGGAGCCTCCGGAGAAAACTTGACCGTGGCCGATCTGAACTGGGCACAGCTGAAGCCAGCGGACCATCTGAAAATTGGAGAAGAGGTGCAGATTGAATTGACTAGTTATTGCGAACCATGCCGTCATAATGCGCAATGGTTTGTGAATGGAGACTTTTCCCGGATCTCTCACCGGCAGCCTCCAGGATGGAGCCGGTTGTATGCTCGGGTGTTGTCCGAGGGACGCGTACGGCAAGGTGATGACGTGTGGGTCGAAACGTTGCCGAAAAGGAAGATGAAATGATGGAACGAGTGCTCGAACCGGAAATTATGGATGATCCTGAGCAGGTTCAGGCCTATGCGGAGGCGGATTTTCAAGAAGAAAATCAAGGTTTTGTGGATAATTTTCTTCGACTCTATGAAGATCTTGATGGCCCTCATGTTGTGGATGTAGGTTGCGGACCCGGCGATATCTCCATCCGCCTGGCAAGGAGTCATCCAACTTGCAGGATTACAGGAATTGATGCCTCCATACCCATGATCACTTGGGCGGAACAGGCCGTGAAGCAAGCTGGGTTAGCTCATCGAATAGAATTTCTCCCTCAACGGTTTCAAGATGTCAGTTTGGCCACTCCAGCTGATGCAGTAATGTCAAACAGTTTGGCCCACCATGTTCCCAATCCACTACGATTTTGGTATGAGATAAAAAAAATGCTCAAACCCGGCGGGTTAGTGCTGGTCATGGACCTCCTTCGTCCGGATTCTCCCGAGGAGGCGCAAGCGCTCGTCGACCAATATGCGGCTCAAGAACCAGAGAGATTACAGCAGGATTTCTTTCACTCCCTGTTGGCGGCATTTACGGAGGATGAGGTGGCTGCCCACCTCGCAGAGCTTAATTTAAGTCGTTTGATGGTAGATGTGCCGGATGATCGGCATTGGATCGTGTATGGACGGGTCAACTAACCGGTAAAGATCTTGACGCTTCGGTCCTGTAAGTCTTAAAGTGCTCGTTCGGTTGGGGGATCGTCTAGGGGCAAGACATAAGATTTTGGATCTTAGAACCCAGGTTCGATTCCTGGTCCCCCAGCCAGCCAATTTCATCTTTCCTTTCAATCCCTTCCATCACTTGTTCAGGTTCAGGTAATTGTCCTCCTAACTCACTGGTCCCGGTTTTAGTCCCGGTTCCAAATAAACTTCCACGGTTAACGGCATCCTGTAGGAAGCCAGGTGAAAGGTGTGCATAGCGTAAGGTGGTGCTGATATCCCGATGCCCAAGAATTTCCTTTACGGCATACAAATCCACTCCGGCCATCACTCTTCGGCTAGCGGCGGTATGTCGAAGATCATGCCACCGTCCATCTGAGATCCCGGCTTTCTTCAATGCAGGCTTAAAGACCTTGGCAACAAAACAAATGGGACTGCGAGGTTTTAAAGGATTATCAGGACTGGGAAACACATAGGGAGAAGTCAAAAAGGAATCCAATGAGCGGAGAAGGCCCTTTGCGCCTTCACTCAAAGGGATGTGGAGCGTCTTTCCTCCTTTAGGAAGGGGAATGACTAGGGTTGAGGTTTCCAAGGTGACCTGGGACCATTTCAGCGAAAATTGATCGGCTCGGCGTAACCCTGTCTCAATGGCAAAAGCCACCAAAGCCCAGTGCTCCTTCTCCATAAGAGCCTGAAGGCGGGTCAACTCTATATCGGTGTAATAGCGGGTGCGTTTGGGTTCGGGAAAGAACTTCAAGGCGGTCACTGGATTACGAGTAAGAAGACCATCTTTTACAGCCACCATGAGCACATGCCGCAGGAAGGCGAATCGACGGTTGATCGTGGCAGGCGAGAGCCTCCCGGTTTTTCGAGTTTCCTTTCCTCGAAGTTTGACCTTTGATCGCCTGGCATTCAATTTTGCTTGAATCCTTCGACAATCTTCCGTGGTTACCTGAGAGAGCATCCTTTTGCCTAATATCAATTTCCAAAACCGCCCGTAATGTCGCTCATTCTGAATACTTAGATTGGTTGATCCTTCTAGGTACCGATCAATCCAGGTTCGGAGGGTCACTTCTTTCGTCTGTATAAATTGTTCAGGAAAATAGGTTCCTTCCCGGAGTTCGGCTTTCAATCGGCCATATAGGGTCTTAGCTTGGGATTTGGAGTCACACCGATAACGACGTTCTCGTCCATTCACAAACAACCGAACCCACCACTTCCCAGACCCAATGGGTTTTTCCAAAATACCTCGATCTTTCCCATATTTTCGCCCCATGGATTCTCTCCTTACTTTTTCTTCCCAGCGGATTGCTTTCCTGTTGCCCTTCGTACTTTCCGTGCTATCTCTTCTTTTTTTTTCTTTTGGTATTTCTGGACTTTAAAATTTTCGCAACAAGAAGAAGAACAATATTTCATGCGATTTGACGCCGTCATAAAAAATTTGTGACAGCGGGGACAAGAAAGGATCTTACCGGGACCCAGCAAATCTAACATCAGCATAAGAGTTAAGTAACCGGTCAGACTTAGTGAAATCCAGACAAGTTCCCATTTCTCTTCCTGTGGATTCCAATTTAATTGCGGTTCAATACTGGATTCCTTGATGGTTTTGTTGACATAAATTTCGAGTGGTTCAAAGGAAAATTCTTGGAAAGCGTTCGAATTGGGTTTCTGAGAATATTTAATAACGTCGGCAAGATCCTTTTGCTCCTGTCGGAAATGACGAATAGGCATGGGTAAATTTTGGAGAATGGATGATATGTCAATAGGAGAGCTTCTGTTTGGGTTCCACACATTTTCTTTTGTAATGCCTTCCATAGTCTTACCGAAAGATGTCTTTTTCTTATTTTGGTCAATGTGACTTAAGACTAAAGTGTTTCCTAAAACTCCAAATCGCTCACAAAAGCTAAGTATTTCTTCCGGTTTTTCCGCATTTACACTGATAAATTCCAAGTACAGTGATTTTTTTTCTCCCTGTCGAATTTCGCTAGCAGGGAAATATCTATCAAATGGGTTGTAAGGCTGAAAAGGTGGAATTGGCGTAATATTTTCTCCTTCTAATTTGACGGAACTCCTGTACCAAGTACCTCGGAATAAGCCTTCCATTAGATTCTTTCCTCCCCAAATAAATTTTTTCACTAATCTTTTACCTTGTTACTAATTTCACTATTATTTTAGTGTTATTAGTAAATAGGATATAGGCTTATATCACAATATTCTCCACCCCGGTCAATGGGGTATGGAACCAAGAAGGAGAAAAAATGGAAAAAACCACAAAACGATTACTCACACTCATGGAATGTGAAACTCGAACAGGGCGCAAAGTTTCAACTTGGCGCAAGGCTATTGCGCGAAGAGAAGTTCCGTTCGTAAGAATTGGCCGAAGTGTGCGTATCCCTCAAGAATTCATTGAGGACCTTGTTACAAAAGGGTGGCGGGAACCTGTGAGTAGTCTGTCCATCTCTGCGAGTTCCGTTGGATTAGTCAAAGATATAAAAAAGCATGCATCAGGGGGTATTAATGAAATATTGGAGGATAAATTTTGAGGAGTTCATTTCAAAATTTTGAATCTGTGGTTCCAAAAATTTATGAAAGCGACTGTGAATTATATGGATGATCCATTCGAATTTATCCCTTCTACTCTGAAACAAAGATGCCAATGGGTGGTGTTTCGTTTGGAAATCCGCAATGGGAAATCCACCAAAATTCCTTATTCTTCCGCTAATCCCTCAAATTACGCAAATGTGACAGATTCCCATACTTGGAGCACGTATGGCGAAGCAGTACAAGCCATGCAGAAAAATGATGTGAATGGAATTGGATTTGTCTTTGCACGGGAAGACGCTTTTTGTGGGATTGATTTAGATCATTGTCGCAATCCCAAAACGGGGGAAATTGAGGAGTGGGCTCAAAAAATTATTACGGATTTAGATTCCTACAGCGAGATTTCTCCATCTGGTACAGGTATCCATATCCTGGTTAAAGGAACCCTACCGCCTGGCAAACGAAGAAAAGGGAAGATTGAAATGTACGACCAGGAACGGTACTTTTGTATGACGGGAAATTCTTGCAAAGGCACTCCTAGAGACATTCACGAACGGGGATTTGAACTAGAACTTCTCCATTCCCAAATATTTGGCACAGCCAAACCTGACCACAATTCCCCTCCCATTCCAAATCTTTCTCTACTGATATCCAACGGATTCGATGATGAGTCAGTAATTGTTAAAGCTAAACAGGCAATAAACGGGGATCTTTTTTCAGCATTGTGGGAAGGAAATTTCGAAAAGTATGACAGCCGGTCTGAAGCTGATCTAGCACTTTGCAGTCTCTTACGTTTTTGGACTGGGGGAAATCCCCAGCGCATAGATTGTTTATTTAGGCAATCAGGATTATATCGAGAAAAGTGGGATGAAAAGCATTACAGTGATGGACGTACGTACGGCCAAGCCACTATCGAGCAAGCTCTCAAAGGCTCTACAGAAATTTATCAACCCAAGAGTCACGGTCAAGATTTTCGGTCGTCAGAAATCAGATTTCCCCTCGAAGTGCTCCCCTCTCCCCTTCGAGAGTATACCCAAAAATTAGCCGAAGCCTTACCCGTTCCTATAGATCTTGTGGGAGTTAGTGTGCTGGTAGCGGCGGCGTCAGTCATTGGGGCCAGCCGAGTCATCGAAGTGAAACCAGGTTGGCACGAATCCCCCATTATATTTCTGGCTATTGTTGGGGATCCTGGAACCTTAAAAAGCCCTATGCTGCATGACGTTTTACAACCCATTTCTCAGTACCAAGCTAAATTAGAGAAAGAATTTAACGAAGCATATTTTGTTTATAAACAAGACAAGCTGGTGTATGAAAAAGAAAAGCAATTATTTACAAAAGGAAAAAGAGAATCTCCCCCATGCGAACCTCAGGAACCTACGATGAAACGGGTGCGCGTAGGCGATATCACGGTTGAACGATTAGGAGTAATGCTAAGTGAAAATCCGGAAGGGCTTTTGCTCGCCTGCGACGAACTCTCCGCATGGGTTAAGTCACAGAATCAATACAAAGGCGGCAAAGGAGCAGATCGCTCTTTTTACTTGTCCCTTTGGAATGCCGCTCAAATTATTATCGACCGTCAAAAAACGTCTCCTATTATTGTAAACAACCCTGTCATGTCCATAATGGGATGTATTCCACCTGCGGTCTTACCGGAACTTCAGGATAAGGAGAATCGAGAAGATGGCTTTATCCATCGCATCTTATTTGCCTACCCGAAACCGGTCAGGCCATATTGGGAAGAAAATTCAGTGCCAGAAGAAATCCAACAAAATTATGAAAATCTGGTGAAGGGGTTAATTGAACTGAGGAAAGAACTTCATCCTTCAATTCTGAAATTCACCCCTTCAGCAAAGGAGACATTTAAGGTCTGGCATGATGCGCATGTCGAAGAATTCAGCTCTCCTACCTTTCCACCAAATTTGAAAGGGTTTTATGCCAAGTTAAGAGGATACTGTGCACGATTGGCCCTCATTCTTGCTGTATGCTCTGACCCGAAGACCCAGGCCGTTGACAGGGAATCCGTTGAAGGGGGTTGTGCTCTAACCGAATATTTCAAAGCACAGGCCGAAGCCATTCTCCCTTTGCTCAACCCTGGAAAACCCACTCCAGAAAAAAGGTGCGAACAAGCCATCCTCAGGAATTTAGAGACCAACAAAGAACAAACACGAAGAAATATTCAACGAAGTGTAAGCAGTTCCCCAGAAATATTCCACAAAGTTTTAGATGGGTTAGTTGAGGCTAAATGTGTCATGAAAATGAAAAACCCGAACCCTAAGGGTTCAGAGATATTTAAGCTTGCCAAAGAGGATAGGTGAATATTCTCTCCAATGGGTACCGACAACCTGACATCCAGGGATTATTCATGCCTGCATTGACTAAAAGTGTCGCAGAGATAGGGGTTCGACACCATCCGACAACCAGGTGAATTTTAACGTCAGACGTTGCGTCGAATAATGTCAGCAGCTTTCTTCCCGACGCCTATCATTTTGATTGTAAAGTGGAAATGAGGAATTGTCGGGTGTCGGTAATATTTAGGTAGTTTCCAAAATGAAAAGAATAGCTCATGCAAAGGAGGTGACCCTATGCAATGTACCGCCAAATCCAAACGGTCGGGGAAACGATGTTGTAATAAACCAGTCAGGGGGAGGACAGTTTGTCGGATGCACGGGGGCAATTCCCGCCGAGGAATAGCCCATCCCAATTACCAGACTGGACGGTATGCCAAGGATCTTCCCCCAAAACTAGCTGAGCAATATGAAGCCAGCTTACAGTCACAGGCCCTAACCTCTTTACGAGGGGATTTGAGTCTCTGTGATATTCGAATCGGTGAATTGTTAAGGAGGCTTACGGAGAAAAGGGAACCGCTAAATAGCCCCTTATGGAAAGCCATTTTGGAAGCTTTAGCTCAACGGCGAAAGTTGGTTGAAGTATACGATAAACATGCTATCGTCGAAAGGACTTATATCCCACTTGAGCAAGCCTCTCAAGTGATTAAAGCAATCAGCATGATGATAAAAGCTGAAGTTCGGAGCCTTATCGACCCTAAAACTGGAAGCCTTCTGTTAACCCGGCTTAGTCAGGAAATTTCTAAGTATTTACCTCCTCACGAAGTAGAGGAGAAAGAAAATTCTATTGGGAGGGAAACCAAATATTAAGGTGAAGATAAGTTTAAATTGATGATTTTCTGATTTCCTAGAGGAATCCTCTAGGTCATATCAAAAAGAGTAGTAGTGCAGTTAAAATAGGATCAGCCTTTTGTCTTCTTGAAATTATTCCCGCCGGTATGATTAATGGACTAGACTTAGTCTGCGGGTGTTTCTTCGCTATTAAAATATAATATAAACCTCTGTTACTTTTGAGTGGCCAAAATTTTAGTGTGGTAACCTTGTGTGCACGCGTAGTTCAAGCGAAATTTTTCTAAAATTTAAGTGCATACGCTAGTATTTAACCTTGGGAATACAAAACCCAGAAAGGGCAAGGTAGATTAAATTATTCCTAATTGAACACTGAGTTGACAAATCCTTCCTTGACTTATAGTCTACACAAGTTTCTGTGCACTAATTTAACTTTTAAATTATAGTTGAAAATGCAGTTTGCCTTGAAAAGCCAAGAAATACCCCAATCTCAATTCGATAGAGTGCTCAATGGAAATCGAAAGAATGGTCTTCAGGAACTTGATGCCCCTATTCACCGCTGGTGGAGATTTATCCTTGCCTTCCCCCCGCACTTAGTTTCCCAGTACCTCGACGAGTTTGGGTGTGAAGGTCCTGGTAGCACTGTATTAGATCCTTTTAGTGGGACCGGCACCACGCTTGTAGAAGCAAAGCGCCGAGGATGTTTTGCTATTGGTTTGGAAGCTCTAGACTTTTGTTTTCTGGCTTCCAAGGTTAAAACAACCTGGGAAATTTCATTACCCCAGCTTGAGAGGGAGAGCAAGAGACTTTTTGCGGACATTGCCGAAGAATTTTCCCAGTACGGTTTCTTTTCTGAGAACTCTCTATTCCAAGATTACCAAAATTACCAAAATCCGATTGTATGTCCTTACAAACTCTCCCTCGACCAGCAAAAGCTTTTAGGAAAAGGTTATATATCGGATCGACCACTACAGAAGCTTCTCACAATACAGAAATATGTCCTTTCACTGCCTCCTAGTCCTGTGGCAGATTTTTTTAAAATGGCACTTGGCAGCATGGCTGTTATAGCCTCTAACGTAGGGTTTGGACCTGAGATATATTGTAAGAAAATGAAGAAGGATGAGGATGTTTGGGCCTTGTTCTCTAATCAGATTAAGGAAATGCTAGCAGACCTTCAAATGATACAAAAAAAACGGTTTGGTCCTTCTTCTGTTTTTCATCAGGATGCCCGCACAATGAAGTCATTGGGGAATTTGAAAATAGATGCAGTTATTACGTCGCCACCCTACCCAAACGAAAAAAACTACGGGCGTATTACAAGAATCGAGAATATAATAACCAATCTTATTCAAAATAAAGAAGACCTGAGGCGATTGAAGAAGGGTTTGATTCGTAGCAACAGTCAAAACATGTATAAGGGAGATGATGATCACAGATACGTTGAGAAATTTTCAAGCATTCAAAGAATAGCTAATGAAATAGAAGAACGTCGGCTCAGTTTAGGTAAAACTTCAGGCTGGGAAAAGCTCTACCCTCTTGTAGCCAAGAACTACTTTGGGGGTCTTTACCGCCACCTGTTGGATTTGAAGCCTCTCTTAAAACGTGGTGGCCGCTGTGCCTATGTTGTCGGAGATCAAATGTCCTTCCTTATGGTCCATATAAAGACCGGAGAAATCCTTGCGGAACTTGCATCGGACATCGGGTATAAGATAGTTAAAATCGATCTTTGGCGGGAGCGTTGGGCTTCAGCGTCAAAGACACCGATTAGGGAAGAAGTTGTAGTATTTAGTAAAAAGTGAGACTGGTGTCAGTCCCACTCAAAGGCGTACCAATCCCGAATTTGGGTAAGTTCCGCCGGGTGGTCAACAAGTGCGAATTCTGCTAGGCAGATACGATTGGATGTGTCAGGTTTGGCACCAATAAGATGTTTTTGCATATTAGGCGGGAAGAACTGTTTCAATGCCTCACCAGCACCAAATAATTGCGAGACGTTCAAGCAATCTTCGGGAGCCTCATTTTTAGCCTCAACGGCAATTCCGACTTCCCGGTTTGTCGCTCTTCCCACATAAAGTTCATCGACTTCTACTTGACCATAATTCTTCACTCCAATTCTAAGGTGGGATTGGAGTCGAAAAGTGGATGTTAGTCCCAGATATTTTGCGATAAGGTCATTAGTTTGAATTCTCGTTAACATTCCCTGTTCATCGTGTCCCATATATGGGTTTACCCAACTGGGAGTTTTGTCAGATATTCGCTCTGACGAAATTGCGGGAGGAAATCGAAACCTATTCGGAATGGGAATTCGCACAAAGGCATACTTTCCCTTACCTTTTCCTATGATGGCAAAATGTCCATCAGAAAGGATCTCATTTGGAAGGTCAGCTCTCGCCCGGAATGTGTAAAGAGCATCAGGGAAATTTTTGAGAACTAACTCTCGCTTACTTATTCCGTATCGGACAAGTTCACTCCCATGAAGTACAAGGCTGGTCTTGGTAAACGGGATGTAAGAAGGGTCCGTTGCCTTTTCCTTAGCTTCACGATATGTCGCTATGAACGCTGCTGCGTATTGATTTGGAATGTTTTCAAGACCTTGATACAAATTAGGAACGTTAGTCATTACCTAATTAGAAGCCCTTCATTAATTTTGAAATAGAAATTTGGAGAGCTTTGGCAATGACCTCAATATTTCGCAGAGAAATATTACGCTTCCCACGTTCGATACCACTGATGTAGGTGCGGTCTAAACCGCATTTATCGGCAAAGGACTCTTGAGATAAACCCTTCTCTCTCCGTAACTGGCGAACGCGGTCTCCGAAGCTTTCGGCAATGTTATTCCGGTAATTCACAAGGCAAGCCTAGCGCCTTGTAGTAAATCAGTCTACGTACTATAAGTCACATTTAATTAAATGAATAAAATTTTCCGGAGGGATTTTTATTGAATTGTAAGACAATCTGATTAATCAAAAAATAAGGTTTAGAAGAAGATGACCGTTTACTGTTTTGATTAACACGCCTACAGAAAAAAAGCTGAAGTTGAAAATGTAGGGAGATCGATTACCAACTCCTAATTAAGCCCACCCTTGCCAGTTCCGGGGACAATGGCGGTGGCTTCGATTTCCAAGGAACCTATGTGGCCGAAGGGTTCGGTTGCTTAATGGCGGACGGTATTTCCTGTGCCGTCTTTGCCATAGATTGAACTACCAAAGTCAGAATGAGCCTCGTTGGAACGGTTGTGTCATAAGGCGCAATCCAATCCATCCCCTAATCAGAGCCCATAACAACAAGTAGTAATATTTCTTGTTTTTGAGAGGCGATTTCTATTTTTAAAAGAACCTGGTACTATCCTCAAAAATTACCCTCCCAAATTTTATTAGTATTTGGAAGATTTTTATTCCAGTTTAGTAAGCCTTAAAAGATCTTAGATTTTCTCATGAAACTTTTGCACTGGGGGTTTCCCCTCCACCCTACTATTTTTTCCATATAAACCGTAAGTTCGATTTTTTTATGTTGACCTCAGATTCAACGGCACCAGTCTCTGGGACTGAATTATTTATTGGGTTGGTTGCTGCTGTTGGTACTAATCAGGATTTAATAGTTGAGGAAATATCCAAAGCTCTAAAAGTACTTCAGTTTGAAAGTCAGGAAATAAGGTTAATTCACCTTTTAAGGAGTACCCAAAAAACAGAATGGCAGAAAATAACGGATAGCCCGATTGAAAAACGTTATCATGACAATATGGATGCTGGAAATGCCATGCGAGAAATGACAGGCAGGGGTGATGCATTATCACTTCTGGGAATTACTGAAGTTCTTAATATACGAAATAATCCAAGTTTAAAAGATAAAAATATAGCCTACATTTTTCGCTCATTAAAGCATCCTGATGAAGTGAAAACTTTTCGAAAAATATATGGGCCAAGTTTTATATTAATTTCAGCTTATGCGCCGCGAGAAATTCGTCACGAAAATTTAGCCAGAAAAATTGCCGATTCGCATGGATATCTTGACCCAAACCCCTATTACACAGAGAGCTCAAACCTTATATTTCGTGATGAATGTGAAATGGATAAAAAATTAGGTCAAAACCTTCGTGATACTTTCCCAATGGCGGATGTTTTTATTGATGTAGGGAGCCATGGATTTCTTACTTCCTCGATTAAGCGTTTTGTGGAATTACTTTTTGGAAATACCTTCCATACTCCTACACGTGATGAATATGGCATGTTCCATGCGCAAGCCGCTGCTTTACGCTCTTCCTCATTGGGACGGCAAGTAGGCGCCGCCATTTCAAACGAGTCTGGAGATATTATTGCAGTAGGAACCAATGAAGTCCCGAAGCCAGGTGGTGGTCTTTATTGGGCAGAAGATACACCGGACCATCGGGACCATACACTTGGCGAAGATCCAAGTGACAAAATGAAAATGAATGTTTTTGTGGAGTTAGTTAAGCGACTCAAAGAGTCTCATTGGTTAGCAGATGAGCTGGCTAAAAAAGATCCCCAAGAACTTGCTTTAGAAGCCTTGGCTCCTGGTTCAACATTTTCATTGAAAAACACTCAATTAATGAACATCATTGAATTTGGTCGTGCTGTTCATGCCGAAATGGCTGCATTATTGGATGCAGCCTGCCGAGGAGTTTCAGTTAAAAACTGTACATTATATACAACAACCTTTCCTTGTCATGATTGCGCGAAACATATAGTAGCTGCAGGAATAAAAAGAGTACTTTACATTGAGCCTTACCCCAAAAGTTTAGCGGTTGGACTATATCCAGATTCTATTTCCGTAGATAAACCAGAGGATAATACTAGTCGTGTGAAATTTGAACCTTTTGTAGGTTTAGCTCCCCGAAGGTATATGGAACTCTTTGAAATGTTGGATAGAAAAAAGGGTGGCAAAGTAATTGAGTGGGGAGGGCTATCACCACAACCAAGACTACCTAGTGATCCAAATTCCTACACGCTAAACGAAGTTAGGGGTTGTGAAACTATTCGAGGAAAAATGATTGAGTGTGATTTAATAAGTGCATAAATTGTAAAAAAAGGAGGGGAGGGTATGAGTGAATCTAATAGGCTTGAGAGAGGGCTTGCCGAGGCTTCTGAAAAATTCAATAGTTTACCACCTTGGTTAAAAACCAAAGAACCCATTGAAGGATCTACAAAACGATTAGATTCAAGTAATACAAGCTCCAAAGGTGAAAAAAAAGGGGGAGGTTCCCACGGTTAAATTTTTTAATTATCTAGTAGTGGACCTGTAAGCTTCCCCTAAACATGGACAGGTAAAACGTAGAACTTTCTGGCACAATTGGCTAAGGAGGTTCTCATGAAGCGGACCCGATTCAGCGAAAACCAAATTGTCACCATCTTAAAGTAAGCCAAAGCCGCCCTCTATTTTGGTTAAAAACTGTCTCGAAAGGGGGACCAACGTCACACGCTGGAATACTTTAGGTTCCAACTGTCCGCTTGCCGGGGAAGCTTACACGCATACATCCTCTTGAGTTTCCCCAGTTCGCCTTAGACTTCCTTGAGTCGCTTGAGATCCGACGCCTCCAGCCCGCCGTACTTAGCCTTCCAGTTGTAAGAGGTCGCATCGCTAATCCCGTGTTCCCGACACAGATCTTTGACTTTGATGCCGCCGTTGCCTTGTTTCAAAATCGCAATAATTTGGGTTTCGCTGAATCGAGACGTTTTCATGAGAACCTCCTGGGTAAATGATGCCAGAAAGCTCTACATTTGGTCTGTCCTCGATATGGGGAAGCTTACAGGGGCAGGTCAATATAGTAATGATAAATATCTAAGTTCCTTTTCAGAAGGAAATTTATGTGGTTATGGATATAATTTAATCGAAACCATGAAACATAATTTTTTAAAAACCGGACCCAAAATTTCAGAAGAAAAAATGAGTTTATTTGGGAAAGCTTGGACTTATTTCCTGGAAGAAGTCAGCATTAGGGGAATTGATATGCGGAGAGTTAATCGAGGGGAGAATTTGAAAATATTAAAACCAAAATCTGATTAGGTATGGTTCCAATAGAATGTCCAAACCAAGTAAGCCAAAACCTAATGTTCATAATGGAGCAACCACTTGGGGCACGTCATGAATTGTTCCTTTTTTTAATGATAATTTTATCCTCATATTCCATACCAATTGCCATGAGGTTTTTTTGGAAATTAAATGCCAAGGAGGTGGTTGATTCGTCTATAGGGAAAACCCCAAAAGCTTGATTGTCTTTTTCACTAAAAACCATAACGTGGTCCATATAGGGATTTAAGACATACCAATTTCCATGAATTGGGTCATTTTCAAGGTCGGCACAACATTTAAAGAATCCCTTTTCTTCGAATTTTTCCTTCCTGTTTTCTTTAGGATTTTCATGGATTCGTACCTCATCAATTTTCTTATTATTATTAATATCAATTATAGTGACTAAGGGGTCTATATTATCAGCCACATAAAGTAAGGTTCCTTCTGAATTCAATGCAAGGCCTGATGGCATTTTTCCGATTTGATTGATGCTTGCAATTTGTTTTTTAGCATTAAGATCAATGACACTAATAATAGGTGAGAACCCATGTGTTACATATGCCCTAGATTCATCATGGCTGATTTCAACGTCTAATACTCCTTTATGTGAAAGAGGAATTTTCTTGTCAATTTTTAGGGAAGCCGTATCCACTAAAATTAAAAAAGGCTCATTTACGTTGCTTAGATAAAGTGTTTTACCATCGGCAGAGAGAGTACTAAAAAAGGAAATGAAAGAAGACCCTAAATTTATAGAACCTTGGGAGAGAAAGTTTTTCTTAATATTAATTTTCAGTAAATTCGCACTGCCTTCAGGAGTTGTTCTACCTAACAAATAGGCAAAATCTCCATTAAATATCAACGAGTCAGGAAGTAAATTTGAAGGAAATTTCTGAATAGGTTCTTTAGAAGTCCAGTCATAAATTAAAAATTCATTTTCTTTTTTGCTAAAAACATATAAGAATTCTTCATCTGGAGTTTTGGAAAAAAAATTTGGAGATTGAACAGATAATTCTAAAAAAGTATTATAAGTTAAAAATTTATTTGAAAGGATACAACCACACAATAAGCTGAATGCCAGAAATATCTTAATGAACTTAAATGAGCGTGCCATTGAAAAATTTTGGGGCTTAGCTGTTAGACAATATCATTCGTTTTGGTTTGGAGGAAACATGGTAAAGTGCGAAATCCCACTAGAAAAATCTATTAGGAGCCACTTTTGTTTAATCTTAGAAAATTCCTTTTCACCCAAAGGACTTACTTTTACTACCAAGGCCTCCACATTCTCTAATTTATAAGTTACAGGTAGTTTTTCACTAGCTTGAATCTCACCGTTTATACTATCCTCAATATCCTCAATTTTATAAGGATAATTACGTCTAGCTTTTGAAAACTTTATAATATTATTTTCCTCTGAAGTTGATGCCTCCTTAGTTGCGAAATGATGATGCCCTTTAAATAAAGGAAAAACTGTGATATTAACCCCGTATTCGGGTTCAGCCTGACTCTCGAATTTCTTGGAAAATCCAACTACAAGATTTCTAGTCGTTGAATACCTGAACTCCCTGCCTTCAAGGGGTCGAACATATTTAACATCATCTTCTAGATAGCCAAACCAATTTAAATCCGTTCGAATTGAATCCATAATAGGTAGATAGCTCTCCACTTTCTCATTCAACAAAACGATTTCTTCCTTATAATCAGAAAGGCTACCTGGGACATAGGAAATCCCATTCGATAACAGAAAATTTTTGCAATAATGAAGTGGCAGGAAGTGGGTCTCTTCTCCAACCGGATTTAATTGCTGAATAATGCCCACCAACTTTTTTTCACCATTGAGCACTGGTCCTCCACTCATTCCACTAGAAACATAATCCCCCAAACCTATAGGGCCACCCTCAAAAACAATTTTTACATCTAATTGATAACCCCTAAAAAAAGTTCTAGATCCTCCAAACTCTTTGGCGTGCCCTAAAAGGGACGTATTATATGGGACCTTTAGGTCATTTTCTTCGATCTCGGTTGAATCTCCAGGGATTAATGGTTTACTCGAGATATCCTCTCTGACCTTTAATAATGCCACATCCAAATACTTATTTACATCTAAAACGTCAGCGATGTTCCATATGTTATTTATTGAAGTATTTTTGAAATTTCCATAAGTTTGTATCTTTACAGAAAACTTATTGTTCAAGTTATGAGCAGCCGTAAGGATGTGTCCTCTTTCCGAAATAAAAAAACCAGTTCCAATGATTTCACTAGCACCATATGGTGGGGCCTTAATTATAACAATCGTTTCCTTTAAGTTTTCGGCAACACTAAATCCCTTTATTTCTTGTTTTTCAGTTTTTTGTTCTTGCCCTCCTCCGATAGATTGAGCCACCACCGAAAAGTTACAGAAAACCAAAACTATAAGGAGCAGTAATTGTCTTCCAAATCCGCCCATATGATTCCTTCGGCAACAGCAAAATTATTTAATGCCGGACATATAAACTTTTAATTTATTACTAAATACCTTCTCTCTTTCGATGCTTCCAACCTCAAAGACAAGAAAACTTACACCTCCATTTCCTCCATATTTAAGTACAAATTCTGTTTCGTATACCGCATTGTCAAGTGTCAATATTGGGCCTTTCTTTTGGCCCTCTCGAATTGCCTCTTTTACTGCCTGGATTGCTCTGACCAATCCAAAATTCCCGTCTTCAGATGAGATTTCCTTATTTTCAGGGACCATAGTAAGATAAAATTTTTGTACACTTTGCGTAGAGCCTCCGCCCCCAGCGTTAAACTCAATTCCTGGTACAATTATTTTTAACCCCGCTTCTCCTGCGTTTACGGTGGCAATTGATAATTCCAAATCTATTTTATCTATAAGAATCTTGGGGCGTTTCCCTACTTCCTGCGCCTGCGCAATAGTAATTTCCTTTTTAATATTCTGTAAAACTTCTCCAAGGGTAACAGGCTGCTCAGCAAAACTAGCATTAGTCAGGCTTGCGAAAAAGATAAATATGCCCATAATCGGAATCATTTTTTGATCTCCTTTCACTTAATTCCTAATCATTAAAGAAAGAACTCATCTTTCCCCTAACAGGTAGAAGTATATTTAATTTTTACTCCGACATTTTATGATTCTTCTTTAAATAAATCAAAACTTAAAGGAAAAGGGCGGTATGCCAGAAATAGTTTGATGTGGTAGCAGGAAATTTTTCAAGAGAGACTCACACGCCCAGGACTGCCCTCAAAGGCAGACATTATTCCCTAAAGCCGTAGGTAGCATGTGAATCTCCAACGGATTCATCTGGTACGGCAGCAATAGGGGCTGGGACTTCCGAGCTGGAAACGCCGTAAAATTCTGCACGGGCTGCACCGTACAACCAAGAGCGAAGATCAAACACGATATCTGGAGCTGGGATTTTGTCCACTACACTTATGCTCAGGGCGAACCCTTTTGGTGTTTGACCGTCAAAGATGAAGCCACGCGTTTTTGTTTAGCGATCAAAGTGGCTCGTTCATTGACCCATCGACAAGTTATTAAGGTGCTCAAGAGGTTCATCACTCGCCATGGGCGACCACGGCATATTCGGAGTGATACCGGGCCAGAATTCATTGCCAGGAACCTCTCAACGGTATTGTCAACTTAAGTCAATTTGGGCTGATTTTCTACCTAGGCCAGGTAATCTTAATGCTGAGCAATTAAAGAATTATGAATTCATAAATTGCCTAATGTTTGTCAAAATTCAGTTAACTTAACAATCCCATCGTCATAGTTGCTCTTTCCGAGCCAAGGTGGAACGAAGTGAGATGAACTTGGGTTGAGGCGTACATCAGGAAGTCGTTAACGACCGCGAAGATCCAAGATTTTCACTTCCATGATCTGCGGCACAAGTTTGCGTCTCGGTTGGTCCGAGCCAGAGTGGATTAGTACAAGGTCCAATGACCTTTTGGGCATCGCTCGCCGGTTATGACGCAGCGGTATGCGAATCATTCATTGGAAAGCCTACGAAATGGGGTGAATGTGTTGGATCGGGAGGGGGTATCACAAATTTATCACACCCCAATCCAGAGCAAGGCGAGACGTATTCCTAAGTGGCTGAAAAATAAAGTTGGGACGTGTCGGTGGCGAACCTATGGCCAGCTGATTGAAAGTTAGTTGGTCAGTTTGCCATAAGTCGTTTGAAAATCAACATTCAACGCATGCAAATCAGCTGCAGACGGTTTGGCAAGGGTACATCCCATTATATTTAGATTTAACTGGTGACGTTTAAATGGAAAAGTTGTTGATTCGCTGGTCCCGGTTTTAGTCCCGGTTTCTATCCCAATTCTAAGTCCATCTCAATCCTCCTCAATCTTACATGCCTCGGATGGAACTTATTGATTGGTAAGACTTTTCGGTGACTTTATCCTCAGTAATCACATTAAATCTTCATTGCCTGAAAAGGGTTTTTGGATCTTAGAACCCAGGTTCGATTCCTGGTCCCCCAGCCACCGCTTCCCCTCTCCCCCATTCCCAGCACAATGGCCTTGGTCAAAAATCAAAAACTCTTAATGATTCAAATTTGGCATTGACCCCGAAAAAGAACCGACGACCCGGGCGGGGATATCCACGAATAGCTTCATAATTGGAATCCAAGATGTTTTCCACCATCACAAAGGGTTTAACACCTTTCCAAACCTCATAAGCAATTTTCCCGTTGAACAAAAAACGACCTTGAACCTTAACGACCTCATTGGTGTCAAATTCGTTGGGATCCCCGGATAAAGCTTTGGTATCTAGGAAATCGCTTTGATAGGAACTTTGGACATATCCACTGAAACCCAGTGGCGAATCATAGTTTGCCAGCAGGGTTACCTGGTGTTTCGGTCTTTCCAAAAGAGCGGAGTCGGTGTCCAGAGGGGGAGCTCCCTGACCGGCGTCCAATGACCTCCCTCTTCCTTTGCTGTCGGTATTGACATAGGTATATCCCAGCCTTGTGGAAAATTGATTATTCCATTTCAGAGTCAGGAGTAATTCACTGCCGATAGTGGAAAAAGAATCGGTGTTATCGAATTCAACAGTTGACGTTCCAAAGGGCTGTAGGCTAATGGGCATGGTCCGGTCTTGGAGCTCGATCATATCATCCGCATCGTTGTAAAAAAACGTCGCCTCAACTTTAATCCGTTCCTTCCAGAAAAGTTGGGTGGCCCCGACTTCTAGGGAAAACACTTTTTCAGCATCGAGGTCGAGATTTCCAGCCCGAAAGCCATACACATTTTGCATGGTGGGCAAGTTATGACGCTGGGCGATGGTGGTATGGAGAATCGTCCCAGGCCAGGGTTTGTAGATCACCGACCCGTTCGGGCTGAACGCTGAGATCATCTTTGATTGATCTGTTCTTTCAAAATGTGATTGGAGGGTGAATAATGCATCCCAATTTAACCCGGCAGAAAGCATCAAATTTTCCAGGGGCAAATATTCTGCCTGGGTGAAGAAATCGAGAGTTAACGTTTCAAATTTTTCATGTGGGCTAAGGGAATCCCTTTGCCGTATTACGTGCTCCCATCGGACGAATGTTCCGGCCTTGACTGTTACGTCATCAATCGGTTCCACCGTAGCCTGAAGGTTTGATCCCAGGAGGAAATTATCAAAAACGCTCACTTCTTCCGCACCGGTGAAGCGGTTAGTGGCCACCGAGGAGTAGGTCTTATCATCATAGAAAGTCAGATCGTTGTCGAATTTGTCAAAATACACCTTCCCCTTGAAAAGGGTCGAATCAGAGACTCTGGTCTCTCCTGTGAGATCGAAAAAATAGCGTTGCCAGAAAGTGAAACGGCCAAATTCTGGTTGGAAGACCTTGTATCCAGTGGTAGGAGGGGGGATACCGAATTTCGACTGGTAATACCCGCCAAGGAAAGCAATCTTATCGTCCTCGTTAAAGTCATATCCAAGATTAAGGGACAGGTTGTATTTTTCATAGTCACTCTGGAGCCGCAAGTCATCATTTGGTTGAAGAGAAGTAGGCGTGAAGTCATCAGATAATGGAAAACCATTGGTTTTTCGAATGCTTCCCGCCACGAAATACCGAAGTTTGTTTTTTTGGCTGCCATGCGATATTTGGTAGTCCTGGGAATTATGCTCTTCATAGGAAACGGTGGCTTCCGTGGTCGTCTTTGGAGTCCCTTGTTTCGTAATGATGTTAATCACACCGCCCATAGTGTTTGGTCCGAAGGGGGCAGAGGCCGGTCCTTTGACGATTTTTATTTTGGCCACGTTGTCAATGGGGAGGTTAAAGAGATCAACCGTTCCAAGAAACGGCTCAAGGACCGGTCTTCCATCGATGAACACCGAGTAGGTTTTATCGTTACTCGATAACCCTTGGCGGTGGCCTATCCCTCGAATGATGATGGATCCTTCATTTTGTAGCCCCCCCTGGCCATAAATGACCCCAGGCACAAATCGGAGAGCTTCGCCCACGTTTCTGGCATTTTGGGCCAAAATATCCTTGGCGGTGACTTCATAGGTTCGGGAAGTGGGACCAAATCGTTCGCGATGAGTCGGAACTAACTCCCCCAAATCAAATGTCGTCAGACTCTCTTCGCGTAACAACGCAAGGGTATCCTCAGCCCCACCAATGGATGAATGCTTAGCACCAGAGACGACTTCAGGAAGAAGCATTGATACGGTAAGTACCCAAGAAAGGGCTAAGCTTCTCCTCAAGGATTGGCCGCTCAACACTCTCATGTGTTTTAACCCTTCTGAAAACAAAAACGCCTTTTGGGCATGGGCAAACCCAAAAGGCTATTACGGGGCCAGTCAAAAGTGCGCTGCGGTTAGAGGTTATCCCATGTCAATTTCTAGAATTTTTCCGTTCGTTTGGGCTTTGTTTCCTAAGCTTCTATAATTTTTGAGTTTCCCGTCCAACGCTATATGGTTTTTGTCACCGATGGGTATCTAGATCGAATGCGAAAAGTTGATCAAGCCGTGAGAGGTATGCGTCGGAAAGCATGGCTTCCCATCCTTTCTCTTTCATTTGACATGGTACTCAGCGTGGCTTTCCCCAAATAAGGCGAACGGCGAGGGCTCCAAGCAGTGCTGTCATGATCCCGATAGTTAATACTATCCATTCCATGATGAATGTCTCCTGGTTTATTTATCGTGGTATTCATGCAAAATGACTTTCATACAAAGAGCAACGCTTATACCGTCTGAATTCCTTCAAAGACACGAGACTGAAGCCTTCGGCTAACCCATTGTTTTTGCGGAAAATATTCGGAAAGTGAAGAAGGTGAATCCTGTTAGGACTTGACTGACTAGATATCTGAACAGATACACCTGTGTATCTATTTAGATACCTCATATATGAGCGGGGCTTACAGATAGGAACGGATATGAAACCAAACGGTTTGCCGCGAATGACACTATTGCCGGTCTTTCCAAGGTAAGGGCCGAGTCGGAAAAGGATGACCAGGCTTGAAAACTATAAAAATATTTCGTTGTGCAGTGAAACCGAGGATGCTTCTATACCAACTCCACTGAACGGGTTCTCCCATTTGGGACCGGGGGTGTTATTAAGGGCACCTCTAAAAACTAATGATTTTTCGATTTTCTCATCTAAAAGCGCTTGAAATTATTGACGCCATGATTTTAAATTCTGTGTTTTTAGAGGTGCCCTTAACGAAGGCTGCAGAATTGATCGACTGAATGGCTGGTCCCAACGTTGGGACCGATTTCAGATTCATTCAGCCACAAGTATAATATACATGAAAAAGGCCAAACCCCTGTATTGATAAGGAACAGAAATTGTCTGGCCCTAGCGTCCACCTTCTTTTTTTTGAGGCAGATTTGAACAGACCATTCTTATTTCGAAACCGTTTAAAATCCACGCATTATGTGGAGGATGCCTCAGTTTTTCTGATGCTGTCCAGCAATTTTTCCTGTGGTTCTCGCAAGGAGAGGTCTCGAATAAATCCGGAATAGGAGGGATGCGTTCCTGTCGTCCAGGAGTTCAAAGAGAGTTCAATGGGGAATTCCTCTCCGCTTTTCCTTAATCCATGGAGTACGACCGTTTTTCCGATGACGTGAGCTGCGCCTGTCGTCTGCAATCGTTTTATGCCTTTGGTATGAGCTTCCCGATATCGACTGGGCATGATCAGGGTCAGTGGTTTTCCAAACATTTCCTCTGCGGTATATTCAAACATCGATTCAGCAGCCTTATTCCACGACATGATGCGGCCGGTGTGATCGGCTAATACGATGGCATCAATGGCTGCTTGAAAGACGGCTTGAAAGCGGATTTCGCTTTCATACAAGGCGTGACGGGCACGTTCCATTTTTTTTGCCAGGGCATATGCCTTGAGTGCCTGCCGGACCGTGGACCTAATTTCGGAACGATTGATGGGTTTATGCAAATAGGCGAAAGCGCCTTGTTCCTCAAGGGGGCCGGTCACATCATCAAGCGTGGTATAACTCGACAAAATAATGATGGGAAGACCGGGCACCGCTTTTGTTAACTTTTCTAGAACGAGTAAGCCATCCATGTCAGGGAGTTTGACGTCCAGGATCACGACACTCGGCGAGTGATGTTTCACGCATTCCAAGGCGGTCACTCCTGTTGAGGCCACATTAATTTGATGTCCTTCGGCTTCGAGAAGATCTCGTAACGTTAGGACAATATCCTGTTCATCGTCGACAACGAGAATTGGGGAAAAGGAGGGTATTGGAGTGGTGGTTGCCATGTTTTAAACCTCATGCCTGGGGTACCTGACGTGTTCAATATGGATCTTCATGAGAGTGGCCGTATGATGAATACCCACGCAATCTATGTACCATTAACCGGATGGGTTGAATCGGTCAGGCGATAAGTCTTTGAATGAAACCGTGTTTTTTGAAAATTGTTGCAAGGAAAAGTCCATTTATCGTAGATATCTATATATGAGAGACGGAATTTGATATCTGTTTGGATACATCCATATATCCAAATGGATACACAACCATGTTCTGTATACTGCCCGGGATGAAATTGACCGACAAGGGTGCTGCAGAATATGCCTGACTTTCCGATCCGTTTCTTTTACTAGATCAACTATCTGCCTTCCCGATCCAACAATCGAACTTTATCAAAAGCAAAATTGTGAAGGGCACTCATCTCATCGGCTTCGAAACCGGAGTCGGCGAGTGTGTCATTTATGGCAGAAACATAAATATATTTGGACACCAATCCGATGGGTAGGATGTGTGAGGATATAGATGGAATAGATCGGGGAAATCTATGCAGATCCATAAAGCCTTAAGAAATAGTTCGGATCAATGAGCCATAAATGGCAGATTCGGCCTCGATGTGTTGTCGCTTGAGTTCATCGATTGGATATGGCACTCTCCGCTAATGTTTAATATGATTTGGCCCATACTCATGCGGCAATCGGGTGTGTTGCTAATTTCTTAATTAAGAAAGCCTGGTATATGTCCACGTATCTCTTTCCTTGGACTGTACCCAGATTCCTCATCCTCTCATTCCCATGAATGGTTAATAACTAAAGTATATAGTGAGTGTGGAGAAAACATGGTTATCCCAATACAGGAGCGGTTAATTGTCGCGCTTGATGTGTCCTCTGTAGAGGAAGCTCGTCGATATGTGAAAGATTTAGAGGGTGTCGCCTGGTTTTATAAAATTGGCCTGGAATTATTTCTGGCCGTTAATGTGGATTTTATTAAGGAATTACGCGCACAAAATTGCCGGATCTTTTTAGATCTGAAAATGAATGATATCGATGAAACCGTGCGTCGAGCCGTGAATCTGGCTGCTGACCTTGATGTTGATTTTCTTACCATTTTAGGGAATCAAGCTACGGCCAAAGCTGCGGTGCTTGGTCGAGGGGCGGGGGCAATCCAAATTTTGACTGTTCCGCTCCTTTCGAGCTGGGGGGAAAAGGATCTTCAAGACCTGGGGATGTTAAGTATACAAGCGGGAGATCCCGCACGTTTTCATTCTCTGGATGACTACGTCCTGTGGCGGGCAGATATGGCAATGGCCCAAGGGTGTGATGGTCTGATCGCCTCAGGGAAATATGTCGGAATTCTGAGAGAACGATTTGGTCAGAAGGCGCTCATTGTCTCTCCAGGTGTGAGACCGGCCGGGCAGAACACCCATGAACATCAACGTTCGTTAACTCCTTTTGATGCCATTCGAGCCGGGGCAGATTTTTTAGTCGTTGGGCGACCTATTCGCGATGCGGATAATCGGCGGAAAATGGCGCAAGCGATTCAAGAGGAGATTGCCCTGGCGGTCAAGGCTGGTCCCTCGAAAGAGCAGGCATTGGTTGGGGGAAGATAGCAAGGGTACCACAGCAGCAGACTGAAGCTACCAAAGCGGCCTTCATGAAATTACTAAATTGCCGGCACGTTTTTTTCTTCCCTTGCTTCCTTTAGGGATGTCTAACCATTTTCATGTTTCCTTTTGTCTCTAGGCTATTCGCCACACACCCTTAAGGGCTAACATGATGAAAGGTGCCCTCTTCTGTTGAGTAATCATGAGTGGACTGTGATTTCTTGTCATAACGGATTGTGATTCACCGTTTTTTGGAACATCACTGAGGAGCGATTTGAATTGCCAACGAATCGCTCCCTGATTTTCATTCCTTTCCTTACACTTCTCCCTTTTCTAAAGGGGGAGTATAGTGCGTGACCATTAATGCCGGGATTGGTATGATGGAATCGGATAAGTGGAAAAAACAGGGAATTAATCTTCAGAAGGCAGGGAGCCATGATCAATTCCCTGAGAAAAACAGTATCCTAAATCGTCTATGCTGAAATACGATGTGCCGAAGTAGCCTGAATATTCCTGGCATTTCAGAGTGATGTGGAAATGGAACTGTGAGACTGCATGTCTTGGGGGGGTGTATCGTTTGAAGTTTTTTTCAAAGTGGGTTCATCAACAAGTATATGCCGCTAATCAGCTGGGCAACGGGACAATCTCCCACATGATGAGAAGGGTAAATGTCTGATAGGTCGATGGAGTGTGGACCTTGGTTTTGGAAGGCTAGATCCAAACGATTCAAAGGAAAGATGCTCCAAATAGAGACCTTCGAATAGATTTTAAGCATGACGCACACGGTTCTGGACGGTAGGCATTAGGGAGGGATGTATGACGATGCGAAGGGAATGGTTGCGAATCCTTATTGTGGAAGACCGTCCAGGCCAATTGGAAAGGAATGTCAATGATCTAACGGAGGAAGGCTATCAGGTGGTAGGGGCCAGGACGGCTGCGGAAGCTTCGGAATTTGCCAACTGTGAAAGTTTTGCGGTCGCAGTGGTCAATGTGCAATCGTTGGATGCCGCCGGAGTCTCATTACTTTCTCTTCTCAAGTCGAAGAATGCAGAAATTCAGATGGTCTTGAGTTCAGCTTTTGCCAGCCTGGATTCAGCGAAGGGTGTCATAGGTGAGAGCGCCGTTTCCTACATAAAACGGGAAGGGTCTCCATCCGAATTTCTTGGGATAATTCGTCGAACGTTTCGTGACCAACTGACGGAATACACCAGAAACCTGGAGATAGCGCTGGCAGAGCGGGATGAACGGTTTCGGCAACTGGTGGATCATATTAAGGAAGTGTTTTGGGTCTTTGCCCCTGACCAGTCTGAAATCTGGTATGTGAGCCCTCAATATGAAACCGTCTGGGGTCGCAGTTGTGCAAGTTTTATAGAAGACCCCCGAAGCCTATGGAATGCTATTCATCCTCAAGATCAACCACGATTTCTCACTCGCCAGATTGAGCCGGATGGGAATGGGGTTCAGGGAGAATGCCGGATTGTGAGACCGGATAATACTATTCGGTGGGTGCGAATACAAACAGTTCCAATTCGAAAGTCCAATGGGGACTTGCTGAGTCTTGCGGGAGTTGCGGAGGACATTACAGACCGGAAGCGTGTTGAAGAGGCTCTCACGAAAACGGAGCGCCAATTTCGCCAATCAAGCCGCATGGAAGCTATTGGGACGTTAGCAGGCGGCATCGCCCATGATTTTAATAATATTTTAACGGCAATTTTGGGCTACACCGAATTGGCCTTGGCCACGGTTCCAAAGGAAAGCCGTACTCAACGAAATCTGCAAGAAGTGCTGACCGCGGGTCACCGAGCCAAGCACTTAGTGCTTCAAATTTTGACCTTTAGTCGCCAAGCTGGTCAGGGGAAGAA
The DNA here is from genome assembly GCA_021604365.1 of Nitrospirales bacterium. Lineage (GTDB taxonomy): Bacteria > Nitrospirota > Nitrospiria > Nitrospirales > UBA8639 > Nitrospira_E. The sequence continues at coordinate 38,402 of BQIZ01000008.1, forward strand.
ACCCACACCTCTCCACATGGTCGTCCGGGAAGCCCTGAAACTCTTACGATCTACGATTCCCACTACCATTGAGATCCGGCAATCATTGAAAACAGAGTCCACCATTCTCGCGGATCCGACCCAAATGCATCAGATCATTATCAATCTATGCACCAACGCTGAATATGCTATGCGAGAACCCGGGGGGATTTTGTACGTCGCTCTGGAGGATGTGGAGGTGACGGAGGACCTGACTGGAGCAATCTCGGGATTACATATCGGTCCGCATGTTCGGTTGACGGTGGAAGATACCGGTTCGGGCATGACTCCTGAGGTACTTGAACGGCTGTTTGATCCTTTCTTTACCACCAAGCCGATTGGCGAGGGGTCGGGGATGGGGATGGCCGTGGTGCATGGAATTATTACGGGTCATAGAGGAGCCATTGTCGTACATAGTGTCGTGAATAAAGGGACAAAGATCGAAGTCTATCTCCCGACTGTTCCGACCCAGGTCTCAGGGCCTCTTCACGATCCAAAAGCTATTCAGAATGGGAAAGAATCAATTTTATTTGTAGATGATGAAGAGACCATTGTGAGGCTTGGGAAGGAACTTCTCACGCAACTGGGATATACGGTGGAAGTGCACACGAGTTCAATCGAAGCTCTGAGGACATTTAGCGAAGACCCGCATCGTTTTGATCTCGTCATTACTGACCAAGCCATGCCGGGATTGACCGGCGAGGCCTTATCCCGTGAGCTTCTGCGGATACGCCCGGATCTCCCCATCATTTTGTGTACAGGATTCAGTCATGTGATCTCCGCGGAACGAGCGAAGACATTGGGAATTCAAGGCTATTTAATGAAGCCATTGGCCATTCGGGACCTGGTTCCCATTATTCGCCATGTGCTTGACAAAACACCTTCGTCGTTAGCCGAGTCTTGACCTATCCCAAGATGAATGAATGGGTAAGCCAGGGTTCTCTTGGTTGGGTGGTGCGTGGTGAGTTACTCCAGCAGATGCCGGCTATTCCGGGAATGCTATTCAATAATCATGAATACCAGAAGTGGATGGTCCATTGGTGATAACGTTCGAGGGCTGAACCGGGATGTGTTGAGGTTGGCCCAAACCAGTAATCTATGGAGGAGCCACAGTTGGTCACACAGTTCGTGTTGGATCTGTTCCTAAGGAAAAGGAAGAAGACCATCCGGAGTGGGGCGTGGAAAGAGACAAAATAATGGCAAACATTCTTGTTGTGGATGATGATCGGCAGGTTTGTGACTTGTTGAAGCAGGCCTTGGAAGATAAGGGATATACTGTGGACTGTGCCACAAACGGAGTCGAAGGCATTAAGGAATATCGCAACCGCCCAGCCGATCTGATTATTTTAGACATTCTTATGCCAGAAAAAGAGGGGCTTGAGACCATACTGGATTTGCGGCGTGAATTTCCTCAGGTGAAAATCATAGCGATGTCCGGCGGAAGTGAGCGAGCCAAACTCGATTTGTTGGACCTTGCTCGTCGCTTAGGAGCTCAACACACCATCGATAAGCCTTTCCAATTGCACGCCATAACGGACCTCGTTACACAAGCCCTTCACGAAAATTAGACAGGGTTTACCTAATCGGCCCACGAGCAATGCTGTATTTTCGGACTCAACCCGATGTCGTGTTCATCTCTTTTGTGAGGCAAGCGCTTGACCGCGAATTGCAAGCCGTGCGGCGTGTAGCGTCTCACAATGATGCTGAGGCCTGGTTGGTGGAGTATCCGGCCGTGGGGACGGTGTTTACTCCCTATAGCGCACTTATCACGCTTGAGGAATTGCTGGTGGCTCATGAGGCCACAATGATCTATCGATTAACTGACTATCATTGGCTTCTGGTATACGAATGCCTCAAAGGTTATTGTCTGTGGCACAACGATCAAATTTATGATGGATTGGTGTCGTTTACCATGCTAGGGGGGTACCGGTTTGGGTTGGTGGATTTCGAGACGATGACCAACCGGTATTTCTGGGATCATGACTTTATAGAACTGTTGTATGCTGATACGGATGAATCTGATTGCTGTTCATGTGGAGAACACACAGACAGCTCGGATGTCGATCTCTCTTATGGATTACGTCCGCATCCCGAGAAGCTCAAATTAACCCCGGTAGAGGAGATCGCCTGGTGCATTCCGGAGCCGGAAGAATGTGGCCAGTGGCGTCTACCATAAGACCGAATATCAATAAGTGGAGTGGGGTAATGTCCCTCGGGAGAATCCATGGAAAAACCCGCAGACGTGCAATTTCACATTCATGATCTGTTACGCCGTCGCTGGAGTCCAAGGGCCTTTGCCGATCAACCGGTAGAACGAGAAAAAATCCAACGCTTGTTGGAAGCAGCACGATGGGCTTCCTCCTGTTTTAACGAACAGCCCTGGGTCTTTATTCTCGCGACCATCGAGCACCCCGAGAACCATCAGAAGCTACTGAGTTGTCTGGTGGAGGGAAATCAAATCTGGGCGAAACGAGCTCCACTCCTTCTGCTCACGGTGGCAAAACTCCATTTTGATCATAATGGAGAGGTCAACCGCCATGCCTATCATGATATCGGGTTGGCCGTGGGAAACCTGGTTATGCAAGCCACAGCCATGGATCTGTCGGTTCATCAGATGGCCGGGATTTTTCCTGACGCCATTCGCGAGCGCTATGCGCTTCCTGCCGGCTATGAAGCCGTCACCGGGATTGCCATCGGGTACCAGGGAGATGCTTCCACACTTCCTGAGGGGCTTCGTGAACGGGAGATGGCGCCACGGTCTCGTAAGCCGTTGAGGGAGTTTGTGTTTTCCGAGACGTGGGGAAAATCCCCGGAATGCTTGTAGCGCACTATATCCACTTCGACCCATGTTTCGAAGGGATCCATCCCGGGTCCCACTTTAATGAACATGTCTCCTTGCTCATTGGAAACAGCGAGCGCTTTCTGTCTGCCCACGGGAGCCTGTTTCTTACATGGCGACAGGTGCTCGGTGAAAGGGTAAGAGAAAACAAAACAAAATGCACTTAATCGGAAGAAATTAAGGTCTAAACAGTAAGGAAGGGGTCACCATTCTATGATTACAGCCATAGGCGATGTGTTGCGACGGTGTTATGAGCGCGGGTGGATTACCAGCCGTGACGGAAATTGTAGCGTGAGACGAGCGAGGAGCGTCTACCTGTACGTCACTCCTTCAGGCTGGCGAAAGACGATTGTTCATCCCGAGCATATGGTCAAAATTAAGTTCGTAGATGGGAAGATGCAGGTGGCTCCCGGAACCAATCCTTCCGGTGAGCTGCATATGCATTATCTCTTGACCAGAGGGATGAATCGGACGCGTGCCGTCGTGCATGTGCATCCAACTCATGTAGTCGCAGCCATCTATCGCGGGTTCGATCTTCAGAAAATCTGCAGTGACTTTCCCGAGATTTATCGCTATACCCGGATTGGCCCAACGGTGCCCGCCCTTCCTGCCATCAGCTCGGAACTGGGCGAAGGCACGGCGAAAGCCCTGGGGGTCACAGAAGCTAACCCCGCAGGCGATTACGATATTGTGGGACAGGCCAACCACGGAGTTTGCTCCATGGCATCAGACCCCTGGTCGGCCTATGAGCATATCGAACGGTTGGATCATATATGCGAAATTGTCCTAGCCAGCGGTGTCTCCCCTTAGCAGGATGGTGAAAATGGCCATCAGCTTTGTTCTCGCTGCGCTTAGAGACTCAACGTACATGAGTACGTTTCGTCTCTTCGCTTGCTGCGGCCGTGCCGAATGGCCATTTTGACCATCCTGCCAACTGGTCGTTTCCGTTCCGTTGTCTCGGTACGTCCCAAAACAGATTTAAAACTCTCAGAATTTCCCTCTCCACAGTGGGAGAGGGCTAAGATGAGGGGGGGGGATTATTCATCCCATGGGGTGCTATCAACTGTTCTCGTTTGAATCCACGCATTTTTAGTCTTTCTCACCCTCCATCTTTTTCAATAAACCTTCATAGTTTCCTCTCACAGTTTGTGTGTTGGGATGTTCTGGCCCCAAGATTTCTTCACAGATATCAAGGGCGCGCTGGAGGAGGGGCTTGGCCTCGGCGTATTGCCTTTGGTTGATATAGAGCATCCCCAAATTGTTGAGGCTCTGGGCGACATCAGGGTGCGTGAGCGCCCAGACTTCTTCCCGAATGGCCAGGGCGCGCTGGTAGAGGGGCTCGGCGTCGGGGTCCTGCCCTTGGTTGTTATAGAGCGCCGCCAAATTGTTGAGGCTCAGGGCGACTTGAAAATGCGTGGGCCCCAAGGCTTCTTCCCGAATGGCCAGGGCGCGCTGGTAGAGGGGCTCAGCCTTGGCAGATTTCCCTTGGCTGCGATTGAGCTCGCCCAAATTGTTGAGGCTTGTGGCGACATCAGGATGCGTGGGCCCCAAGGCCTCCTCCCGGATGGCCAGGGCGCGCTGATAAAGGGGTTCTGCTTGGGCGTACCTGGCCCGTTCATAGAAATAAAAGGCTGTTTGATTTAATACTCGTGCTCCTTCCTGCAAATGAAGATTGCGGGCCAAGATCAGCGCCGCGCAATGTTGGGCCTGCAAAAGCAAACGGGCACATTTAGCCCAAGTTTCAAATTTTACATCTGGAAGCAAACGATTCATCGTTCGGATGAAACGTTCAATCCATTGTTTTCTGGCCTCGTCGTTAAGACTCTCCAAGATGATGGCTTGGACCAGGCGATGGATTTCCAAGGTTTGGGTTGGCATGTCCCGATGAATGAGAGAAAATTTGAGAATTTCCCCGATGGCCCTGTTAAAGAAGAGGGCATTCCCAGCCACCGGTCCCAGTACTGGACCAAGTTCGGATGCTCCCTCGGTGATGAGTTCTTCGGGTATGGAATCGGGATGAAGAAATGCACAGAACCGTAAGAGTTCGGCAGCGGCGGGATTGGCCTGTTCGATTTTTTGAAAAGACAGGACCCAGGTCGTCGCGACGGGATCGGGATGGCCAGGGGCGAAGAGTCCCCGTTCCTTAAGAAGCTCGACACCATGGGTTCGGTAGAGTTCGAGGATCAGCCGGTCCACATTGTGTTTCCTCAATATAGGCACCAGCCTGATCTAATGCGAGTGGTAGGCCATCCAATTCCTTGACAATATTAAGAGCTTGGGTGCGCAGTTCTTTGGGAATGGCTTCATAAGAAGTGTCTGTGGTGATCAGTTTGGCTCGCCGTAAGAGAAAGACAACTCCCTCATGTTCAGGTAATTTCCTGACTTCTACCCGCGAGATCGTCCCTGTGGCTTGCGCTCTTGTTGTGAACAGAACATGGCCGGATTGAAGATCCTGGATGAAAGACTGGATTAAGGAGAGGTCATCAGCATTATCCAGGAGCAATAACCAATGATCATGGTGTGAAAACCACCGCTGAACAGCTTTGACGACCTCTTGCTGATCCTGTTCCTGCTTTAACGGAAGGTTCAACAGCGAGGCGAGTTGGGCAAAGTCTGATGTGAGAGATTCCTTGGATTCGGCTTTGACCCAGAGAATATGGCTGTAGTCGTCTTTGTGGCGATAAGCATATTCCACAGCCGTTTGCGTTTTTCCAATCCCTCCTAACCCTGAAAACGCCGCCCTGCCCAATCTCAGAAGTGCTTCGCGAATCTCCCCAAGAATATCCTCCCTCCCCGTAAAAAACGGATTCCGCTCAATCGGAATGTTCCAAACCGGTCTGCGGTGCCATCTGGCCTCTGATCAGCGGAAGAGTTGGCGTTAGGAGAAAGTTCTTGGACGACCTGACAAATGCCTTTAGCTATATCGGTCTAGGCTTCATCTTTTATTTTCCAACTGGCAACAGATTTTCCGTCTTGAGGCAAGGCCTGGAGCTTAGAGAATCGGGCTGTGCCCCAGTCAACCGAACGAATGATAATGGGGATGATTCGGGCTTGCCCATTCTGATGTTTTTCCAAGGCCCGAGACATTTCTTTGTCGTAGCAATAATCCGAGGCCAGAAAATCAGAGCTGATGAGCAGTATAATAAGGGAGGCCTGCTCCAGGTTTTCGTCGATTTGATCGGCCCATTCCTGTCCTGCCGTAATCTTCCGGTCGTGCCAGACTTTAATGATCCCTTCTCGCTTCAGCAAAGCCAAATGGGTTTCTAATTGGCTTCGATACCGTTTGTCTTTATGGGAATAGGAGATAAAAACTTTCATATGGGTTTTGAGGATGATAACCGGGGATTTTTAAAATAGGCTATATCAGAGGTAAAACTTATTGAATGGCCTTTGAGCATCCCAAGAATTTCCTAAATGTTCAAGAGGTTTTTACGAATGGGCTGACAGATCCATCCTGTGGATGTTGTTTAAATGGCCCTGTTCTTCCCCAACGTATTGCTGGAACTAGAAGGAAACGCTATCATTTCTCTTCTGATCCAACCGTTGGTTCATTTTTTTCGCTTCTTTATAGATCCATAGAAAGGATTCTGCATGGCTCAAAAGAAATCTGTTCGTCGGGCGGCTTCAAAGCCCTCATCGAAGAAACCATCCGTAACCAAAAAAAAGACCTTGGCTTCTAAGTCTGCTGTGACGAAAAAGCCGGCAAGAACCGGTACAGCGTTGGGAAAGAAAAAGACTCCCTCCAAAGGTCCTTCTGCGAA
>BQIZ01000009.1 GCA_021604365.1 Nitrospirales bacterium
ATTCAGGGAAGGCGTGTCAAAAGAAGAATGGATTGCCACCCGAGGCCCCTATCTTCGGAATTTACAGTTAAAATATGTGCGCACCAAAATAGCCCACGAAAAGATGGTAGGAGATGAAGCCCATGTAATCGTGCATGCTCACATTGTTACGGTGATGGGGGATCAGCCGCAGGATGAGTTGTACGTCCTACTGAAAAATCCTGAGGGCAGGTGGGTGATCGATCAAGTGGAAGTGTATACGGAAACGTTTAATACGAGTCCCTGAAATGGAAGGAGTTATAAGGTTTTGGCCGATCCAAAGCTCATGGGGCCATCGACATGAATAAAGAGAATTTTCCCGTTGGCTTGTTCCAGGATCTTGGCTTCTTCCGGTAAAAGTGGGGTGCTGGGAGTGGGATTGGTCAGGATGTGGAGATTGGCAGGTTCCAAATCAGTCATTCGTTTAACAGAGAACAGGCTGGCAAAGACCATTCTTACAACGGTGATAAAATCCATGAGCATGGTAGTTAGCCATGCCACGGTCATGGGGCCGAGGGGACCGGAAACTTGAGCGGGAGTGCCTCCGAAGATCGCAGCAAAAAATCCGACGAATATGGCCCCGTACAAACCGGCAATGGCTTCTAATCCTGAGGCAATGCCAAAACCGAGTGCCAACGGTAGAGCCACGACAGTGGCTACCTTTCCTCGTAAATATCACCACGGAGATTATTGAAGTGTAACCCGTGAACAAGCCCCATAGGGCATATCCTTGAGGAGTATTAATTGATGAAGGTGGCTGTGAGGATTTCGCTCTATCCCAAGGTTTTTCGTCAAGGGGGGTAAACAGGGCGGGGCCTAGAAAAGACAAAGGGGAAATAAGCAGGATTGGGGGGAAAGGCTGAGGCAGGAATGGGCTCTAAACTTTGGTATAGGAAAGATTAGTCAAGGGAAATTAGAATTTCCAATCCCCCCATGACATCATTTAATTTAAAGTCCCGTTTGGGACTTTCCTGGTGGGCATTGTGGCAGTTGACGCAGGCTCGGCTTACGGCTCTATCAGGAAAAATAACTTGATAATAAGACTGGTTGTCCACCTGGATTTCTTGCTCAGTCACTTCTCCATATTTAACAACTTGTTCCAGGGCTTTCCGTTCCCGGTCATTGTGAGGTGAATTCTCCGGATTCAAGGGCCAAAGACCCATCAACCGGTAACGAAACGGTTTCCCGGGAACCTGTAATCCTCGAGAGGCCTCTTTGAAAAATTGTGCGGGCAACGGCAATGTCCGTTCCTCCCGCCAATTTTCCGTTGCTGTGACAATCAGCATGTCTTCCATCCGTTCCACGATATGTTGGGTATAAAAGGTCCGGTCTGCTTGAAGGACGGCATGTAAATAGTCTGCGACCACACGGGTAGGAATGCCATCCCGTGGTGTAATCTTTCCCCCGATGCCCACACCAATTCCCAAGGAAATGAGACTGGAGAAAAGGAGTATGAAAAAAAACTGACGAGTCATAAGTCTACCATTACCTTTTTGGCCTACATCCTCTCTGTCCTGTATATACTTCATTCTTCGCTTGAGGTGAATTAGGCAAAACTATAACAGGAGATCAACAAGACCTCATACTTTTTAATACATGAAATTGTGGCTATGGCAATCGGGCGATGGGCGAATGGCGTGGGAAGGCAATCAACCGGAGGAGAATTAAGAAAAACGGAAGGTGTTCGAATTTAATCCAAACCCAACCGATTTAATAATTGAATAACAATGATAGTCAAAATTGCAATGAGAGGGACATGTTCCATGTTAGAACCTCGAAAGCACCGCCCATGTGATGAGTAAAATTAGAGTAAAGCCTTCCATTCTGTTCATCCTCCTGATTTTTCTGGATCTTGTTTGAATAATTTTGCAAGGCAAATGCCAATAAGTGTTATCTTGATTATTATTGAAATATCCAGAAATATCATTGACTTATGTGTTTCAAGAAATATTTCGTCCATTCTTATCATTGGAAATGAGCGAATTTATTAAGTAAGCACTGTGCGTTATCGCTCGATTTTTGTAGTTAATAGAGTCAAATGATTGAGAGGTACTAAATACATGCTGGCCATCACATGGGAGTGGTCGAGCTATTAAAACCTTGGTAGGGACATGAGGCCATTCAGGAAATCTCGCTGGTCATAAAGGTTTCAGGAGATTTTGGGGTAGCAAGTAATGTCGACATACATGGACACTTGCTGATCAACTGGGCCAATGCCACCGTCCTGACTTTTGTGAACATGCAATTGAGGCCATTTTTGACTTACTCGGTAAGTGAACATTAATAAGTTGGCGGTTTAGAGGAAACGCATCATTCGTGAATGAAAGAGCACAGAAGTGGGAGGATTAAGTAGCGATTCAGAATGTCTTGATACATCCTAAGATCCTGGTCGGAACTGAAAGTTTGTGAAGGTTGGGTGATGAGAGAAAACTTATAGCTTTTCCATAAACTCTCGATTGGTAAAAAGGGACAGTGATTGATTGGAATGGCTATAAATAAATTTTGTATGCGAAAGGGGAATAAAAAAGATAGGCGACTGTTGAGGGTGTTTCTTTCGGTTGAATGTGGTGGGGAAAAATTACCCTCTCCCTTCAAAAGCAAAGGGTGTCTTTTTCAAAATGATGAATCAAAAAATCTTATCGGATCTCCGCGTACGTCTAAAGACATGCTGGTTCTGGGTTACAGCATATTGAAAACTTGAGAAAACAGCCAAAGTGATTGGAGGAATCATGGTAAATCCTGCCACAATTTCCTGCCACAATTGGCTTGATCTCACTTTTAGTTCAATTGAATATTATGGACCCCTTACCGCTTCACCGCTTAAATGGATCGGTTTTCGGAAATAATATGCTTTTTCTAGCAAAAACATTTTAAACTTTTAAATTAAAGGCTTTCCCGCGCCATTAACGACGACATAAGAGTTCTCAACCCAAATCCAGCCTTTTATGGGCTGGACCGTGAGTTTGGACACCAGTAAATACGGCATAGGCGGTTGTGCTTGGGTCGACCGTTAGTCTGATCATCCGTTCAAGATCTTTTCTAATGATATTTTGGGTGATTTTTGTCAGGGCGACCAAATCCGGAATTTTTCCGAATCCAAAATTTCCGAAAAGGCGTTGAGTGAGGAGACTCTACTCCACGTCGTCCGGATTCACCTCCAGGTTGATTTCCCCTTGAGAACAGTCTTGAAGCACCTTAATCAAAGCCCCACAGGATCGGGATAAGGTCTGGCGTCCTGAGCGGCGACAATTTCCAGAGGTGCCATTTTCATTGATGGCGATAGGGGGGAAGACAAATAGACGTATCTTTCCCTGCCATCAGTATTGGGTGCATGATGATGGGCGGCCTGAAAGCCCACGACACCCAGATACAACATTCCGGCCAGACTTGAAAAGTTAAAAGCTCCATTCCAGGCATTGTGGAGTCTGTTCATGAATGGGGTCGCTACCTCGTCCCGACACACGTTCACCAAGGCGATTGAGTTCCCCTGATTCATGCCAAAGAGGCCTAACCGGAATTAGGTATAATCCACGAATGCCTCACACGGATAGGCATGGGGAAAAATCCGGTCCAAGGCTTCCTAAAAACGAAGGGGCCTGGGTGAGTTTCGGTTGATGAAGAATTGGGAGCTGACAGAGTTGACATGAGGATATTTTTCTTATTCAGTGAGTTTTCGGAAAGTGGATCATGTCCCAATTGAGAATAAGGGAGAGCCAAGGAAGTGCCAGTCAAGGCCGGTGCCTTTTACGGAAGGATGCATGGATTTACATGGAAGTATTGATATTTCAATTGCCATCGATCGCGCAGTGAAAAAGAAGAGGTGCGGAGTTGCACTATGCGACTGTACTAAAAATTTCTATGACCAGACCTGTTTGGATTCAGATTAGGGAAATAGTCGAAACAATGCTCAGCTCTATTAAACTTGAAAAAGTATCGTCTTCAGAAAGAAGGCCGGGCGGTTCTAATAAAGCCGGTATTTTGTTCAGGCAAAAGTCCTTCGCACTATTCAGTAGACAGCTTTGGGGAATTCGAGAGAAAGTTACTCAAAAAGTGTGTTTCACAATCGGTGGAGGCAGCACCATGCCTGTCTAAGGCTTGAGCCCTGAGTTTAAGCCTGGGGAGTAATTGAGGAATTTTTCCCCGTATCAAGAGAAGAGTGTGTCAAAGGGAAAGGCAAATGAATGGAAAGATCCCCGGCTCATGCCTTAGGACCTTTCTGTTGTATGAGAAAAATTTTTCCGTAATTGGATGTAATCATCCAGTGCCTGTTTAGAAATCTGAAGATAGCGAGCCGCCCGTTCTCTGTCTTGCTTGGTGAATCGCAGGACTTCATCAATCACCATGACTTGTATATCTTGTAGGCTGTGTTGGCCAATCTCAAAAAGCACCCGACCAATATTTGGGGAGAGTCCGTCTCCCTCGCCAGGATGTTGCGAGTAAAAGTCCAGGGAAGTAAGAACTGGTCCTTGGGAGCACAATACCGCCCTGCGAATCATGGCCTCCAATTCTCGGATGTTCCCAGGGAAAGGGTAAGTATCCAATAGCGGGGGGATGGAAGAATCAATGTCGAGTTTGGGACGGCCGATTTCTTCACCATAGACCTGAATGGTTTTGATCACCAGGGGGATGATGTCTTCTTTGCGTTCACGAAGGGGAGGAATAAAGAGTTGCCGTTTTTGGAGGAGAGACAGTAATTCTGGATGAAATATGTCCTTGTAGCCTGTTTGATCCTGTGGGGTCGCACTGGTCACCACAAGTCGATTGTTAATGGGGAGACGGTCAAACCCTCCCATTCGACAAAATGAACGGGTACGAATGGCCTCGGCCAACGATCCTTGAACCGGAATGGATAAATGTTCTATCTCATCAACAAATAGTGTTCCTCCATCGGAATGTTCAAGTGCTCCTGGCATGCTTTGGCTTGCACCACTAAATGCTCCGCGTTCATATCCAAATATTTGTGGCTCAAGGAGGGATCCACTCTGTTCATTGCAACTGACTGTGACAAACGGGCCGAGGTGTTTGCGGCTATTATAATGAAGAATTCGTGCCAAGAATTCCTTTCCCGTCCCTACCTCCCCTTGAAGGAACACAAAGGGAGCGTCCTGAGCGTCGAGAATTTTGAGTTGTTCAATGACCTTGGTCATGGCTGGACTCCTGGCGATTACATGTTCCCAGGAATATTGCCGTTGTTTCTCGAAAGCAGAAAACTCAATTCGACGCCTTAACTCCAGGAAGGTAATGGCACGATGTAAGGCTGGCTCAACCGTTGAGAAATCAATGGATTTAATTAAGAAATCATACGCTCCGAGCCGCATTGCCTCCACCGCATCCTCGACGCTCCCATAAGCTGTCAACATGAAAATCAGGGTTTTAGGAATTGTTTGTCGAATTTGTCGTAAGGTTTCGAGTCCATCCATTTCTGGCATTTTAAGATCCAGGAACAGCAAATCAGGAATTTCATGTTCCAATGCCTCAATGAGCGAGGCTCCTGAATGGAAGCTTCTCACAAGGTGCCCTTTTTTCACCAACCGCCGACTTAATGCAGAACATACATTTTGATCATCGTCGGTCACAAAAATTGTTGCACGCATAGTAGTCCTTGTTTAGGAGATCAATAAAGAAATTGTACCGCCATTTTATTGTACTTTCCCATCTTTGGTCATTGATATCAACCGCAGAGGAGTTCGGGAAACAGGGTATTTTTAGGTATGGGTCTTTTGTAATAATTGGAAGGAGGGCCCCAGCCATCGTCCTGAATTCAAGGGGTATTGGATAACTGTCAGGACTGACTTTCAAATGATCTTAACCCTAATGAATGGGGAAGAGGCAATGCGTTTGGATGTCGTATGTCCTCTTTCGTTGCCGCACTCACCATGGCTCCCACCCATAGCGCAGAGGTTCAACCATTTCAATGTAGTTGTTCGTTTCGCCCAGGTAGATGCCGATTGCCAGCCCGAGAATAACAATAAACAGCCATGCTTTTGTTAAGGTGTTCATTGTCGTGTCCTCTTTATGCAAAGGCTATTACGCAAAGTCTATACCCATAGGATACCTCTGGAATTTAGGTGTTCAACAGTTGAGCCTCACCAATTGTATTCGTTGGTTCCACACAATTATCAGTCATGTCCGTATCAATAATGTTTGCGCCTTATTTTCGAACACAATCAGCCGGCGTGCGATGATGCACAGGGGGTTATGTGTGAAATGGCACCATTTTTCAGGTTTTGGTCACTGTGCATGAAGGCAGAAGCCAGGGGGAAATTTGATAGGAAGGTAAGGCAAATTTTGAAAATGAAAATTATTATGATCGGCTTCTGTCTTGTATGGAGATCCGATGAAAATTATTGGAGTGATATGTTTAGGCCTCCTTTTCTTGCTTGGAGGCCTGTTAGAGGAAAATCTTGCACATGGGGCTGAAAATGGAACTCATACCAAAGAGTTCCCGAGTGATTTTGATCGCTTGAAAACTGTTTTGCAAAAGACTAATACGCTTTCTGCTCTGACGCCGGAATGGCTGGATTTGGGAGTAGAACATCGAACACGCTATGAAACGTTTAATCAGAGTTTTACGAAAGGCACAGCAGGAAGTGATCAGATGGTTGCGCTGCGGACGAGGATTTTGTTGGGAATTAAGGATATTTGGGACCCTATCCGATTCACCCTGGAACTCGCAGATTTTCGGGCTCCTGTGGCTGACCGGGGACAGGATCACAATCCCAATTTTGTCGATCATCTGGATATTTTTCAACTTCATCTTGATCTGGTGTCTCAGGATTTTTTCGGAACAGGGACTTCAGGCAAACTTGAAGTCGGCCGTTTAGTCATGGATTTTGGAGAAGGGCGTCTTATAGCAGGGCATCGTTTTGGAAGCTTTACTCCATCATTTGATGGTGTGCAATTAATCCTTGGGGAAGATAAACGCTCTGATTGGGGGCTCCGGGCCTTTGTCACGCAACCGGTCCAACGTCATACGGTTAGCCCGGATTGGACTAGCCCCATTAGCTACTTTTCCGGTGCGGCGATTTCCAGCCGTCATGTCCCCTGGGCTAATGGGGAGTTATACATTTTTCAATTGAATGAGGGGAGTAATCTTCAAAAACGGAATCTTTCCACTATGGGATTTCGAGTATTTTCCAAACCTGCAAAAGAACAATTTGATTACGAGATAGAATCGATGTACCAGTTTGGAGAGGTCGATCATACGAATCACTTTGCACATCGACATCACGGTGAGGTGGGCTATAGTTTTGCGACTGAATGGCCCTTGCGATTTGTCTATCTGTTCGACTACTCGTCCGGAGACAGGAACTCGAAAAAGAATTTTGATTTCTTGTTCGCAAAACGTCGCGCAGAATATGGACCATCCGGAATTTTTGGAATCATTTTTCCATCCAATATTTTTTCACCTCTTGGGTTTCGCTCGACTCTCCAACCGATCTCCACGGTCAGGTTGATGGTATCTTATCGCGCCTTCTGGCTGGCAAATGGCCGCGGCCCTTTTGTGGGCAGCGGTCTGCAAGACCCGACCGGTCGAGCAGGCACTTTCCTTGGCAATATGTTGGATAGCTCCATAACATGGGCCCCTCAGGCGGGTTATTTCCGGCATACGACATTTGAGGTGGGATATACGCGTTTTTTTAAAGGCTCCTATTTCGATCGGGTGCCACAAAGCCCTGGGACAGCCGATGTCAATTATGTCTATACCATGGCGACATTGACATTCTAATTCCTCGGTTGGTCCTCGCAGAGCCTCCCTTTCCCATTCCACTATCTTTCCAAAGGGAAAGGGTCCTCTTCCTCCTGGTCCTGCCTGAACAAGATTAAATTTCGCACAGGGCACACCGTACGAAATCGCACAGAGGAGCTGAGCGAGAAAAAAGTAGCTAAGTCGGGCAGGAAAAACCTTGGCAGAATAATTTGAAATGTAAAGGAAAGTCAGAGAGTTTTCTTTGAGACGGACCTTTTTATTTAATGGCATGTAAGTTGCCGATGATGCTTGTGGGGTAATGGAAAAGCATATCCTAGGGATTTTTTGTTAGTCAATGAGGGACTAGGCGGAGGCAAGAGGAATGGACCACGTGGCTGCGGGTATTCGTGAGTATTTTAAAGATTTTAATTTCAAAGAAAACTTCAAAGGGATTACCGGCAATGTGAGAGGGGATGTGTTGGCGGGAATCACGGTGGCGATGGTCGTGCTGCCCATGGCCCTGGCCTTCGGTGTGGCTTCCGGGCTCGGGGCGATTGCCGGCATGTGGTCGGCAGTGGCGGCTGGTCTTATTGCGGGTCCATTAAGCGGGTCAGCATGGTCGGTAGGTGGGCCGACGGGGCCGCTGACGATCCAAATTCTTTCCATGACTCAAACCAACAAGTTGGCTGATGGGAGTCCAGATCTGGTTTTCGTTTTCACGACCGTTGCCTTAGCGGGCTTTCTTTTAATTGTGATGGGCTTGTTGAAGCTCGGGCAGTTTATCAAGTTTACCCCCTATTCAGTCATTTCGGGATTTATGACGGGTTTGGGTGTGCTGTACATGCTGCTTCAGCTCAACCCATTTTTGGGACTTCCCGGCGTCAAAAGTATCACGTCCGCCATTACGGAATTACCATCCAGTTTGGCCCATGCATCCCCTGTGGCAATGGGGGTCGGGGTGTTGACTTTACTTATCGTGGTGTATTGGCCAAAAATTTCTCCCGTGACCTGGTTGCCTGGTCCATTGATCGGATTATTGGCTGGTACGGTCACAACCGTCGTGTTCGGGCTGGACATCCCGAAAATAGGAGATATCCCCACCGGCTTCCCTGAACTGTATATTCCTGATCTCACACTACTGGAAAAAGCTTTTGTCCCGGCTGCGGCTTTGGCTGGATTATGTGTATTCGATAGTCTCCTGACCTGTCTCATCGTGGATAATATGACCGGCACTCATCACAACAGTGACCGGGAGTTGGTTGCCCAGGGATCAGCCAACCTTTTCTCAGGTTTGGTTGGAGGATTGGGTGGAGCCACGAATACCATGCCTTGTGTCGTGAATATCCAGAGCGGGGCACGAACCAGGTTGTCTTCTGTCACAATGGGACTTGTACTGCTTTCCTTTATTCTCGGTCTGGGTTCTTTGGCTGCCTCCATCCCTCTTTCCGCTTTGGCGGGGATCCTCCTCAAAGCCGGGTATGACATTCTGGATATGCGGGTGCTCCCTGTCGTCAGAAGATTGCCGACGTCTGATTTGATGGTGTTTGGTCTCGTGGTCTTAATGACCGTATTTTGGAACCTGCTGTCCGCCATGGCAATGGGACTTGCAGTGGCCTTTTTCCGTTTCGTGAAAGATCAGTCCGATCGCTATAAGGCGGATCTCAGCCAACGCGATGAGGATGTAAAACAGGAAGAAGAAGACCTCATTTTTTCCTTCGCCAGGGATTATGCCAGGAAGATCAGTCAGAATGGGGTCAATATGGGCGAGCTTAGTGGTCGTTTTGAACATATCGTTCGGGATCGGCTAATCATCGTACGTCCCCACGGTCCCTTATTTTTCGGTGCGATTGATTGGCTGAATGAGACGGTGGAACATCTTGACGGCAAAGATGTGCTCATTATTCGATGCAAATGGTTGGATGAATTGGATTTATCGGGTGCCTATGCGTTAGGAGATTTAATTGAAGCTGCCAACTGTCGCGGGGTGGCGGTGTTGACCGCTGGCATGTCCCCTCGAACCCGACAGGTTCTTGCGGATTTAAATGAGCTTCCCAGGCTGAAAGGCGATTATATTTGCACACATTTTAATGAGGCCCTGGATATCGCGATGCAGATCGTGGAAAAGAAGGCAGTTGACGCTGGGCCACCGGCCCACAAAGAACCAGTGCTGGCATTCAGTTAGAAAACGGTTATTTTACCATTCGCTCACAAACCGGGCTTGTAGAGATTTGTAAATATGACATTCCGCTTCCTTCGTGCATTTGAACCAAGTTTTCTCGACCATGCCTCGACGTGGTATAAGAGGACGATTCCCGCTTTCCTTGTTATTAAGCCCTGTTTGTTAAATACCCTCGGCCATTTTGTTACCGGCTGGTGCCTCGTTCTGGAGCTTATGTTTACCCTGGCAAGGGCATTAAAAAGTTATCCTCTGCAATCAGGTGGGTTGTTGCCCCTTGAAAGGGTCCTGATCGGACTGGCAAAACCAGCAATCGTCTACCACGAAGCCTTGAACTTAATATTCCCCGTGGTTTTGCCACGGGGATCTGATTTCCTAACAATGGCAGGGTGATCGAAAGTACCGTTCAGAAAGCCAGTCATTGTGTCTGGCAGGTTCACTACCACATCTTCTTCCCCGTGAAATACCGCAAGGCGTTATTGGCGGACGATGTTGTGGAAATCATTGTGGGTGTAGCGCGGGGCCTTGCCGAGCGTGACGATATGGAGTTTAAGCAGCTGGGCTGTGACCGGAACCATATTCATCTATTGTGTTCCGCTCATCCGAAAATTGCCCCGGGACAAATTGTGCGAGTGTTCAAGAGTATTACAGGAGGCGAATTGTTTCGGCGGAAACCGGCATTGCAGAAAGAGTTATGGAGTGGGAAATTCTGGTCTGATGGTTATGATGTCGGGACCGTAGGTGAAAGAGGGAATTGACAGGTAGTCGAACAGTATGTGCAAAAGCAAGGGGAGCCGCGAGAAGATCTCCGACAGTTTACTTTCTTCTAATACCACGTGGTCTTGCCCCGGGGATATTTATTTTCAGGTCATTCTCCTCCTGATTTTCATGGTGGCCGGGATCTACTTCATAAAAGATTTGCTGTTGTTTGTTTTTGCGAAAGTCTTACTCGAGGTCAGATCGAAAACGAACCCAGGTCTACTATTTGAGGGAATGAGAGCATTGTTGGATGCTCTCACCGCGGCGGCAGTCATTATTGCCGTGAACGTGGGGTTTTTAAAAGTGTCTCATCGGGTTCATCGGACGGCTTTTCCCGCCATTTATTTTCGTTTGTGATCACAGACTGTTCTAATCTGACCATGCCATTTTTTATCCGTTAGTTGGAGTCGGACAATCTGTCAACTTGTTCAGGAAATAGACTCTGAGTAGGGGAATTAACCTGAGTCGGGCAGATCTCATAATGAGATTGGACAGGCTATTGGGGTATAGTGGATTGGGTTCTGATGAGGTATGACAGGCCTGAAAGGGTAAAGCTTGAAGGGACCGCAATATGGGTTTTGAGGATTAGCAATGTCTCTCAATAAATTATTTTTAAATCTTCCGATTGCCAGGAAACTCCTTTTAGTCTCGGGTGTCCCGGTTTTGGCCGTCTTAATTTTGAGCCTGGTGACCTATAGGAGTGTGCAGACTTTTTCGCTGGATGAAGACCGCCTCAATGATGTGTATCATGTGCAAAGCGCGTCATCTGAATATATGCGATTGGTTGTGGATCTGGAAACCGGATTTCGCGGTTTTATTCTGACCCAACAAACTCCGTTTTTACAGCCCTATCTGGCAGCCAGACAACGAGTCATGTTACTGGGGAATTCCTTGAGACAAATGGTGGAGCCGATTGAGGACCAACGAAAGTTAATAGAATCTGTTCAAAAAATGATCGGCCAATTAATGAACGACAAAGATCGGATTATTGAACGGGTCAAAGCGGGGCATCCGGAGGAGGCCATGAACTATGTGGAGAGCGAGAAAGGTCGTACGCTCATGCTCGCGATTCGTGAAGAGATGGCTCGGTTTGATCGGCGGGAAGTCATGCAACTGCAAAGGGCACTTGGGAGTAGCGCTGCAGACCGGGCGGCCTTGATGGGAGTGGTCGTGTGGGGAGGGTCGTTGGCGTTGATTTTATTGTTGGTCCCTCTTCATCTCATTGCGCGGTCTATTACTGGTCCTTTAACCACTTTGGCCAAGGCCGTGGAAAATGTTTCCGGTGGGACCATCCCGAGGATTCCAGTTTTCCAAAGAGACGATGAAATTGGCGAATTGACGAAAGTCATGCAGACAATGGGCACTCAAATCCGAAATCATATCCGCCGTATAGAACAGTCGGAACAGGAACTCAGAACGCTGAACCATGATTTAACCTCTTCGGAGGCCAAATATCGAGGAATAGTGGATTATGCGCCTATCGGGATATTCACGGCAAAAAAAGTTCACCTGATTTTTAGCAACCGGCAGAATTGGATTCTAGCCGGCAGGAGTTCCGATGAGGTGTTAGATCCTGAACACATGTGGGAGGCCATTCATCCGGATGATCGAGAGGGTGTGCGCGGGACTTTTCAAGTTGCCTGTCATCAAGGTGAGCCTTTTGAACGGGTCTTTCGCTTTCTGCATCCGGATGGAACTGTTCGAAAGGTCTTATGTCGGGCAGTACCGATTCAGGACGAAGGTGGTCAGACGATGGTATACCAAGGGTTTAATGTGGATATCACGGCTTTAGAGCATATGCGTGCAAAGCTGAACCGATCTGAACGATTGGCTACGTTGGGCCAAATGGCTGCGGGTATTGCCCATGAGATTCGAAACCCGCTTGTGGGTATTGGGTCAACTACGACCTTGCTGATGGATGATTTTCCTGAGGGTGATTCACGGCATGATGATCTCGTGACTATTCTCAAGGAAACCCGTCGATTGGACCGCATTGTAAATCAAATTGTTGACTTTGCGCGGCCAAGAGATTTGCTTCCCGTGACCTTTCAATTGAAAGATCTGGTTCTGGAGTCATTGCAGGTGCTCAATGAACCAATAAAACATAAGAACATTCAGGTCGAATTTCATCCGTCAGCAAATTTGGACCCCATCCAGGCTGATCGTGATCAACTCAAGCAAGTGTTGCTCAATGTGATCCAAAATGCCGTTGAGGCAATGTCGGATGGTGGAAATCTTTGTCTTTCCATTGAAGAGGAAAGCATTGAACGGAAGCCTGGGCTTCGTCTTAAAGTTAAAGATAATGGAACGGGAATCAGTCCAAACGCCCTCCCTCGAATCTTTGAGCCATTTTTCACAATTGGCAAAAATCGGGGTACCGGATTGGGATTGCCTATTTGTCGGAATATTATCGAAGCCCATGGAGGCGAAATTCATGCAGAAAGTCAGTCAGGACTCGGGACCACTATGACATGGTGGCTTCCTTGCGTTTGCCAACCCCAACTTCCAACGGTGTAACCAATGCGTGCCAATATTTTTATCACGGATGATGATGATGTAGTTCGCCAGGCCATCAGCCGACGGCTCGCGAAGCGACACCATCAAGTTCGGAGTTTTGCGTCGGGAGAAGCCTTATTGGAAGCCCTTGACCATGATATCCCGGATCTGATTTTGTTGGACTTGAAAATGGCCGGATTAAGCGGGCTGGATACTCTCAAGCATATTCGTGCCAAATCTCAGCAAGCCTTGGTCATTCTCCTTACAGCCTATGGCACGGTTGAAGAGGCAGTGGAAGCCATTAAACTCGGGGCCTATGATTTTCTGATTAAAAGCGTCGATTTTTCCAGCGTGGAGCCTGTGATCGAACGAGCATTGGACTATCTGGCTCTCCGCCGCCGTATCGACTTTGAAACGCAGGATAGGCCAGGTCGATATGCCTTAAACGGTTTGATTGCCAATAGCCCCAGTATGAAAGAATTGGTTGGACAAATTCAGGAAATGGCCAAAAATCTGAAAACGACCGTGCTCCTTTTTGGAGAAACCGGAACAGGTAAAGAATTTGTTGCCCGAGTGCTTCACCATAATGGTCCTCGGGACAAAGGTCCGTTTGTGGGAGTGAACTGTACAGCCATTCCTCAGGAATTATTTGAAAGTGAGTTGTTTGGCTATGAACGCGGGGCTTTCACGGGGGCAAACCAGCGGAAACTTGGCCTCTGTGAGCAGGCCGAAGGCGGGACCCTCTTTTTAGATGAGATTGGAGACCTCAATCCCTCAATGCAAGCAAAATTGCTTCGAGTTTTACAGGAACGTTCGTTCAAGCGGTTGGGGGGGCAAGAAGATATTGATGTGGATTTTCGTCTGATTGCGGCCACCAATCGGGATTTGCGCAAAGATGTGATGCAAGGCAGATTTCGGGAGGACTTGTTTTTTCGGTTGAATGTGGTGTCAATGACTCTCCCACCATTACGGAACCGAACAGAGGATATTATCCCGCTGGCTTTAGCGACGTTAATTCGACAAAGCAGCGAACTTGGTAAAGAGGTCACGGCGATTGAGCCCGAGGCCCAACGGCTGTTGGAACGCTATCCGTATCCTGGAAATATTCGTGAACTCGAAAATATTATGGAGCGTGCGACTATTTTTTGTCGTGGGAAAAGCTTGACGGAAGGGGATCTGCCTCGTGAAGTTCATGAAGAGGCACGTTCCTCAGTCAATGCGGTTGCTCGAGGGGATCAGCAGGTTGTTCGCATGGAAATGATTCTTGGGGAACAAACCCTTGCGGCCATTGAAAGTGATTTGATTGAGGAAGTCATGCGATTGTCTGATTATAATAAAAGTCTCGCTGCCAAATATCTTGGCATTACCCGCTTTGCTTTGGACCGTCGCCTCAAAAAAATCCCCGAGTCTTGATCTCCCCCTATTGTTACCTGAGGTAGACCTTCTATGAAGATGGTCGAGTGTTTGTCTCCCAAGAACGGGTAGTCGTCCCGAAGTGTCCCTTCGGACAATTGGATACCATCTGTGTTCACAGAGAGAAGGGGCCGGTCCCCAGGAATTTTTTTCGATTTTTTAGAAGAACAACGATGCCAATGATTCCAATCAACAGAGCCAAAATTCCAAGTGTTTCCATTCCTCCCATCTTGCTATTCTCCTTCTCCGATTCCGTTGTTTCTCTGTTTTTTGCTCGGTATCTGTGTCTTGTACGGGCAAAGAACTGTGTCTCGACCAATTCCTGACTAAGTCGTTCATATCCTTCCTGTTTTTATGGAAATCGTCAAGGTGTCTTTTTGAAAAGGAATGCTGGATGCCATCAGTGTTGGAATCTGGTAGTCAGGTTTATTGCTAAGGAACATGCGTCACAGTGATTATGATGATGAGCGCGCAAGGCGGTTGAAAAAACTTTGAAGACCAAGCCTATGCTTGCTCGTGGTCCACATGCTGTTTGTTGGTCTGAAGTCTTGAGTTTGAGTAGCGTTGTGGCCCAAGCAAACCGCTGATAGAATTGTGTGTTCATGAAAACCGTAATCACTCATGCTTGCTGACGTTGTCCTGCCGGGCAGGCGTTTTCAGGTCTTCACCTATCAAGTCCCCGCCCATTTGCTTTCCCTGCTTCATGTAGGAAGTCTCGTGGTGGTGCCTTTAGGCTCTGCTGTCGTTTCTGGAGTGGTCGTTTCGCTTTTTGAAACACAAAACTCTTCTTCCCAGCACACGAAGTTACGTCAAAAATCGTTACGTGCCATTCTTTCGTTGGAGGGTGATGTTGGGAGCAGTCCTTTGGAACACAACCTTATTCGGTTGGTTGAAAAAATTTCAGATTATTATCTGGCTCCTTTCGCCGCATGTTTGCGACTGATTGTTCCCCCACATTCGATGCAAGTGATGAGGCGTGTATTCTTAACCGACAAAGGTCGTCAGGCTCTGTCGGACAGGTCGTTGCCATCTGACGTCCCGTTGGTCCTTCGAAAGTTAGAGCGGGCTCCCAGGGGATTACTCCGATCCTCTCTTATACGAACAATGAACAATGTTCCAGCTATTCTGACTCGTGCGAAAAAGAATGGATGGATTACTGAACAGTCGACTATGCCCTCGGGATCCAAGGCTTCAAGCCCGGTCCGTGAAATCAATGCTGGACGAAAGCCGGTGCCTTCTATTATCCGAGGGTTATTTGATTCTCCTGAAGAAGAAGCTAGGGAGCTGCCGGAATCTGCCCAACGAATGGAGTCCAGCTCCTTTCGCGATAACCGGATATGGAAGGATCTGGTGTCTGCCGTGCAGTCCGGTGGTTTTCAGGAGGTTCCTGTTGTGGGATCAGAGTCCGTCCGACAGGATCTGTTATTGAAGATGATTCAGACCATTATAGAACGGGGCCGTCGAGTGCTCATTCTTGCTCCCGAAGTGCAGGAAGTCGAAATCCTTGGGGAACAGGTTCGATTCCAGGTGGGGGGTCAGGTTGAGATCTATCATAGCCATCTTTCGACAACGGTTCGTGCTGCTCAATGGGAACGGATTCGACAGGGTAATGTGCAGGTCGTGGTGGGGACTCGATCTGCGCTATTCCTGCCTGTTCCAAATTTGGGGCTCATTTGGATCAATCAAGAGGAGAATTCGTCCTTTAAGGATGAGCATTTTCCGTATTTTCACGCTCGGGACGTTGCGCGAATGCGAGGCGATTGTGAGCAGGCGCTCGTGGTCTATGGTTCGACGCGGCCTTCTTTGGAGCTATATGGACGTTTTACCGAGCAGGTCGGTGAGGCGCTGGAAGACCCATCACAGCAGATTCCTCAGGTGGAAATGGTCGATTTACGCACCTTACCTTATGAGACCATTCTATCTCCGGTTTTACTTGCCAGGATTACTCAGGCCCTGAAGGAGGGCGAGCAACTTATTTTACTTCTCAATCGCAAGGGGTTTTCCGGTGCCCTGGTGTGCCGAGATTGTGGGAAGGCTCCGATCTGTCACACTTGCGGAGTTCCATTGAAACTCTATCAGCGTCCTTCACGTTTGATGTGTACCTACTGTGATGGAATTGAACCAACTCCTGAAATCTGTCCCACTTGCCATGGCAGGGTGTTTCGATTTTCTGGTACGGGAACTCAGCGATTGGAGGATGAGGTGACCCGTCTTTTTCCGGAGGTTTCTGTCGCTCGGTTCGATCGGGAAAATGTGAAAACTCCCGAGGCCGCCGATGCGATCTTGCGCCAATTCCGGCAGGGAGAGATTGGAGTGTTGATTGGGACGGAATTTTTAGTTCATCAGTCAGATCCACCTATGGCTCCGGTGATTGGGTTCCCTCAAGCCGATCTTGGGCTCCATATTCCTGACTTTCGATCAGCCGAACGAACGTTTCAGATGTTGTCGAGGGCTTTCACCTTGGCCCGGAATGGGCAGGAGCCAGGGGAGGTGATTCTACAAACCAGAATCCCCGATCATCATGTACATACCGCCATGGGGCACCATCGTCCTAGAATGTTTTATGACCACGAACTGCAGTTGCGTGACCTATTAGGATATCCCCCGGCTACCCATGTGATCTTGTTGGTTGTAACTGGGGATCAGATGCCACGCGTTCAAAGGGTCGTGGATTTTCTGCATCAACGATTGAAAGATTTTGAAGCGAGAAGAGTTCCTTGTGCAGAGGGAAAGGGGATCCTCGGAACATCAATGATCTTGGGGCCGATGGTATCTAAGAAACCCGGGCGGATTAAAAAAAATCGCGTACTTTTTTTGATGAAAACGGATGATTTAACGGAAGCACAGCGAGGACTTCGAGCTATACAGCGGGAGTATGAAGCGGAATTTCACAAAGATCCTGTGGTTGTTGAATTCAATGTTGATCCCATGGACATACAGTAGCAACGGATTGGCCTCATACGCGTGATTAGCCTGATTGCCTTCTTGACTGTTTCTTCTGGTTTTTTGTTTTGGGAGCGGTGTTTGAAGGGGCGGGCGGGGAATTTTTATCTCGGGTGCGTTTAAAAATACCATAGGCGAAGGTCATCCAGAACACCCCGGAAAACAGGCCAAACAACACGGCGGTAAAAATTCGTTCCAATTCTTCTAGTGGAGGTTCTGGTCCCAGCTTTTGAAGGTCGGCCATTTGCATGATGGGCCATGCCAAACTTTCTACTCCTAAGAGCAGCGTGGAGGTCGCCCAGATTAATCCAATAGACGGACTTTTCCAGGCCAACAGGATGGCCAGCCCGATGGCCAGAGCAATTCCGATAGGTATCGGTAAAGCTCCCACTAATAACCAGAGTCCCACCGTAACCGTGAGGCTACCCAAAACAGCGTTCAGTTGATGCCACAAATTATCATTCATCTCGAATCGTCCTAGAAAGTCCTGTCAACGCTGCCCACCTTACCATAGCCCATCATTGCTCAGCATCTTGTATTGTCCTGGTGGATGATCCGGCATGCGGCGATTGGATCTAGCGACCAATATCAACCAACGGTTCCGTGGTGAGGGAATAGGCCCCGCGAGGGTTATTTCCCAGGTGGTTTGATTGGTGGAGCTCTTCAGGTGTTGGCGTGGTTTCACAGTCCGGAGTTAGCACGATTCCCCAATGCGCATTTTCTGTACAGGTATTGTCGAGGATAAGCGCCTTGGCGAGATGAAAGAGGAGAATGCCACTGAGCATATTTCCCCGACAGATGTTTTTAATCATATCGGGTCGAGTGCCCTCGTCCCGTGTGGCAATTCCAAAATGATGATTTCCAAAACACGCATTTTCGCGCAAATAAGGCTGAGCTCCGGCAAAAGAAAAAATACCGGACTCCCGATTATGAGAAACCTCGTTGGCGAGCAAGGTCGGGCGGCAATCCGGTCCATAAATCACGACTCCGGATAACAGTCCTTCCGTGGCCCTGCAGTGAGATATCGTGCATACCGAATCTAAAATATTCAGTGCGGAATGTTGGTCGCTGCCCACATACCGAAACGTTACGCCGGTAATGTTCCCTCCAGAGACTCGCTGAAGGTAGCAAGGGCTGCTTCGTCGATTGAATATCGTGACCTGGTCCCGGCCGGCGCCGACAAGATGGATGGTTCGCTCAGTTATTACCAGCCGATCTTCATATACCCCCGGTCGAATGAATATTTGATCATCTTCTTGGGCTTGAGCGAGAGCTTCGCTGGGTAAGGTGAAGCTACCTGGGCGCTTCGCGTCCACAGTTAACGTTTTTCCCCCGAATGGATTAAGGGGTGGTTCGTGAAGGGGTGATTGTTCAACGGACAAGGCTTTCTCCTCTTTCAAAATTATTCTGGCAAATGGCTACCCTGAAATCTATGGGACCTAAAATGGATCGACCGTTTATCAAGCATGTGAGTGGAAACCGAAGGGTGAACCATACGGAATTTCGAAGAATGACATTTCATAATCTAAAATCAAATTTCTTTTACGGCCAAAAAGTTCTGTTATGTTGGTATTTTATGTTTTTGGCATTAGATTTGCTGTGGATATTTTCCTTTGTACAAAAAATAAACAGTAAAGTCTTTTTTGTCTAAAATTATTTTTTTTAATGGTTGAAATTTTTTTTTAAGGAATGGGGAGCAGTCCGCTGCCGCCCTCATTAACTTCAATTGTGTCTGTCAGAGCAGTCCGCCTTCCCCTCATTAATTTCAACAGGTTCCCCCAGGAAAGAGAGTTTCGTTATGTCAAAGAATGGGAGAAGTAGTATGTCTCTGTTCTTTTTGTTCCTAGTGCTGGGCACGCTGTTGTTTGTAAAAGGTTTATCTGGAGCGCAGGCACAGGAAACGGACATTTTTCAACACCCTAATTCTGAACAGGCAGGGATTAAAAAATCTTTGGAGCAGCAAATTGGGGCTGGCCGGGGAGATATCAACACTCCTGATTCCTCGCTTTATATTATTAGCAGGGATCCGTTCCGCTCGATTCGTCGTGGGCGAAATATTTTTCAACGCAAATTCACCCTATCTCAAGGGATGGGCCCACGCAATGGTGACGGGTTTGGAGATATTAGCGCCGATGCCTCGCTGGGCGCAGGTTTAGCGGATAGTTGTGCGGCCTGCCACGGACGTCCACGTAGCTCGGCAGGATTTGGTGGGGACGTGTTTACCCGTCCGGATAGTCGGGATGCCCCGCATTTATTCGGGTTAGGGCTTATCGAAATGCTTGCCGATGAAATTACCCAAGATCTTCGGCAAACCCGGGATCAGGCCATTGCCAGAGCCAAGGGTGGACGAGGCGTGGAGGTGTCGTTGAAGAGTAAAGGCATTTCCTATGGAAAGATTAGAGTCAATCCTGACGGTTCGGTCGATCCATCACACCTGGAAGGTGTCGATAAGGATTTGCGGGTACGGCCATTTTTTCATCACGGCGGCACCATTTCCATCAGGGAGTTTGTGGTGGGGGCATTGAATGGGGAAATGGGTATGGAGGCTTTTGATCCTGATCTGGCGAAGGCTGCTGGCGGTGAGGAAGTGGTCACACCATCTGGAATGGTGTTAAACGGAAAGACCGATACCATCGAAACGCCTCCGGCTTTCAGTGAAAGTGATGATTCGGATCGAGATGGGGTTGCCAATGAAGTGCCCGTGAGCCTGGTGGACCATCTTGAGTTCTATTTATTGAATTATTTTAAGCCCGCCATTGGGCGTGAGACGAAAGATAGCCAAAGGGGGCAGAGGCTCTTTAAGGACATTCAATGCACCGGCTGTCATATCCAAAATTTAGTCATTGAGAAAGATCGACGTGTGGCTGATGTGGAAACCACTTATGACAGTCGACGAGGGATTTTCAATGATCTTTTCGCCGTGGCCACTCCTTTGTTCCAGGAAGTCCAGGGTTCGGGTTCGCCTTCGGTGAAAAAACCCAACGGTCAGCGGTTTGTCGTCAAAAATATCTATGCGGATTTCAAACGCCATGACTTAGGCTCAACCTATTGGGAACGCAATTTTGATGGTTCTTTGACTAAGGAGTTTATGACCGAACCACTATGGGGAGTAGGTACAACTGCTCCTTACGGTCATGACGGGCGGAGCATCGATCTATGGTCGGTCATCATGCGGCATGGAGGAGAGGCGAAAAATGCACGGGATCGTTTTGCCCGGTTATCAGAGGAGCAGCAAGGGCAGGTTATAGATTTTCTACAGACTCTGGTCTTGTTTCCACCGGACGATACAGCTTCCAATTTAAATCCTGGCGATTCTCAGGCCCAGAATTTCCCGCAATATGGACATGGTAATATTGCCTTGCCTGCGTTATTCAACAATCCTAGCGATTTGGAATAAAGGAAGTTTTCTTTATTCTTATCTGCCTAATGGAATCAAGCCCGTGATCCATAGGTTCACGGGCTTGAACCCTCTCTCGCAATTGGGGATGTTTTCCATTGCCTTTCTCATTTTTGCGCGATGCGACATCAAGCGGGAAAGAAAACCATCTGGATTTCAACTAGGTGGCTCCTCACCCCCCTTGTTTAGAATTATCGGGTGTCAACACCCACATCACGTATCGATTTGAAATTAAAAGAAGACATTTCTTATCTTCAAGAAATGTTCTGAGATCTGGGAGAAAGACGGGTTAATTATTCTCAAATGCTTGGCGGGTTGCGAAGACCTCGCCTGGATGGATCAGGAGCAGGCAATCGCCATCAACCGGATCCTTATGAAAGAGTGCGAAGGTGAGGCAGAGCTGAGGGGTCGGTTCAGGAGAAAATGGTAACAAGATGGGAACATCCACCAAGGGAGTTGGTGTTTTCAGGATGGCCAACCGGAGACGGACAGCCACCAGTGTATCGCGTAGGCGTGTCTGAATAAGTTCTTCGGAATAATCCGGAGAAGGCGTGATGTATTTGTCCCAGAGCGGATTGGTCATGCCCACACAGAAATCCAGCCCAACGCTTTGCGCAATAGTCGTAACATCTTTAAGTATCCCAGATTCAATGGCTTCTTTGCGGGATCCAATCGGGAGTGATTCAAATTCTGCAGGGATATCTCCTGAACTCAGGGAAAGAGCTAACTGGGATGATTCAGAGAGTTCTGAAGGTAAAAGGTTAGATCTATCCTGGGAGTCGGTGTCGTCTTTTTCTAAAGGAGCAAGATCGCCCAGAGGTGTCTTCCTTAATGCTTGAAGAAGACCTTCATAGACGGCTTTGGCGGAATCCGTCCATGAATCATTCATCGGCAATCCTCGAAAGGCCGCCTCAGAGGCTTTTTTCTCATCATGGGTTAACATGCGTCCTGGATTCATACCTTCAAAGATAAGCTATATTTCTAAGAAGTCAAGAGTAAAACTTTTCTGTCTCCAAATAAGCCAAGAAGGGAAACACAGAAAGAGTTGTGAATTCAGTCCAGAAAGCGGTCCAATCAGCCCAGTCATTTACAGATAGCAAGGTGGTTGATCTTCCAATCTCTTCCAATCGAGGATTTTCAGCGAAAGGTTGCCTCCAAATCACGATCTAAAGTAAGGACGATGATGCGTTCTTCGATTCGGGTATCGATATCTGTAAATAGAGCAGTCGTTTCCGCTCCGGTGATCTCCAACATTTCACGACACAGTTGCTCTCTCCCTTGGGAAATGAGATTTTGGCGCATCTGCTTGACCATTCCAATGCCTTCTTCACTCTTGGCCAGCTGGCGTTCAGCTGGCGTAAGAACGCCCTTGAGCCGAATGAGAATGGTGTCACGGAGTATAGAGGCTCGAACATCGGTGGGGCCGCGGCCCATGAATTCCTGCTCAAACTTAATGATGGCATTTCGAATTGCCGATTCCATTTCACCTCGTGTGACGGTGGGTTTCATGCGGTCATGCTTTCTGGTATGAGCGATCTTCCCCATCAAAATCGGATGTTTGCACATTCCCGAGGAAAATCTCGGAAACTTGAGAAACAGCCTATCCCCCTGATATAAGCGTAATGCTGAGGTGAGGTCAAGAAGAGGGCGGGCTTCTTCTCAAATGTTCGAGGAGAATGGTCTCTGTGCTGATTTTGACTTTGAGCGTAGAATGGGTTTGTCGGATCGCCTGCATCATTCACCATGTGATTGAGGAAAGCGATAGAATAAGCCAATCGAGTGATCTCCTGAAGCCAGTAAGAGGAGGCGTCCCTCGGTTGGCTTTTTTTTGTCAATTGAGTTAATCGAGTGTTGCCCAATTGACTGAAATCAAATGAGTTGGGTGCATGGTCCTGTCAGGTTTTCCCCTCTGCCATTTCACCCTGATTCCCGTTATCTTATCCAGAAATAGCACAAATGGTTTCTCTATGACTTGATTTGACGATGGTAGACGTCCGTGCTCTAAAAAAATGGAAATGGGGCAATGAACAAGGTTGAGCAAGATCCCTTATCCGTGAAGAGTTGGGAATGGCTTCGAGAAATCGTTGATGAGGCGTGTCAGCCCATCGGTCCATATTGGCCGATGAAATCATTTGCCTATTATAATCCCATTCGGGACCTCGAGCATTTACCATTTGCCCGTGCGATTGAAGCCGCGAACCAGTTGTTGGGTGCCAAGGGGTTTCTGCCTGTTGAAGAGTATCGCCAAATTTTTCATCAAGGTCGAATCACTCTTTCGGCCATTGGCCAGGCTCTTCGGCGCGTAGGACCCCCCCTGCCGTCTCGAACCACCGTGCAGGTTGGTGACCGTAGCATTCATGTCCAAGATGTCTGGCGCATTCATGCTATATACGGGATTGAAATCTTACCTGCTGTGCAGCTGACGTGGACACTGGAACTAGAAGGTCTGAACACACGATTTCGATTCGATCTTCCGGAGGATTCTCGAACATTCATTATTAACCGAACTATTCGGGAGTGCGAGAGGTGCCGACATGATCCGGAATCGGCCTATCTGCACAACCTCTGGAAAAGTTCGTTGGCGGCATGCCAATTGTTCGACCCTGTGTCGGGTATGGGTTCATTTCAGGCATCGGACCTTGGTCGGAGCTCTCATCAATCAGGAAAAGAAGCCCATTCTGTCACGGTTGATTTACCTAGAGACCGAACGCTGAGTGATTGGCTGGACAGTGAGACGGGGAGCGCGCTGGTTGAGACCATTAATACGCACATGATCAAATGGATTGCGGCATTTGTTGACGAAGGTGTTGCGGGATGGAGTATGCCTTCAAGAGGTAAGGGGTTTTTTGCTGCATGGCGAGAATTGGCCGAATGGGATCTCTCAGGCAGATTTCTCGGGATTCCGGATCTCCGACAAAAGTTTCGCGAATTGTCCGACGTACCGGAAGAGATGTTGTGCAAGCATCTGCAGGATCTCAATATCCCGAAAGAACGTTGGCAAGAGTATCTCTCTCGTCATCTTGCTCAATTGCCAGGTTGGGCAGGGTTTATCCGCTGGCGTGGAGACCATGCCGGATATCCTGCCCAACAACACTATCCCATTGATCCTCTGCAATATCTGGCCGTCCGGCTCTTTTATGAATCGGGAATGGTAGAGGGACTTTGCCAACGGGAATGGGGCATCAAAGGGACGTTACCTGGACTCCAAGCCTACTGGAACGAACAGGGTAAGCATGAACAGGCCTTGAGTCTCTCTTCTTCTCACGCCACTGATGCTAATGATCACGCGGTGTGCCATCATGCTTGGCGACTTTTTCACCTGGCTCAGTTTTTGGAATTGACCCCAATTGAGGTGCACGAATTGTCTTATAGCGACATGGCAACCTTATTGGAATGGCTGGATCTCTTTCCCCAATCTTCACATGGAACGGTATGGCTTGAAGCGTATGAGGACGTCTATCGAGAGTCATTGCTGAGGAACATCAGCGGACATCAAGCTGTGGCTCCCGTTTGCAATGAACGGCCTCGGGCGCAAGGGATTTTTTGTATTGATGCTCGCTCAGAATCGTTTCGTCGTCATCTTGAAGCTCAGGGACCGTATGAAACATTTGGGTATGCGGGATTTTTTGGGGTGTCCATGAGTCATGTGGCATTTGATAGCCACGACCACTTGGCTTTGTGTCCAATTTTGTTGACACCAAAAGCGGAAGTGATCGAAGTTCCGCGGATGGGGCAGCATGAAAGGGTGAAGAGCTACCTTTCCGGTACCAGATGGCATCAATTCAGTCATCTCCTCTTTCATGATCTGAAACACAATCCATTTGCCTCCTTTATGCTGATTGATGTGCTAGGAATGTTTTTCAGCGTTGGATTGGTCGGGAAAACGTACTTTCGAACCTCCTTCGATGCCGTCAAACAGTGGGTGCAGGAATGGTTGGGGAGCACCGTTGTCACGCATATTCCTGTTGAGCCTTCAGGCGATGATGAGAAAAAAAATCCGCGTGTGGGAGAACTGACACAAGGTTTTACCACATTGGAGCAAGCGGCCTTTGTGGAGGGTGGATTGCGTGTGATCGGGCTCACGAAAAATTTTGGCCGGTTTGTGATGGTCTGCGGTCATGGAAGCCAATCCGAGAATAATCCCTATTATGCGGCCCTGGACTGTGGCGCATGTGGGGGCAGTCATGGTGACCCGAATGCTCGTGCTTTTTCGGCCATGGCCAATAATCCAGAGGTTCGACAGATTCTGAACGATCATGGGTTGGTCATTCCGGAGGACACCTGGTTTCTTCCCGCCAAACATAACACAACCACAGATCGAGTGATGTTGTATGACCTTGTCGATGTTCCTGCTATCCATTTAGAGGAATTAGGACTGTTGGTGAGAGACTTGGAGCAGGCTGGTACACATCAGGCATTGGAACGATGTGGGCGAATTCCCGGCGCTCCGACAGCCGTGTCTCCTAATGACGCGTTTAAACATGTCAGGCAACGGAGCATGGATTGGGCGAATTCTCGTCCTGAATGGGGATTATCAGGGAACGCGGCCTTTTTGATTGGAAGGCGGGCTCTTACCAAGGGGCTGGATTTGGAAGGGAGAGTCTTTTTGCATTCCTACGATCCCGACTCCGATCTGGATGGGAGCCTTCTTGAAAAAATCATGACCGCACCCCTCATCGTGGGTGAATTGATTAACTTAACGTATTACTTTTCCGGCGTGGATCCTTGGGCCTATGGGAGTGGAAGTAAGGTCATTCACAATATGGTTGGCGGAGTTGGAGTGATGTTGGGGAGTCAAAGCGATCTGCAAAAAGGCCTTCCCCTTCAATCGGTAAACGATGGGGCGCGGCATTATCATGAACCCATGCGCTTGCTCGCCATCATTGAGGCACCGCCGGATCGAATCCGGTCTATCATTCAGAAGCATGCCTTGCTTCAACATGTCTTCCATAACCAATGGATGAATGCCATAGCGTTTGAGCCAGATTCCAAAGGATTTTCACGGTATCTCTCGGATTCAACGTGGGAACCCGTCACGACTACAATATGATTTTGCAATGGGAAGGAAAGTCTTTTTGACTTTTGCCGTGCTTGGAATGGCTGAGCGAATCACGCATCATCTCAAATGAGAGATGTTTAATTCCTAGGGATTTCGGTTTCACCTACAGGATCCAGTTGTCCTAAGTAGGCTGGGTAATAGACTCCAATCGAATCTTTCCCTTGATTCGCAGTTGTGGATGGAAGAGGGTGCCTGTTATAAGGTCAGAGGCTTGTGGGTATTGAAAGCGATGAGGCTCATCTTTGTATTTGGCGCAGACCAAGTAGGGAGAGTGGGAGCATCCGGTTTTCCGAAATGTCATTTGCATCATGGCCGTAGGGTTCCCAGCATTTTGTTTGTTCCGATAGGCTGGAGACAGTACATGCCAACCAGGTTTTTTGAATACTTCATTCGAAAAACATATGGTTGGCTTTTTTTTTACCGTATCGGATTCATTGAGTTAAGATTTTGGTCTGAGAATAGCGCTGGATGAAGTCTTCTTATCTGAAACAGTTTATCGCTAACACCTTGGCTCTTTTTAGTGTCTGGCTTGTGTTATCAGGGAAGTACGACAATTTTCACCTCGTACTTGGATTCATGGCATCTTGTGGAGTGGCGTGGTTAAACACCGGATTCCCTCATTCTCCCTTTCATAATTTTCCATGGGCTCGTGTTGTTCTGTACAGCCCCTGGCTCTTTCTTCGAATTGTCGAGAGTAGTCTGCACCTGACGAAACTCATTCTCAATCCCTCATTACCCATTAATCCCAGACTCATTACTTATCAGTCTCATTTAAAGCATCGGGGTGCCATTGTCCTGCTTGGAAATTCCGTGACCTTGACGCCTGGCACCATTACCGTTGAAGCCAACGGCAATACATTTCTGGTGCATGCGATAGATGAGACAGCAGCAAAGGATCTCACGACAGGCCGGATGGAGCGTAAACTCGCCTGGGTTTTTCAGGAAGATACGAATCACTGATGATTGATTTTTTTCTGTTTTTATTAATCACGTTGTCTTTTCTGATTCTCGTGTATCTGTACCGGGTGATCCAGGGTCCCACCGTGTTTGATCGGGTATTAGGGTTAGCGGGAATTTCGACCAAAGCCATCATTCTGGGTGTTGTGATGGGAACAGTCTATGACCGTGTAGAGATGTTCGTGGATATCTCCACGGGGTATGCGCTTCTCAATTTGGTTGGAGCATTTGCCATTGCCAAATTTCTTGAGCAACGAGGGACACCCTAAATGGTCGTTCTTGCCATCGGCTTAATTCTGGTGGGGGTATTTTTTCTGGTGGTGGCTGCCATTGGTACAATACGCCTTCCCGACGTATTTACGCGATCCCATGCGGTCTCCCTGACTGATTCCCTTGGTGCCATTTGCGTCCTCGCGGGCCTTGCTTTGTACCAGGGATTCGGGATCAATATGCTGAAGATCCTGGTCGTTCTGGTCTTGCTCATCCTTTTAAATCCGGTCATTGCTCATGCCACCATTCGAGCGGCCAATCGGGCGGGCCTCAAACCTCAGACGAAGGAAGACCCATGATGTATTCAGTGAATATTGCTTTGCTGCTACTCCTGGTCCTGACGGCCGCCAGCGCAACATTTTTGGTCAAGGAATTGATGAGTTCAGTGTTTATTCTCGGGTCGTATAGTTTCTTCCTGTCTCTGGTTTGGGCCTGGCTGGGTGCGGTGGATGTGGCATTTGTGGAAGCCGTTATTGGAGCTGGGTTGGGCACCGTGTTGTTCCTCATCACTCTGTTTGATACCGCTCCAAAGGATAGCCGCCTTCGTCGTCCCCCTCCTCCTCTTGCAGGAGTGCTGGGGTTGCCCTTGTTGGGCCTTCTGTTGTTACTCGCGGCTAATGATCTTCCTCAGTTCGGCGACCCGACCTCACCGCCCAACGTGCATATTTCTCCTGTGTACTTACAGAATAGCTATGCGGACACGCTCACGCCGAATGTGGTCACCTCGGTGCTGATGGACTATAGGGCATTTGATACGTTGATTGAGACCGTGGTGATTTTTACGGCTGGCATTGCCTGTGCGTTGTTATTAAGGGAGCCAGGCTCATGAAACAGATCCATGACAGCATCATTGTTCAGAGCATGAGTCGATTGCTCATTCCTCTGGCACAGTTATTTGCCTTTTATGTCTTGTTCTTCGGCCAGTACGGCCCGGGAGGAGGATTTGTAGCTGGCGTCATTTGGACGACTAGTATGATCCTGGCCTTTTTGGTGTTTGGGCTGAAGTCCCCTCAGGGGCGTCTGGTAGAAAAGGTGTTGCATGGCGATGGGATCGGATTGATTATTTTTGT
Organism: Nitrospirales bacterium; assembly: GCA_021604365.1. GTDB lineage: Bacteria > Nitrospirota > Nitrospiria > Nitrospirales > UBA8639 > Nitrospira_E. Next base: position 28,249 of record BQIZ01000009.1, read on the forward strand.
GGGAGTGGGTGGTTTATGTCTCATCGGAGGTGGGGAATTTCTCAACTATGCCAATTTGGAAATTCCGGGTTTGGATGCTCCGGCACGTCGGTACATGGGGATTCTATTAGCACAAATCGGGGTGGCCGTGGACGTGGCGGTAACCGGTATCTCTATTGTTCTCAGCTTGGCCTATCACGATACCGAGCAGGAGTATGATGTTTGAGTTGATTGGAGGGTGGCTCCAGCGCCCCAACTATATTGCCTTTGTGCTGCTGTTTCTGTGGGGCATCTATATTATGGTGACCCGGTACAATCTCGTGAAAAAACTTATCGGGATGTATCTCATGCAAACGAGTGTGATTTTTTTTCTCGTCACGACAAGTGCCAAGCGAGATGCTACTGTGCCTATTTTGCTCTCCACTACGGAAATTATTCAGCCTGAAGTCTATGCCAACCCTCTCCCTCATGTTTTGACATTGACGGCGATTGTCGTGGGCGTTGCCACCCTGGGAGTATCTTTGGCCCTGGCCGATGCCATTTATAAAAAATACGGCAGCCTGGACGAGGAAGAAATTCTCAAAAGGATGGAATGACGCGACACCTTCCCGTAATTCTTTTCCTTTTACCTCTCGGGTTGGCCATTTGTCTGCCATTAATCGGAATTAGGCGCCGGGAGTGGTGTCGGCCATTAGCGATTGGAGTGCTGGCTGCCATGGTCCCGGTCTCCTTCGCCAGTCTGGTAGGCGTTCTTCGCAACGGAACCATTCATTATGACTTTGGGGGATGGGCCGCTCCGGTCGGGATTGAGTGGGTGGCGGACGGATTGGCCAGCGTCATGACCGTGGCCTTAAGTCTCGTCGGGTTAGTGTGTATCACCTTCCTTAGCTCGGTATTATTTCCCTATCTCGGCAGCCGGATTGTCCCGTTTTATACGCTGGTTTTGCTATTGATCGCCAGTCTGACCGGCATGGTGTTTGCCGGAGATTTGTTCAATCTTTTCGTTTTCTTAGAAGTATCCGCCTTGTGTGCCTATGCCTTGGTGGGGTTGGCTGGCGGGAAGGCGCTTGTTGCCGGATTCCGGTATTTAATTTTAGGCACCTTCGGAGCCTCTTTGTATCTTCTGGGAGTGGGGTATTTGTACGCCGAGACGGGTACGCTCAATATGGCGGATCTGGCGCAGCGGGTGCCACCCTTGGTGGGTTCTAAGGCCATCGCTGTCGGAGTGTTATTTATGTTTATCGGTCTGGGTATCAAGATGGCATTAGTGCCCCTCCACGGGTGGTTGCCGGATGCCTACACGCATGCTCCGGACCGCGTATCACCCATGCTGGCTTCCTTAGTGACCAAGGTCGCCCTCTATGGATGGATTCGTATTATGTTTTGGGTGCTCGGAGCCCATGCGGTGGTCTACCGGATTCCCGTTCTGTTTTTAGTGGGAGTGTTGGGCGCTCTTGCGGCCTTGGTTGGCGCATTCCTGGCTTTGTCCCAGACAGAAATTAAACGCATGTTTGCGTATGGAGGCCTTTCGCATATCGGATTGATTCTGGTGGGAATTAGTCTCGGGAATCAAACCGGTTTTGTCGGAGGAGTGTTTTATCTCTTGAATGATGCTGTGATGCAGGCGGGTTTGTTTTTCTGGGCAGGGGGGATTATTCACCTGTATGGGGTTCGCACGATTGAGGATCTTGGGCGATTGCAAGGAGGAGCGGGATGGATGTCGGTGGCCCTGGTCGTCATAGCCCTGTCAATGATCGGAATTCCTCCAACAGGGGGATTTTTTGGAAAATGGTATATCATTCTTGGCGCGGTGGAAGCACAAAATTACCTTGCCATTGTCGCGGTGCTGATTGCGACTCTGTTAACTCTGGCCTACTTTGCTAAATTATTTGAACGGGTATTTCGGGAACGCTCCGCCCAGCAACCTGCTGTCATACGTGAGATTCCGTTGGCGGTGAAAATTAGTCTCGGCGCCACGTCGGTGGCGGTCATTGTTTTGGGACTGATGAGCGATCACATTGTCAGCTTTCTCCTCAAGAACGCGGTTCCACCCGGGCTTTAGCAGGATTGGGCATATGGTGACCTCCTGATTATGACATTCCTCATACTTATTCCCCTCCTTCCTCTGATGGCCGTTCTGATTCTCGTGCTGGGGAAACCCTGGCTTGGAGAGCATGGCCATAGGATCGGCATTCCTGCGATGGCTCTCTCCTTCGCGTTTTCCGCCATCGCGTTTGCTCGCGTCGCATCAGACGGAGCCTTCTCCATTCCACTCTACCGATTATTCAAATCGGGAGACCTGGTTGTAGAATTGGGTCTCTATGTCGACCAGCTAACGGTGTTGCTTCTGCTCTTGGTGACCGGTGTGAGCAGCGTGGTGCATGTGTATGCGTCTCGTTATATGATCGGCGATCACCGGTATAACCGTTTCTTTGCGGTCATCGCGCTGTTTACGTTTTCGATGATCATGCTGGTTATGAGCAATAATCTGCTCATGCTGTTTGTGTTCTGGGAGATCATGGGAATTTGTTCGTATTTGTTGATTTCTCATTGGGGGGAGCGGCAATCATCTGCTCAGGCCGCGACCAAGGCCTTTCTCGTGAATTCGGTCGCGGATGTGGGCTTAGGTTTTGGGGTCATTCTGACCTTTTCCACTTTTGGAACACTGGATATTCAGACGATTTTAGGGGAAGCCCCATCCATACAGGGAAACACCATCAACCTGTTCGGCTGGCTCGGGCTGGACGTGCCCATTCATATCCTCACGCTCATTACGCTTGTTCTTTTCCTGGGAGCCATGGGAAAGTCCGCACAAGTGCCATTCCATGTCTGGCTCCCCTTTGCCATGGAAGCGCCCACACCCGTTTCCGCGTTGATTCACGCCGCGACCATGGTGAATGCCGGACCCTTCTTGTTGGTTCGCATGAGTCCCCTCGTGATCCTTTCCCCCGAAGCCATGACCGTCATTGCGTTGATTGGAGGTGTGACCGCACTTTTTGCAACCCTTGTCTCCCTGACTCAGGTGGATATTAAGCGCATGCTGGCGTTTTCCACCATTGGTCAAATCGGTTTCATGATCATGACTTGCGGAGTCGGAGCCTTTGTCATCTCTATTTTTCATATGTTGGCCCATGGATTTTTGAAAGGATTTTTATTTCTGTCAACTGGAAATGCACTTCGTTCCGTTGGCTCCCATGAACATGTGCCTTCGTCGCATTTTCCTCATGGCTCATCAATACGTTCTATGGGGCCCCTAGTGTTAGGCGCTTTGCTGTTGGCCTGTCTTCCGCCGTTCCTCATTTTTTTCGGGCCGTATGAGCAATTGTGGATGATTCAACCGGGATCCTCTGCCCAATGGACATTTTGGATTTTGGGGTTTCTGACGGTATTTTTTTCTGCCATGTATGTCATGCGGGGTGTCCTGGTCTTGTTTGGTCAACCGCATTCGATAGGTCATGGAAGTGGAATGGGGAGGCAGGCCATTCAGCCTCGTTTCTTTTCCCCCATCCACTTTCTGGGAATTTTGGCTGTCATTGGAATATTTGGAAGCCTGTTGCTGGTCTTGTGGAGTTGGTTTTCGGAATTTCTGTCCCCTGTCGTGGGACATCGGATGGCCCAGATTCCAAAGACAACTTTGAGTGAGACCGGCTTGCAACTTCTTTTTGCATTTGCTGTGGCTATGGGCGGTATCGCGGTTGGGTACTTTTCCTTGACAAAATCCTCGGGTTCCTGGTTCCACCAATCGGATATGAGCAAGCGATGGTATGTCCACTTTATGAATAAATTGTATTTCGATGAAATATATGAGGCGTATGTTGTGGTGCCCACTCTTCGGTTGGCCCGATGGCTATGGCGGGTTGTCGACCGGAACGTGTTCGACGCCCTTATCATGGGAATCGCAAATGTGTCAGTGTTGGCGGCGAAGTGGATGTGGCGGGTGGTGGACCTACGGGGGATTGACGGGCTGGTAGTAGGCTTGGGACGGAACAGCGTAGGAATGGCCGGTTGGCTTTGGCGGGTGGTGGACCTTCGCGGTGTCGATCGGGTCGTCGTGGGTATCGGCCAACGCAGCCTTGGTATTGCCAACTGGCTATGGAAAAGAATCGAGATCAAAGTTCTCGATAAGAATGTGGTTCGTGCCGGGAATCAAGCCGCGAGCACAGGGAATATGATGCAGGAACTAGAGCCTCGCACGTTACAGCACCATTTACTGGTCATGATTTTCTGGCTCATTGTGGGAATTGGGTTGTTGTTTTGGTTTGTCGTGTGATTCCGCAGATAGCTTGACAATGATTGAGTGATAACGAACACGATACCGAAATCCAATCCCGCGGTGTGTGAAAAACGAGAGGGCGTCTTTCATGTCCTGGAGGTGCCATGACCGGCATGTCATGAAGGGGAGACTATGAACACAATCTTCACTGAACATCTTTTGAGTATCATGATTGCCATTCCGTTTTTGGGCATTGCGATCATTGCCTTCATTCAGGATCAGGAATGGATTCGGCGCGTGGCACTTGGGTGTACCATGGGGGATGGTGTTCTCTCACTGGTGCTAATAAAAGAGTTCGATTTTTCCATTCAAGGAATGCAATTCGTGGAGCGGATGGCATGGATGCCGACCTTTAATATTCAATATGCTGTTGGAGTGGATGGTATTAGTCTTCTTCTGGTTTTACTCACGACTCTGCTCTGTCCCTTTTGCGTCCTGTGCTCCTGGAAGTCAATTACCACTCGTGTACGCTCCTTTATGGCCATGATTCTGTTGGTCGAAGGGGCCATGATTGTGGTGTTTACCGCTCTGGACCTGTTTTTGTTTTTTATGTTGTGGGAAGTCACGATGATTCCCATGTATTTCATGATCATTTTGTGGGGTGGCCCCCAACGGATAGCAGCCGGCATCAAATTCGTCTTGTATAGTTTGTCAGGAAGCCTGATCTTACTTCTGGCGATACTCGGGTTGTACGTGGAAGGAGGGCGGACATTTGATATTTTAGCGTTGGCGGAGAACACCTATTCCCCCGATGCCCAGTTTTGGATATTTCTGGCGTTTTTCCTAGCCTTTGCCATTAAATTACCCATGTTGCCGTTTCACACATGGTTACCGGATGCCCATTCCGAAGCCCCCACTGCCGGAAGCGTCCTATTGGCCGGGGTGCTGTTAAAAATGGGTGGGTATGGATTTTTACGCTTTTGTCTCCCCATGTTCCCGGAAGCTTCAGTGACCTTTGCCCCCTTTATCTTATGGTTATCCGTGGCGGCTATTGTGTATGGGGGGTATATGGCCTTGGCACAGTCGGACCTGAAAAAGCTGGTGGCCTATTCGTCCATTTCGCATATGGGATTCGTGACCTTAGGGATTTTTGTGTTCAATAATTATGGTATTCAAGGAGCCATCTTGCAGATGGTGAACCATGGAATAACCACAGGAGCCCTCTTTTTGGCTGTCGGTCAATTGTATGATCGGACCCATAGCCGGTCGATTCAGGATTACGGAGGATTGCAAAAATCGATGCCTCGATTTGTGGCACTTTTTTGTCTGTTTTCAGTGGCATCCTTCGGACTGCCTGGTACATGCAATTTTATTGGTGAATTTTTGGTCTTGGTCGGAACGTCTTTTGAAAGCTATGTCATGGTGTTGTTGTCCATGGGGGGCATTGTCCTTGCGGCGGCGTATATGCTTTGGATGCTCCAACGGGTGGTGTTGGGACAACCCAAAAATTCCACCATCGCACAACTACCGGATCTGAGTATGCGAGAGCTGGCCACGGTGATCCCGCTTGCGGTTTTAATCTTGGGGATCGGCTTGTACCCGTCACCACTTATGGAAATGATGGATTCGAGCGTCACGCACTTGGCTCAGCATATGGCACAGTATCAGGTGGGGATGATCCATGAAGTGATCCTTCGGTAAATGACATGACTGGCAGCAGTCGCGACAAAGACTATTAGCCCCTGCCGGGAGATCTCTCGGTTGGTGACCACGAGGGATGACTATCAGGCTTCTTTCAACCCCGAATCCCTTCTTGCCAATAATCTTCCCCCTTCATCTTTCCCCTTAGATCCCCTGTGAATTAAAGCAGCCTCAGTTGTGGTCCTTGGGAAATGTTGACAGGCCATTCTGACGTTTTTGCCAAATTTTCACAGTGTTCTTGCTGTTTTCTCAAGTGGCCTGTCAAAAATGCCGAGAATAATCTTCTCTGCTCTATTGTGTGGTGGAGGCATCTTCCATTTACTAGGGGAAGGATGATGGTAGTACCCAGAAGAGTAGATCGAAACAATATAGGCCAAAAGTTACCAATCAGCCTTGAATCCTCAGGTTTCATTGATTACCGAGAGATTGGGAGAGGCGGTAAACGTGGAGGAGCAGGAACCATGAAACTGATCAATATTTTACTTCTGGCAATGGTGTGTGCGGTTGTGGTGGGCTGTGTGAGCCAGCAATCACATGAACGTGCTCTCCAAGAATATGAAGAGAGCCAAGAATCCAGCGCCGTGGAACTTGAACGGTTGCAGCAGGCTGTTGAAGAGAAGCAAATGGAAGTCATGCAGCTTCAAGAAACCAAAGTGGCCCTCGAGCATACCGTTGAAGTGCAAGACCAAATTAAGGAAGAACAACTAGCCGCGGTTCAACAAGAAGTCGAAGCACTGTATGCACAAATCCGGAAACTCAGCAACTCGGAAGGAGTCGGTTCTCTGTCCGATCCTCTTTTTGGGGGAGGGCCGGTGGATTACCATGATTTGAGGGCTGCTCTTACACAAATCCGGTCGGGTTTAGATGGGCAAATTGGCCAGGTGTCTCATCTTCGTGAAGAGAATAGTCTGCTGGAGAAAGAGCTTTCGGCTTTGGAAGCTAGACTCAAGGAAGTGGAGCGGTTAAAACATGAGTTGGAATTGGTCCGAAAAGCTCGTGAAATTCAGGAAGCGCAACTGGCAAAAGTCAAATATGAAGTGTTCACAGTCGGAGAAGAGATCGATCGCATTACCAAAGCGCTTGAGGACAAATTTGGCAAAAGTCTTGTGGTGACTCAACACCATGATCGATTAGTGTTGACGATGCTGGGGCAAATCCTCTTTGAATCCGGTGAAGCGGATTTGACTCCTCTAGGTCTTACGATCATGAAACAGGTGGGCCAGGTGTTAGTCACCTTGCCGGGGAAAAGCATCCAAGTTGAAGGGCACACGGACAACCACCGCATTTATGGACAGCTGCAAAAACAGTATCCCACGAATTGGGAACTTTCAACCGCCAGGGCCACCACAGTTTTGCGGTATCTGATTGAGCAAACCGGAATGAATCCCAATCAATTCTCAGCAACGGGTTATGCGGATAGGCGACCCGTGATGACTAATGAAACTGAGGAGGGAAGAGCCCAAAATCGTCGTGTGGAAATCGTTCTGTACCCGGAACGGGTCGTTCAGGATAATGAAACTGTTGCAACGCTGGCCCGGTAATACAAGCCGGGAACCACAATAGTCGATATGGCTTCAGAAGTGGTGCTTCCGAGCCTTCACGTCCCTTTTCTCCTCCCTGCAGTCGTTGGTCAGCCTTGCTGCAGAGATGCAGTTTCTTTTCCCTGCCACTATCGGATCTTTCCCACAATTAATGCACTGCCGGTTCTGTGGGATTGCCGGAGCTACTCAGGCTATGATGTTGGAGGAGTCCGGTGTCGTATAGATATGCTGTCGCCGGATCTAATAAAAAATATACGGCAAACAGACCGACACTCGCCATGGTCAACGTATAGGGAAGCGCCATCCAGACCATTTTCCCATAAGATAAACGGATAACCGGAGCCAGTGAAGAGGTTAATAAAAATAAAAATGCGGCCTGTCCGTTTGGAGTCGCCACACTGGGAATATTCGTGCCGGTATTGATGGCAACGGCCAAAAGGTCAAATTGGTCACGGGTAATGGTGCCCGCCTGGTAGGCACGGAGCACTTCCTGGACGTAAACCGTCGCAACAAAGACATTGTCGCTGATGGCCGACAGAATGCCATTGGCCAGGTAAAACATGCCGATTTGATGCGATCCCTCCAAACTTAATCCATATCCGATAATGCCAGAAAACAGGTTCTGGTCCTGGATCACGGCCACAATGGCGAAAAAAACGACGAGGAGCGCCGTGAAGGGAAGCGCTTCCTTGAACGCCTCTCCAAGTTGGTGCTCATCGATTATCCCGTTAAAGGCGGTAATAAACACGATCACCGTGAGACCGATGATTCCAACTTCCGCCAGGTGAAAGGCTAAGGCAAAAATTAACCAAATGCCCGCAATCGCTTGAATAATAAGCTTCGCCGTGTCCGCGGAATCTCGTCGTTTCTGTTGCTCGGTTTCGAATTCCACCAAAATGAGGCGAACGGGATCCGGGAGCTGAAAGCCATAATCAAACCATCGTAATTTCTCAACGATGGTGCAGGTGAACCATCCCGTGACCAGAACCGGAAGCGTCACGGGGGCCATGCGCAAAAAGAACTCCAAAAATTCCCAGCCCGCTTTGTCCGCGATCAATAAATTTTGGGGTTCCCCTACAAGAGTACAGACCCCACCTAATGCGGTACCAACCGCTCCGTGCATTAATAAATTGCGAAGGAAGCCTCGGAAATTGTCCAAATTTTCACGGTGGAGAGAGTCGATCTCATGATCGCTTGTCGAATCATAAGAGGTCTGAGACGATTTGCCAGAGGCCACCCGGTGGTAAATGTTATAGAAACCCAACGCGACGGCAATGATGACTGCTGTGACCGTCAAGGCATCGAGGAATGCCGAAAGAAAGGCACCCATGATCGAAAACAAGAGCCCCAACAAAACTTTTGAACGGACGCCCAATAAAATTTTGGTAAACAGAAACAGGAGTAAATCTTTCATGAAGTAGATCCCGGCCACCATGAAAATCAATAGCAGGATCACTTGAAAATTATTGAGTGCCTCATGATAGACCGTTGCCGGAGTGGTCATCCCCAATAAGACAGCTTCAAGTGCGAGCAAGCCACCGGGTTGTAGCGGATAACTTTTGAGAGCCAGGGCTAAGGTAAAGATAAATTCCAGTATGAGCACCCACCCGGTGTAAAAGGAGCCAATGCTCATCAATAAGATGGGATTGAGGATTAAGAATCCTAGAATGGTCAGCTTGTACCAGGTTGGAGTGTGGTTCAAGAAATTCTGAATGAGCGCCTGAGGGACTGTCGTTTTCATTTCAGTTAGGTGACCTTTCGGACCGGTGGTCCCGGATGGAGTCTGACTCATTAATTCAATATCACTATGGTCAATTTGTTTGGTAGTGATCTCTTTCGTATCCAGGCCTTTAATAGGGCGGATGGAGTGAGGAGTTCGGCATATACAATAAAGACTTTTTCCGAAACCGGGAAGGCGACATTGTTGAAAAACCTACCTTAGGAGGGTTCCGGATTTTTAGACAGAACTTCTGTGGGAGGGGTATCGAACGGATGGGTGGATCCGCCGATATGAGCGGCGTGGCGTAATGCATCCAACCGAAGAGGGTATCGATGCTCGGGTGGGACTTGATCCAGCACCCCGAGTCCTTTGAGGACTCGAGCCACTCCCGGACGCATACCCACGAAAAAAACATGCTGGTGATGAGTTTTCACCATCAGGAGCATGTCTTCGATGGCTAATGCAGCGGTTCCGTCAATTGAAGGCACCGATGTGAGATCAAGAACCACGCTGGAAAAAGAATTGAAACCTTTCACAGATTCTAACCGACGAACCATGTCCTTAGCCGATCCGAAACTCATCGGCCCATTCACATGAATCATGATAATACGCTCGCAGTTTCGATCGAGGATGCGTTGCTCCTCTTTTAACAGGGGTGTTTCATTCGAGGCCCCAGTGATCACACTGAGATTTTCAAGTTCCAGGTCGGCCATGCGCTTCACGAACATCACACTGGCCAAGACCACGCCAATTCCCACAGCCGTGATGAGGTCTACCAAAACAGTCACCAACAAGACCACGATCATCACTAGAACTTCGGTTCGTGGAGCTTGCACCATATGCTTCAGAAATCGCCAATCGATAATATCGAATCCGACTTTGATAAGCAGGCCGGCGAGGACTGCAAGTGGAATTTTTTCGGCCAGGGGACCTAAGCCAAGTAACGTACCTAGGAGGACGACCGCCATAAACATTCCAGAGATAGGTGTACGGCCTCCAGTGCGAATGTTCGCCACAGATCTCATGGTGGCGCCGGCTCCAGGAAGGCCTCCGAAAAATCCCGCAGCCATATTCCCAATGCCTTGGCCGATCAATTCCCGATTGGAGTCATGTTGGGTCCGCGTCATGTTGTCACAGACGAGAGAAGTCAGCAGGCTATCAATTGTTCCCAATAATGCCAGGACGAGGGCTTCCTCAACCATGAGTAAGAGTGCACTGGTATGCATGGTTGGCCAAATTAGCGTGGGAAATCCTGAAGGAATGTCTCCGATTACCGGAAGGGTTGGGAAGAACATCTCACCGACAGTCGTTCCAACGATGAGAGCCAGCAACACGGGAGGAAGACGTTTGCCGATAGAGGCAGGAGTGAGATACACAATGGCTAGTGTGAGAGAACCTACCAACATGGCGGGAAGAGAAAAAGATGCGAGGTACTCGGGCATCGCCATGATGTTGGCCACAACTTTGGACTTTGCTTCCAAACCGAGAAAGGGTGCAACCTGAAGAATGAGAATAATTCCTCCGATGCCGCTCATGAATCCTGAAATGACAGGATAGGGGACCAAGGTGATATAACGACCAAACCCCATCAATCCAAATAAGACTTGAAATCCACCTCCGAGAATGACCGCCGTAAATGCCACTGCCGGTTCATCGGCAAAGTTTAAGATGATGCCGGCCATTACCACGGTCATCGGTCCGGTCGGTCCCGAGGCCTGTGCAGGAGTCCCGCCGAAGAGCGCTGCGAAAAACCCCACAAAAATAGCTCCATAGAGACCGGCAATAGCCCCGAGTCCGGATGTCACTCCAAAGGCCAAGGCGAGGGGTAAGGCCACGACCGCTGCCACTAATCCACCATACAGGTCTCCCCGTATGTTATTAAAATGAAGGCCGTGAACCCAGGAAAGTATTGGAAAAGTAGCAGCCATTTTTTAGGAGGGAAGCCGTAAAGTCCGATGATGGGTCACAAATGCTACCAGGAAAAGAAAAGTCACGTATATGTCGTTGGGTATTAAGGAATCAGGCCGAAAAGTGATTCTTGTAAGCCTCGCTTATCCATTGAGACCTGGCTTGGTGGTCCGTTGGATGAATTGGCCAATTTGAAGACCAATGGATGCAAACATGGCCAACAGTTCTTTGTCGGGCTTTTGGATATCCCGGTGGAAAAATTCGATGACTCCAAGAATTTCGATCCCCGATTTAATGGGAAAGGCGAATCCGGAATGGAGACCTTCCTGTGCGGCAGCGTCAGCGCGCGGAAAATTCGGGTCGGACACCACATCGGTGACCCAGGATGGTTCGCCGCTTTTCCACACCCGGCCGGGTAATCCCACGCCTCGTGCAAACGTGATCGCATGGGATGCCTGCCGAAAGGCATCCAGATTTAAGTGAGGAGAATGCCAGACATTGAGGCAACGCAAGATCTGTTGTGAGGAGTCCAGTATCCAAATAGCTCCGAGATCCCATCCTAAATTTTCACCAATGGCTTCCAGGATAAGAGAAGCCGCCTGAGTCATTCCAGCCGATTCGGCGAGAACATTGGTTAAGCCGTGATGGGTGGCCAGTCGACGTTCTTTATGCTCCCGTTCGATACCCTGGCCAATTTGAAATCCGATATTCGAAAGCCTTTGAAGCAACATATCATCTGCTTCCTCAGGGAATGGCGAGAAAAATTCGAGAACCGCTCTCGTATTCCCAGTTAGGCAAATGGGAATGGCGAATCCGGCGTGAAGTCCCACTGCCAGGGCTGCCTGGTTTCTAGGGTCTTTGGAATAGTCGGCAAGGTCCTTGATCCAAAGAGGGCTTCGATTACCCCACACCTGCCCAGCCAATCCTACAGTTGGCGTGAGCGCCCAACCGGAGTTTGATGATGACATTGCTTGGGCTTGAGGAGAGTCCTGTGGCCAAATGACGGCGGCTCCCAGAGCCTGTCGTTGATAGTCCATTCGCCAGAGGATGCCAACCCTCCAATCCAGCGTGTGGCAAATGGCTTTGAGAATTTGAGGATATGTATCTGAAATGCTGGACGCGGTAGTCAGGATGTCTGCGATGGCATCGTGCAAGGCCAAGCGTCGCTCCGCACGCTTACGGTCAGTAATATCAATGCCAAACCCAATGAGGCCCGGTTGGTCGCCTTCCAATTTGCACAGACAATTTAAAAACCACCAGGGCTTCCCCTGCAAAATGCCATTGCTCTCATAAAATACCGAATTGGCAAGAGTTCCTTCCTTGATTTCGCTTTTTATCCGATCAGGTGGTTCCAATGGAATTCGTCCAATGGCGGTAAGTTCCTTTAATCCGAAACGAGTCAGGCCGCGTCCGAAGGAATCATGCATGACCCCTTCCTGATCGATTCGAAATGCCACGGCCGGCATATTTGATAAAATGCCTGTTAGCATGGAACTTTGATCGCGAGTTGCCGCATCAGCCTCTCGTACCTGCATGGCTAATAAGGCGGTGGACCAAATGGCAAACAAGGCAATGGAGCGATTGATTATGCCAATCCAGGGTTCCGTTCCGGCTGGGGATAAACCGTAACCCACGATTGTTAAGACCGTACACAAGCCGGCAAGACGCAAAGAGTCATTTTTTTCTGGTGATCGAAGACCAATTAATACCACGGCAACATAGGGGACACCTTCCGCAATTCCAGTAGGAAGGAAAAAGTCCACGACGAATACTACACTGGCCACCATGAGGGCAAGCGATAAGATTTGTCCCCGATTATTTTGAGGACGTTCCCCCGAGCTTTGAAGAGTCAGCGGACTTGGCATAGAGTAATGGTGGTATTCATGAAAATAGGGAATATTAGACAAATTATCCCCAGCATTCAGTCTCAATACTTCGATCCTACGATACGAAATGCACGCCACAGAGTGCAAGAGGAATCAGCGGGAGTAGATTACCTGGGCTGCCCGTCGGGAGAGCATTTTTTATGATTGGAGGCATTCTGTGGTCTGCAGAGGATCTGTTCGGGAATACGCAAAGTCCAGAAGTGGATCCGTAGGCTCGACGGCTTTTTCCCTCTTATGCGAAGAGGACAAACTGAGGTAGGATAATCCTTACGCGCATGAGTTCCACATCTCCTCAGGTCCATATCTATCACGTTGCCGGGTTGGATGACCGTGATCGAGGGTTTAGTCGACAAATCCACGTCCTTCCTCGTGACGGAGGATTTCAGGCCAGACTCCGCTATGAATCGCTTCAGATAGATGTCGACCCCGTGCCTACCGAAGACCAGGTCCTACTAGGTCTCATTCACCTGTTGCATGATAGAGGCTATCGGCAATTACGAACCCAACGTATCTTTATTGGTGAGCAGTATCTTGGGAATCAGGAGATGTGGGTGGAATATCCCGATCCCGAGGCTCCTCTTGAAACGAGGAACACATGGGTAGCCTGGCTTCGCCGGATCGTTGGTCGTTCCTCACCTTCGTAGGGCTTCTTGTATCGCAAGGTCAAGTTTTGTGGGCGAGGACGGGATGGCGAGACATGCCTTGGAGTGATTATCAGGATCCAGCCAGAGAGTTCAGGGCTCCGACTCCGGATTCTGCGGAAGAGGCAGAGGGAAAGTAGCTGATGATTCGACGAGGGTTGAGGCATTCCCTAATTCTGGGAGAAAGGTCAACCGGTCGAATGGCACTGACAATAGAGAGGGTTTCATCCTCTTCGGACAGGTTCAGAATAATCGGTTCATTTGAAGAGTTGGATTCATCATAGACGAGGATGACGGGCCTTAGCCGATTCGCGAGGTTCACGCTGGTAACAATCCCAATCTTCTGATTACTCAAGTTGACCAGTGAGCCTGGAGGGTAGACACCCAGTTGGCTGATCAACGAGACGACCGCGTCTTGCCATAGTGTGTGTCGACATTTCACGTATAAATAGGATAGGGCCTCTGAGGGAATGAGGGATTTGGTGGGATCCGGGTGATGACACAGTTCATCATATTCATCCACCACCATGACAATTTTGGCGAACATGCTGATTTGCGAATCTTTTTTCCCTGCTGGGAATCCTGACCCATTGAGGCGTTCATGGTGCCGGCAAATCACGTCAATTGCTTCATAGGGGAAATTAGGCAATTTTTCGACCATCTCTACCCCGAATTTCGGATGAGTACTCAAAAAGTTTTTCCGTTCGAAAGCAGACATCGACCCTTTTCGTAATAATTGCTCTGCAGAAAACCTGAGTTCGCCTATATCATGAAACAGAGCCCCAAGCGCCAGTTTTTCAGCGTCTTCCCGCGATAATCCTAAATCCTGCCCGACCATGAGAGACAATGAACACACGTTGAGGGCATGAAGAAAAAATTCCTCGTTCGGTTCGTTGGAACCGATCAGATTCAGCAGCGCTCGTGAGTTGTCAGCTATATCAAGAATTTCATAAAGCTCCCCGACAATTTTCTCTGCTGTCCGGAGTCCGCGAGTTCGGCCGGAAATCACGTCCTGCATGACCTGTTTGGCTTCTTGCACCACCTCCTGGAATTGTCCACCAACTGCTTGCAAATGCTCCTGGTAGACCTGGAAAGCTTCATGTTGTGCAATCTTCCGTTGAATAGGATTTTCAGGAGACGCATCTTCTTCTGAGGAATCGGTAGTGAGGTCGGGCTCAGATTCGTCCGAGGATTTTTCCCCCGGATTCCTTATGTTGTTGGCCTGCTCCCGGTCTGGTTTTTCCGTGCAATTGGAATGAGCTATTTCCGGGTCTGAGCGGTCTGGATCGAAATACAATTTGACTTTTGTGAGTTCACGAATGGTATCAAGATCTTTCGTCAATTCGATTTTAAATGAATTGGTTGGGAATGGATGACTGAACCAGGATCCCTCGATCTTGATGTACAATCCCAGTCGAAGAGCGTTTGTATGAAGTGGAACGAAGGCCATGTTAGCTCCTTATTTCAGTCATTTGTCATGACTGGTCTGGTCTCACGGTTGAGCCCTGGTTTTTCCGTGGGCACGAGAAATCGCCTGTGCGGGTTGTTTGCGCCGTTGTAAACCGTTTTCCTATTAAAATTGTGGCCACTGCTATTTGTCGGAAGGAATGAGCCAGGAATTAAGGGAAAAGTCGAAAAATGGGTGGGAAAGAGAGGAAAGGGGAGTGCAATCAAGGAGATTGGGTGAGTCAGTATGGGTGTCCCCTCTATGAGGCGGTAGTGCGGATCAATTACTCAGGGCTGGTAGAGAACTTTGAGCGATGCCATGATTGCTTGATTCCTGTTCCCGACCACGTTACAACAGAATCTCATTCGCTCCGGTATAAAAACCTCCAAATGTAAAGAGAGTCTGGAAAAAACTCATTGCCGGTCCCGTGGATGAAAACGTCATAACGCGCTTCACAATGATGGGGGCATTATCGTTCTCCCCGAAGGCTTAAAGATTTGTCTGGGGTGGAGCTCTGCGTTTTGGTCATGGACGTTAAGCTGGCAAATAATTTTTTTCTGATAGGAAAGAACTCTGACTGCCCTTCTGTTAATTGTAAGAATCTACCAAAATATTGATTCGCTAACCGATTATTCCCCATTCGCTCATAGACATAGCCCATGTTCAAATGGATATGGGGCAAATCCGGTTGGAGTGCCTCGGCTTGCCGGAGTTCATGCACCGCAAGTTGGAAACTTCCTTGTTGTTGTGCGACCAGAGCTCGTTGAATCCATAATTGTGGGACTTTGTCGTTTCGTGCGAGGCCGCTCAGAAAATATTGATCGGCCTGATCGAGCTGACCTGTTCCCAAATACGCCGTTCCCATCCAAAACCATGGTTCCCAAGTGACGGGGGGATCATGGAAGAGTGGGGAGAGTATCGCCTGTGCCTCTTGGTATTTCCCGGTTTGAATGAGTTCTTGGGCGTGATGAAGCCTATTGGCTGGAGATCGCTGGGTCGGGTCTGTGACCTGACCATTCTCCTGAGCCTCCTCGTTTTTCAGAGTAAGGGCTATCGTTTTATTAGGGACAGAAGGCTCGTCGTTAATAAGAGCTGTGGTGTTTGCAAACTCATCTATAATGATCTTTTCTTCTTCTAAATCGACTTCCAACGGAATGGGATTAACTGTCTCATTGACGGATGTGGATTCCGCCAGGTCCGAATCTGGTTGTTCGGTCTGGGCAACGATTGCGACAGGAGAGCTGGTCCCGATTTTCTGCGGATCAGTGATCTGGCGTTTCGGTGATGGGTCTGGTGTTTGGGGTGGCATTGAGAGGGACGTGGGCGCGGTTTTCAGCTGTGGGTCATCGAGTGTAGGGGTGATTACTTGTGTTGCAGGTGCGGAGGAGGCCGGAATTTCTCCTACGGGTGGTGTGGGGAGAGCATGTTTGACATTCAATGGAGAGGACAGTTGCGATGAAATACTCTCTTGAGATGTGGGCGATTCCCCATCCGGTTCCTGGGTACCTGATACTGAAA
>BQIZ01000010.1 GCA_021604365.1 Nitrospirales bacterium
GGCATTGGATTTTTCATGATGTCTGTCGTACCCATGAATGAAATGCGGTAGCAAAAAGCCGCGTTTAGGATGCCAGAGTCTAACGACTAGGTACGTCTCACCACATTTTTAAGGCCCGAGACTTTTAGAGTCCAGAGCCCATGAGCTGCCCTACGCTCATGGGCTTTTTTTGTGGCCAGGGGGGTGCATTGTCCTGATTCTTAACTTATACCGAGGATGACTACTTGTGCATTCATCCTCAGGTGGGCGAGGGGCTTGGACTCCTCCTGTCCCCCTCGCCTTGATCCTCCTCAACACATGACGTGTGAGGATACGTTCACCATTCATCCATAAGAGAGAAATCAAAGAGGATTTCTCCGAAAAAGGATTCATTTTAAAGCGAGGTGCCCCCCATGAACATCAGTAGAGTTCTTATTTTCTCTTGCGCACAGGTCTTTTGTATTTCCTTATTCACATCAACTCTATCCTTTCTCGTTAATGTACCTCCGGTGTTAGCTCAGGAAGCTGAAGAAGCCGATCCACCGGAAGTCACCAACGGAGAACGGTTATTTCTGGAAACCCGATTTGCTCAAGCGTTTAAAGTCTTTTTAGATGACGGAGGAGATGTCAATGATCCCTTGCCCCAAGGTGATCCCACCCTCGACAAAGTGACGAATTGGCAACTCCCACCCGATCAATTTGCCATTGGCCCGTTTGCCGGTCAATCCAGGAATTGTCGAAGCTGCCATTTTGTGGATGAACAAGTCGATACTCCACAATACGGCATGAAAACTTATTCGGATTTTGCGCGTCGAAGCCCTCTTCCAGCCCGTGAAGACGGAAAAAAGACCACTCTTCGAAACGCCCCCCCTATGGTTAATGCCGCTCTTCCCCGACCAATGTTTTTTCTTCATGCCGATGCTGAATTCCCGACGATGCTGGAAAACGTCAAAGGCACCCTCACCGGGCGCGACTTTGGATGGCTTCCCGATGAACAGGAAATTGCCATCTCTCATATTGCCCGAATCATTCGAGAGGACTCTGGAACCGGAAGTCTGGCGCAAGAATTTGGTGGGCTATCCTATCAGGTCCTGTTCACCGGAACCGATCCATCAATTCCTCAAGAATTCCTGATCCCTGAAGATTTCCGCGTAGAGGTCTCTCAAGCCACGGATCTGCAA
This sequence comes from Nitrospirales bacterium, assembly GCA_021604365.1. GTDB lineage: Bacteria > Nitrospirota > Nitrospiria > Nitrospirales > UBA8639 > Nitrospira_E. The sequence goes on from BQIZ01000010.1 coordinate 1,161, forward strand.
CTCGTGCAGGCGGTCTCCCAGCTCATCTCCGCCTATGCAGACCAACTTCTGTTTTCACAGGATGAGGAAGGGAACTACACACTCTCTCCCTATGATGTCTTTCTTGAGATCAACGATTTGCCACGCCGACCGGATAAATGGGAGTCTCCGCAATCATATACTCGTCGGTTGCTCCAACAGATTCAATTTCTCGAATCATACGATTCGCAAAATTATTCCCGATGGCCCTCAACCGCTTCTTCCGATAGCCCGACCCTGCAATTCGTTGAGAAAAATCCCCATACGGCAGATGGCAAGTTTCAGTTTCATAACCAACCATTCACCTTTGGGCCTGAGGAACTAACAGGGTTGAAAATCTTTTTTGCCCAACAGAACCGACACAAGCATCGTCGTCATAAAGGTCACCAGATTCGCCCCAGTGACCGGGCCCAGGGAGGAATTGGAAATTGTGTGGCATGTCATACCCCACCCAATTTCACCGATTTTCGATTTCACAATACTGGAATTGCCCAAACAGAGTATGAACGCATTCATGGCCCCGAATCGTTTTCCATGCTTCAAATTCCAGGATTGGATGAACGAAATGGAAATATCGAAGCCTACCTGCCTGCTACGGCAAAGCATCCGCACGCTCAAGAACCATTCCGCGCTATCCCCTCACCGGACAACCCTCAACAGACCGACCTGGGCATTTGGAATATTTTCTGGAATCCCGACTTTCCCGGATCTCAGCTACCTATTTGGTCCATCCTCTGCGAGGACACCCTCAATGAACACTTTGGAGTATTTCGTGGCTTCCAAGCCTGTCGACCAGATCGACTCCTCCCGAGAGCTATTGGCGCTTTCAAAACTCCCGGCCTCCGGGATTTGAGTCATTCGGCTCCCTATAGTCACGCCGGTATTGCCGATACCCTAAAAGATGTGATTCAAGGGTATATTATAAATTCGGAATTAATGCGAAACGGAAAACTACGCAATGGCGCGTCCCAGCTCAAAAACATCGTCTTACTCCCAGAAGACATCCCGGCCTTAACGGCTTTTTTACGGTCCTTAAACGAAGACTACGAATAAAGGACTAAAATTTCGTCGAGACAAGACCTTACACATGCATCCCTAACAACTGGAGGAAACTGAACTTCCTTAAGCCCACGGTGAGTCATTCACCGTGGGCTTTTTTTTGAATGCTTCATCTTGCCGGATGGTTCTTTCGCTGCCACGACTCCGAAAGCAGCGAATTTGAGTAATCACCTGAAGCCATACAACGGGAGGAACTTTCTTCGAAGGATGGTCATCCCGGTTCGTTGCACTTCCCAATTCGATTCAGACCGATTCTCCTCATGAGGAGTGGCCTGTTTTTATATTGAGACAACATGCGGTACAACATGAGTCGTTCTCAGAAAGAGGGAACGACATGGAAGAGAAGATGATTCTGAGGGGCTTCACCCCTGACAGGAAGCTTAAGATGTTGCCGACTGAAAGTTGCTATCTGTTCTCCTCGGCTGTCTATGGGCCCCAAAATTAGCATGGCCAAGTCGAGCCCTAGGTTCGACGTGAGGCCTCCTGGAAGCAATCACGCTAAAAGATCAGACAAAGGAATTCCTTGTGGTACAACGATTAGGTGATGGTGCGCATCGGGCATGTGCGATGAAATTTGGCTACGGTCACTGATTGATCCTCCCGGTTTTTTTTATTCCCTTTTTTCTCTCGGGAACTTTCAAGGAAGTTGTTTTGGTCGAGGTGTTGCCTGTAACCACTACCAATCAATGCCCCTTGCCGATTCTCTCTTTCTAACAACGTCATCAGCCTTATAGCCTCCCCGTCCATCCAGTCGAACCGTTCATCCAAATCATGGGCGCAACAGGAAGACCCGTCTCATGCTCGTTAATCACGACCACAGCACCTATTATTTCCAGGACCTGGCATCTCCAGGCCAATTGCTCAGGCTGACTGGGGATACCCTCGACAGAAATCCTCCTGGCTGAAAGGGAAATACTCAATTTAAGTTGTAGACAAAAAACATGGTTTTTCCGTTATTTGAACATGGGCAAAGCATTAATTTTTATCTACTATTGAAAACATAAATGATTTTCATTATCATTAACTATTAAATTACAAACACAATGGATATTTCCAATATAAATTCTCTTAAAATTCTCCTCCAGACCAGTGACGTTTTAGGAAATAATGAAGAAGACAATATACAAACCAACTAACCCTCAACAATCTGATTGGAGCTGCCACTGGGGGAAACCTATTGCCAAACTTAGACTCAATGGCACTGAAGTCCAATGCGCTCGATGCAAGCACATTCATTCATTTCCTGTCCAGGCGCCCGGACGATGACACGCCAACGAGAGCAACAAAACTCACAAGATCACCTGGAAAAGCTAATAGAGGAATTACGCTGTTTGGCGCGAGAAGGGACCCACATGAAAATCGGGACAAATCCAGTCGAAGAACGATCTTCATTCATTTGCAAAATCCTTCAAGACCTCCTCTCCGGGTTAAAGGATACTCGTGCATTTTCACATTCAACAGCTCAACAAATTCACACCTTCATGATCTCACATCTGCATCAGGGGCTCACCCTCAAAGATATTTCTCTCTTCTTGGGGTATTCGGAAAAGTACTGTTCGCAACTCTTTCACACGGTTATCGGTGAATCGTTCCGTTTCCATCTCAGAAGACTCCGAATAGAACGAGCTAAATTTCTGTTACAAGAAGGTCATGCCAACCTCAGGGAAATTGCGACAGCCCTTGGGTTTAGCGATCAGTTTGCCTTTAGTCATTTTTTCAAGAATGCGGTAGGTTGTTCTCCCTCAAGTTTCCGGACTCTGTTTGAGGATGTATCTGAAGTCCGGCCCACACAAAATGCCAATGAACACTAAAAGCCATAAATACAAACTATATTCCAGGGCGAGCTACCCAGTACCCGCTCGAAAAGGTTGGGCGTCTTTCCCTCCTCCCGGGCGCCCAACCCATTTTTTCGGTTGGAGGACACACACAAACACAATGGAGGCCATTCTCATGACCATAGGACATTCCACCATTCCACGTATGCGAGTTCCTGCACTACTGAAGGGGAATATGATCGATGTGGACCTAGCCAGTCTGGAGGGACAATGGGGCATGCTATGTTGCCTGCCCCGCCTAGAATTTTGCGATGCCGTGTTTCTCAATCAGTTTCGCAGAGCCGTTCAAAAACAGGGCGCCGCCCTTTTGGGTATCCAACACCCAGTTCACCCGTTTCTCGCTCCTCACCTCCCCAAAGCCAAAATCCTTTCCATCCCTTTATTGACTGACTCCGCACAATGCCTAGGTCGAGTCTTGGGCTTATCGAGTGAAGCTCACTCAAACCAATGCCAGACCTTCATCTTCGATCCAGAGGGAGTAGTCAGAAACAAAATAATCCATTCGTTCAACTGGCATTGCATGACCCTCCTTTTGGGCATATTGAAGCAATGCCAAGTTTTTACCCTCAGGCCACTCAAGAAGAACATATCGATTTTCCTCCCACCGACAATTTCATGTTTGCTGAGCAAGGTCTGAATCCAAGCCTCTGCTGACACACACTAACAAATCAACCTCATACCACTCGGGAGACACCTATGCCACCAAGTCAACACCTCAAACTGAATGTCTGCGACTGTAGTCGAATTCACCTCACCTATAAGTCAGTCACTCTTCATTTTGAGAAAGAAGAGTTCCTCGCCTATGCCATGCAAATGTCTAGAATGGCAGCTCAGGTATCAAACACGGCTGGGTTTCGAAGGGCACCCGGCCTTACTGACGCAGAAATCTCCAATTGCCATTGAGAAAAATGTTCGTCATCAATCAAGTATAATCATGGGAAACATCCGTCATGCCTCTTAACCGAGTTGACGAATCAAAGAAACATTTCAAACAATGGCCAAAGCATGTCGGATCCCCTTTCAAGCAGTGAAAGCCGGAACGATGCCACACGAATTGGTGATCCTCCGTACTGCTCTGAATCCGGCCAACCTTTCACGGATGGAGGAGACGGATGATAAAGGAACTGACGCCGGTCACATCGGGAACGAATATGCTGCCGTGGAGTCAATTAAAGAAATAGAGGTATTTCCTCCTGGCAACAGCAGAAAAAAAGGTTCTCCTGGATCCAAAGCATTATGTCATTTTTTGTAACGTCCCGGAGCATTACGAAAAAAAATGTATCCTCGTTTCATGTGACATAATAACAGGAGTAGGCTCACACAAATCTTGACAGCGGATTTCTACGAAAAACGAAGAAAGAGAGAGAGAAGGCTCCCTCTTTGGAAGCAACGGGACATCACTCTCGAACTAAAATGACAGTTTACGTATAGGACAAGCAAAAAGCCGGTTCATCACCCTTATGCGCGAGGCGCCTGTTGAATACAGGCACCTCGCCCTATGCAGATAAATTGGAAAGCTCAGGGACGGACGAAAAAATACCCTCCTCTTTCGCCTGACGCCTAACAATTAACTTCTTACCCCTCGTTCTTGATTTGCTCGCTCAAATATTTTTCCAGGCCAATCTGCTTAATCGTTTCCTGCTGAGTTTCAATCCAGTCGATATGTTCGTCTTCATCTGCCACCATATCTTCGAGTAGATGCCGCGTCGTGAAGTCTCCAACCTTTGTGCAATGTTGGATGGCCTCAGTCAGGAGGGTGACCATCTTTTTTTCTTTCGCCAAATCCGACTTCAGTTGTTCGGGCACGGACTCGCCGATTTTCACCGTTCCCAATCGCTGGACGTTAGGGACGCCTTCAAGATACAGAATATGTTCAATAAGTTTGTCGGCGTCTTTCATCTCGCTAAAACTCCGTTCTTTCACTTTATGCTCCAACCGATTATATCCCCAGTTGTCACACATTTTGGCATGGAGAAAATATTGGTTAATAACCGTCAATTCCTCAGTTAAAATTTGATTCAAAAATTCCACAACCCCCTTTTTGGCTTTCATTACACACCTCCCTTTGGTGATTAAATAGAAATGAATTAAAAAAGGCGGGGCCTCAAGGGGCTCACTGCCACTCCATGTGATAGCCGCCAGAGTGAGACATTTTCCGTCAGTTCTTCCACATACGCCAATATAAATATCTAGGAAAAAATACTTATAATTGAAATTCAAAATCAACTTCGATGAAATAAAAACTCAAATTCAGTCCATGCCCTTTAACCCAGCCCGCCTTCATTGAATAAGACTCCTATTTCCTTTGACCAAATTTTCCCCTACGGCACATCATAAATTGATGTTGGCTTGAACTCCATTTCCCTTAAGTAAATTTATCCGTCTCAGTACCTTTCATCGATAATTCTATTTTCATGAGGATGCCTGAGCACGCTGTTAAAGGAAATGCCTTTCCTAAACATGCATTTTCTAAACATTGATCATGGTAGGAGGAGCGGAAAGAGTGTTACATTAATGATATTGATATTGACTTTCATTTATTATAAAGAACACCTCCCTCTCATGCTGTGGCGAAAAGACCATTTGCAGGAGGATTTCACATGAACGGGCATTCTTTTATCGTGGAAGGCGAAAAACCCGTGTTCATCAGCTTGTTGATATCACTGGGATTCGTTTTTCTCAGTATCATTGGTCTGTGGGCATGGCCCGAATTCATGATGGCCATAGGCCATTAGGAAAGGATTGAAGAATGAAAAACGTTGGATGCAGGTCTTTGTGAGTATTCTGATCTATTTGGGTGGTCAAGCCCAAATCGTTCACAGCGTTCAATCCGGAACTCCGGATCATCACATAGCCTGGGATCCCCTCCCCAATGGCCTGATTTCCATGGCCTATGACCGCACGGGAGATGGCATCCCGGACCATTTCACTTTACACCCCATTACGTGGTCAGGATGGTCGGCCCAAGGGATCGAAGAAATTGCACATCAAGCCTGTATGGATGAACAATGGGTCTTCATGGTGGAGTATGCCCAGGATCGGTACGTCTACTTTGTCCAGCAGACTCCCGTATTGGTTGGGGATGTTCCCAAACAAACAGGTAGGTGGATGGCTCCAAATGTGAGACCCACTGACGTGAAAGCATCTCAACACCTTAACCCGACAGCCCACCAACCTGACAACGTAACATGCCCCATTGCCGTCCCCAGGCAACATCAAAAGCCATGACCCACTTTCTTTCCATGGATTGCCGTAGGTCCTCGGGATGTTGCAAAAAGTTCGCTCTTCTCTTTTTTCACATACATCAATGTCCCTCTTTACCGAACGAACGAACTAAACAAAATGACTTCCGCACCAGCCAACGAGTAAACCATAGGGCAGGAAGCACCCTGCGGCGTTCCCCCCCCCTTCCTCAATACCTTACGCAAGATTCTTTCAGAAAACCATTTGTTGACCATTTTATAGATGCTCACTCTCAACTTCAGTTTCACACAATTTTCAAGATGGAGTGGATTTCCAGTGGACGCGCATGTGGATAGAGGAATGAGTGAATCAGCCATCCCAGGCACAGCGGTCATCCCATAACGGTGCATTAATTGTGGAGATTAAGTGGATGATCAGATACTTGCAAACCGCCGGGATAATAAAACCCATACGGCCACAGCACCGTATCCCATTTCAGGAAATGCAGGAAAAGCTCTCTGAAGGAAATCGGCTTTTTGAATCTCCAAATCATGGAATCGGAGGAATAAGCAGGGAAAAGACCGCCAAACCTTTCTAAATTGAGCAAAAAAAATGAGGTGAAAAACTCGAGGAGACCAGAATGACTGACGAGAAGCAGAACGCCAGCTACTACAACTTGTTAAAAAAACCTGACTGTCAGTGGAATATCCTATTTATAAATCAACCCAGGGAGCAGCATCCATCCAGTGGCACCATTCTCTATATTCATCCAATTATTTTTTCATTCAATTCAAACAAATAAGATATAACCTCCCGGCAGCCGTGTTTTTCCACTGATCATCTGTTTTCATCAGCATGGTTTTCCACATTAAATGATTCTTTTCCAAATGAGTATCCTTGAAATTGACAATCCTTGGTGGTTTTATGTACCATAATTTGATATTGATAATGGATCTCAAATTCATATAAATAAAAGTAACCCTAGCCCGCCACCCAGGATGATCGCAAGTGCCCAGACACAACATATTCATGGATCATTTGCTCAGACCCGGAAGATTATTCACTGAATACCAAGGAGGAAATAGCATGCAGATCGGAACACGTGCTCCAATGTGGAAAACCCCCTGCCTGTTAAATGGAGGATTGCAGTATCTTCCCCTGACAGCTTTTCAGGGAACCCAATTTGTGTTGTGCTGCTTGCCCGCCTTTACTGAAACCGATGCCTGGTTGTTAGATCAACAAGCCGACCGGTTTCATGCAAATGGGGCCGTGCTCGCGGCCTTAATACCTGACAAAGCCTTACTTGGGGATTCTTGGTGTCGTCCTCCTCAGGACTTTGGTCTTCCATTATTGACTGATCCTCTCAATCGCTTGGAACGTTCCCTGCATCTCACTGACTCTTTACCACCCCATCGATGCGAAACATTATTTTTTGACCATCGTTGCCGCCTACAATTTCGCCTATTCCATGATCTGAACCTCCGAGGGATTACCACAGTGCTTGAGATTGCAGGTAGTGATTTCTGCCAGAGATCTGCTCAACCTGTTCTCAAGTCCAGGCTCGCCTTCGAACAGTCCCTGGCTCATTGTTCACCACTTGAGGCTCCAACGGGATGAATCTCCTCCACCATCCATCAAATTCTGAAGTAACCTTTGAAGGAAATACTCTATGATGATTGCACCAGCCTCCACAGTACCCGTTGCTTCGAAAACGCCATTTCTTTCCATTCACCAATGGCTGTATCTCATTTTGTGTCTCATGGTGGGGATCTATGCTGGTCTAGGACATGCTTCCTCTCAATGGACCGATGTCATTCCAGACATCGTTCTGTTGGGGGCCACCGGCTTGGCAATCGGCTGCATAGCCCTATGGATAGAACGGCAACTCATGGCATGCCGCCGCTCCACCTTGATTGGTGGTAGCGTAGGACTCATTGTCGCCCTGGCAGGAATCGGTTTTTTATCGATCATGGGAATGGGAACTGGACTCCTCCAGATGTCCTCCCTTACCCCGTGGATCGGACTCCCTGTGTTTCTTCTCTGTCCCTACATGGGGCTGATTGTCGGTGTTCACATCTCTAACACACTGTTGCCGGCTCCCATCGATGAACAAACCAAAAATTCCTCTCCTCACACTTCGCTTAGCCCATCACACACCGTTCAAAAATTGCTGGATTCTAGCGCCATTATCGATGGCCGAATACTTCCTCTCTGCACCACAGGGTTTTTGGAAGGTCCTTTCCTGGTTCCCAAAAGTATTCTTCATGAACTCCAAACATTAGCCGACTCCGCTCACCCATCTAAACGAATTAAGGGGAAGCGTGGCTTGGATATCTTATCCCAACTCCAACAGCTGCCAAACATGGAGGTGATGATAATAGAAGATTGGGAACCCGACATATCCGCGGTTGACCATCAACTTATCGCCATAGCCAAAAATCGCGAAGCCAAGATCGTGACCAACGATTGGAATCTGGCAAAAGTCGCATTACTTCAAGGTGTATTCTCCCTCAATGTGAACGAATTAACCTACCAATTACGGCCTTTGGTATTGCCTGGGGAAACAATTCGGGTCTTCATTCACAAGGAGGGGCAAGGGCAAGGGCAGGGGATTGCACATCTGGATGATGGCACGATGGTCGTCGTTGACCACGGTGCCACTCTGGTCGGTCAAGCCATTGAGGTGGTGGTTACCCGATTCATGCAAACCAACACAGGAAGAATGATTTTCTCAACTCCCCAAACCAACACCTCTCCATTGCTTTTCAATCTTCAACCCCTCCCCAATCGCTCAGAGGCAGCTCCGGAATACTCTCGTAGCCTCGTGGAAGACCACGGATGAAGACGGACAAATGACCAGATCACCCAAACATGGTGTCGTTAAACGGCATCAACATTCATTTATCCGGAGATCTCCCCAAATCGAACTGCCGGCCTACCCCGGAGAGGGCTCTTCCCCTCTCCAAGCTAGTGGGGGACCCAACCGCACTCCTGGGTCCCCTACTTACTTTGATGCTGCCTTTTGACACAATTTGCCTTAAGAAAGGAACCAACCATGCCATTTCAACGCTGTCCACAATGCCAGAATAGCACACTTGCACCAACCGGAGCCTTTTGGTGTTGTACGAATTGCGGCTCTGCAATCACCTCCCAGGCACTAGCCGCCATGAAGGAATCCAAAAGAATCAAAAGCCATCGGCACGCCCACCTCGTTCACCAGGCACTTTAATGCTATCTAGGACGAAAATGCGTTATTCTATGCGGTAAGTTCACCACATCATTAAGTCACGGCAGAACCCTGGTAACCATAGAAGAGGACAACACCTAAACACGCCCACTCCCGTTATTTGCCCATATCGCCCACTGCTATGATGGAGTAAAACCGGTTTGGACTAAAGCTACGTTCTCTGACGCCCGTGACCTCTTGAATGAGACGGCTTCTCTATTCCCACATAGACCTGTTTGTTCCGCTAATCACCAAGAGTGGTTTCCTTAAACCCTTTTACCGGCATAAGGGAATGCTTTCCGGGTTCCTCGTCCTTAACATTGGATGAACCCCTCAACTATTTTAGGCTAAATCCGATGCCCGACCAGATAAATTTAAGGAGGATGTCAAACAGTGCCGCCAAGCATTAATACCCAACCCTGACAATCAGGGAATTCCCGAAACCCTCTCCCGTGAATTTAAATTTTCTGAAGATGCAGGGGGGCAATGCTTAATGGCCAAAACTGGTTTCTAGCTGAAAAGACGTGGTCTATACCCATACCCTCTTCCATCACTCACCGGGCCGGTAGATGGCGCATGGTACGCAAGAACGACCTAAATTATTCATCCAGAAATTGATCAACAGCGGCATGAAGAGTAAGTTGAATTTGCTCACAGTTTTCACCGGAAAGAATTTTTTCTCCATGGGAATTAGTCACATAAAAGACATCAGCCACCTGATCTAACCTGGTCCCGATTCTCGCCATATGAATTGAGAGATCCAATTGAACCAGCATTTTAGCGATCACAAAGAGTAACCCTTGTTTGTCATCGGCAAAGATGTCAATTACCGTATAAGCATCGGATACCCCCTGATCAATATGGACTTCCGTGGGATGCCGGCCAGTTGGAAAGGGACGGCCAAAGGCCATGCGCCGTCGTCGTTCAACTATTTGGTGCACTGATTGCCTCCCCTCCACGACCTGTTGAATCTCCTGCACCACCTCCTCTAGGCGACCGGCAGATGGCGGCCCTTCATAATCAGAATCGTAGACCGAAAATACATCCCACACCGTGCCATCTTTGAGTGTCATAATTTGCGCTTCCAATACCTGCAATCCCATGGTGGCTAATACTCCCGCCACTTGCATGAAAATTCCCGGCTTGGTCTGTTCCCGCGTGATCAGCACGTACTCCGACACGCCTAACGTTTCATTGAATCTGGCCTCTACTTGGATCGACTTTACAGGCAGAGAATGAATGGCTAAAAGATACGCAGCCATCTGATCAACCGGTGTCGATTGAACATACCGACCGGGAAGTTGTTGAAGTGTGGTATTCACCCATTCCGACCAGTCGAATTCAGGGTAATGCCCTTCGCCTCGATAATTCCTTAAAATCCCGATAAGTTCATTTCGAGCTTTGGGCGAAATTTTCTTACTCCCAGCACCGGAATTAGATGGGCCTGTGTCCCCGGCGAGCTCTGCGTAGGTCAGGGAATAAAGTTCGCCTAACAGGGACTCCTTCCATTTCGTCATCACCTCAGGTCCCACCGCTGATATATCTGCAATGGTCAGAATGAAGAGCTTCTGAAGGATTCCGACGGTTTTAACATTTCGAGCGAATGTGACAATCGTTTTAGGATCGTTCAGGTCTCGACGAAAAGCCGTATGAGACATCTGCAAGTGGTGGCGAACCAGGAATGCCAGTGCCTGCCGTTCCTTCTCAGACAAATCCAACCGATCAGCCGTTAAGTGGGCAATCCCCTGGCCGACTTCACTATGATCCCCAGGACGCCCTTTTCCTAAATCATGAAGCAACAGTGCCAAATGCAAGATGTCTTTATCAGGGATGTTCCGGTAGACCTCCCCTATTATTCCTTGATGATTCTGGAGCCGCTCCGCTTCCCTCACTGCGAGCAGACTGTGCTCATCAACCGTGTATTTATGATATTGATTGAACTGCATGAGTCCACGTACTCGGGAGAAAGCCGGCACGAGTTTTTCCAATAGACCGGCCTGATGCATGGCCTCAAGAGTTTGGGCTATCCGACCAGGGGTTGACAGAATGTGCCGAAAAAGCCCACTCACCGATTTAATATGAAACTGTTCATTGGGTAGGGTTCCCATGTGCTGGGACAATTCATTGAGAATGCACGAATCGATGGGGACAGCCTGACGATAAGAAACCATAAATAACCTAAGAAGCAACATGGGGCTTTCCATCACCTCAAGCAATTTATCGGTCTGAATGGTCAATCGATTTTCTAGAATACGGAAATGCCCCTCGATTAAGGGGGGAGGCCACCATCGCCGGACCCGGTCAAGCCAAGTTCCCTTTCTGGCTTGATCAAGAACCCGCCGACCACGGTCAAACAATCCGGTCGTATGACGGAAATACACTTGCATAAATTGCTCAACGGCCAGCAAATGAGGATGATCCACAAATCCCCAAAGCGCAGAGAGTCGGACTTGATCGTCGAACGTGAGGATATCTTGAGCCCGTCCCGCTTCAAAATGTAAAAAACACCGGACTCGCCACAGAAATTCCTGTGCCTCCTGCAGAACTTGATAATCCTGAATAGCGATTATTCCCCGATTCGAGAGTTCTTGAATCGTCCCCGCCCCATATCGAGCCTGGCCAACCCATTGCAGCAAATGCAGATCACGAAGCCCCCCCTTACTTTTCTTAATATTCGGTTCGAGCATAAATACCGTCTCACCAAATTTGGCATATTCTCTCTCGCGCTCTTGGATTTTATCGAAAACAAACCGTTGCGCTCGCTTCTTGATGATCCGACGTGCGAATTTTCGTTGAAATTCCTGAAACACTGAAGCACTGCCAATAAGAAATCGTGATTCCATCAATGCGGTACAGGCAGCGAGGTCGGCCTCTGCGATCGTCAGGCATTCTGCGAGGGACCGCACACTATGCCCCACTTGAAACCCAAGATCCCAAAGCCGATGAAAAACTCCGGTTGAAAGCGCCTCAGCGACTTCTCCTTGATTCCCCTGAGTGAGAATCATGACATCGATATCGGAATATGGTGCTAACTCCCGCCGCCCATATCCCCCCATAGCCACTAAACAACACTGCTGCCAGCCAGCGCGTACACCGGCATTGCCTTGCTGAATGACCTCACGAAACCGCGCGATCAGTAAGGCGTCCATAAAATCTGAAAAAGCCTGGGTGATTTCACTGCCCATCGCCCCTTCGATTAATCGTTGCCGAAGAAACTCCCGCTGTTCCTGGAGAAGGTGAAGCCCCAGATAGGAGTCCTTGTGTTCCGTTAAACCGGTAGGGGTCAAAGGAAGGTCTTCACTCACAGAAGATAACTCCACTTATGCTGATCATTCCAGACATTCAGGTTAAGCTCCCGAAACAAATCGATTCGTAATCGGCATCCGCCGATCTTTTCCTAACGCTCTCGAAGTAATTTTAATGCCCACTGGCGCTTGTCGACGCTTGTATTCGCTGCGATCCACCATCCCTATGACCGTTCGGACAACATGAGAATCATAGCCCATTCTCACAATCCTATTCATTGACTCATTGTCCTCAACATAGGCTTGTAGAATGGCATCTAACACCGGATAGGGAGGGAGGGCATCCTGATCTGTCTGATCAGGCCTCAACTCAGCCGACGGGGCGCGCTCCTGAATTCTTTCTGGAATAATCACTCGATCAAAACAAGAGCCTTTATACTCACTTCGCCATCGAGAAAGCTGATACACCTTTGTTTTGGGAATGTCTTTGATAACGGCAAACCCACCAGCCATATCCCCATACAGCGTCGCATAGCCCACACTCATTTCGCTTTTATTTCCCGTAGTCAACACTAAGTATCCGAACTTATTGGAAAGAGCCATCAGCAGGGTTCCTCGGATGCGGGCTTGCAGATTTTCTTCTGTCGTATCAGCCTGACAGCCCTGAAAGGATTTGCCCAACACCCGAAGAAAAGTCTTGAACACGCCTGTTATCGAAAGATTCCGCATATCGATTCCTAATTTTTTCCCTAGCCGGCGAGCATCCTCACGACTTTCCCTAGAGGTATAGGGGGATGGCATCATGACACCCATGACATTGGACGCGCCTAAGGCATCTCGGGCAATCAATGCGGTCAAAGCCGAATCAATCCCTCCGCTGATCCCGACAAGAACCCTTGAAAAGGCATTTTTCCTCACATAATCTTGCACTCCTAGCACGAGTGCCCGGTAGATTTCCTCCATCTCCTCGATTACCGGTGTGAGCCTTATGACACTTGGAGCTCCAGACTTCGGCCACGTTGGTGTCCACCCCATGCGGATCATCGGAATCCGAACCTCATTGGCATCCACTCCAGGCTCTTTTCCAAACCTCTTGAATTTTCCCTTTTGTTTTGACGGAATATTGAGATCGGTAAGCAAGAAATCTTCTTTAAAGGCTTTTGCTCGCGCAAGTATCCGACCGGTGGAATCCATGACGAGACTATTCCCGTCAAAGACCAATTCATCCTGGCCTCCAACCATATTGGTATAACTGACCATTACATTGTTAGCTTTAGCCCGAACCGCCAACATGCGTTCACGACTTTGGGTTTTCCCAATGTGATAAGGAGAAGCATTGATGTTTAAGACAAGCTGAGCGCCGCCATACGCTGCCTGCTGGCTGGCCGGACCATTGGCAAACCATATATCCTCACAAATATTGATTCCAATACGTAACGGACCCAGGCAGTAGACCGGACTGGTTCGTCCCTGTTGAAAATACCGTTCTTCATCAAACACTCCATAATTGGGCAGCTTTGATTTGGCATACGATCTTTTCACCTGCCCATCGACCAAAACCCAGGCCGCATTGAAGGGCTTCCTTCGATCAAGCCCGGAGTCCAGGATGGAATGTTGAGCAGGACGATCAGATTCGATTACGCTTCCCACTACGGCCATAATCCCCTTCGTGACTTTGGCAATACGGTCCCGCATCCGACTTATATTAAATAGAAACTGCGGCATGAGGAGAAGATCTTCTGGAGGATATCCACACACCGCCAATTCCGGAAAGACCACCACATCCGCCTTGGCTTTTTTGGCCTCGCGAATCCATCCGCAAATAATGCGCGTATTCCCCTCTAGATCCCCAACGACCGCATTCATCTGCACCATCGCTAGTCGAAGCATCATGATAAAAAAAACGTCCTCTGTCCCATCGGAACCGAGGACGCCATTGTCCCTTGAGCTAACATATACAGGAAGACGTCGTTGTCGCCCTTCAGCGTATTATACAAGTGATGAAGAATCCGTTCAAAAAACCTCTCCTCAAATTCCTATGTCCATGATGAATCATTCCAGGGATACCTATTGAGTCGCCCGTTGAAGTTCCTCCGCAAGGATAATCGCATCCGCAATTTCCCTCATGGATTTTCGAAGATTCATGCTTTGTCGTTGCATAAGACGAAACGCTTCAGGCTCTGACAATCCCCTAGACGCCATTAAAAATCCCTTAGCACGCTCTACCAATTTTCGCACTTCCAGGGCCTCCTGCATCTCAAACGACTTTTCCATAAGCCGAGTGTGCTCTATGGCGACGGCGGATTGATTCGCAATGGCTTGAAGCGTGATAACTTCTTCATCTGAAAACGCATGGTAACTGGAAGTGTATACATTTATCACCCCAATCGGATTTTCTTTCATGAGCATGGGGATGGACAATAAAGAATGCAATCCTTCCTGTTTCGCCAAATCCCGATAAAAATATCCGTCTTCCGCCTTTACATCCGAGACATACACCGGATGGTGATCCTGCACAGCCCGACCACTCATGCTCTGCCCAACCTTCAATGGTGGCTTCCGCCGGTACGCATCACTCAGACTTTGAGTGGCGGCAATCCGAAGTTCCCCCGAAGCCTGGTCGACAAGCATGATCGAGCAGATCTTTGAATTCATCAGCTGAGCCGTCATAGTCACAATTAATTGCAGCACATCCTCTATCAGTCGATTAGACGCCACCGTTTCCGATACCTGGGAAAGGGTTTCAAGCCGACGCGCTTTTTGCCGCATATCATCGTACAATCTGGCATTGGCAATGGCTCCGCCGACTTGATTAGCAATGGTCAGTAAGAGGGCTAACGTTTCTTCGGCATACCGTTTTGGCCGCTTATGCTGAACATTGATGACTCCGATCATTTTCCCCTTACTTGTGATGGGAACTGACACAAACGCCTGGAAACGATCTTCCGGCAGACGATGAAAAAACTTAAATCTGGCGTCATCACTTGCATTGCGGGAAATTACCACTGGAACTTTTTCTCGTGCCACCCATCCGGTAATCCCTTCGCCCAGACCAATAGATATCCGTCCGATGAGCCGGGGATGAGGATTTTTTGATGCACGCAGAATAAGTTCGTCTGTTGTTTCAGAGATCAAATACAACAGACAGGCATCCCCCTTCGTCACTTCAACAACCACCTCCACTATTTGCTTTAATACTGTTTCCAGCTCCAAAGAACCACTAATGGATTCGCTGATTCGGTGAAGAATCTGCACTTCACGGCTCCGTTCCCGAACGAGGTGCTTCAGGTCTTCTATGGTCGAAGGACGGGCCGGAGCCATGTTATTTTTGTTTCCTGGATAGACGTGGACGGCTCAATGTCTCTGGAGGGGGCTTCAATCGTTTCACGCGGGAGGACTGACTCGCAGTGAACCATTGACGAATACGTTGCCGAACAAGGGGCATAACTTGAACATTCCCAATTGTGGTGGGTACCACGCAATTGATTTGGCCCTTTACAACCTTTTTGTCGTGTTGCATGGCCCCCCAGAGATCCATAAATGTCATTGAGGGCAAAGCAATGGGCAACCCGACATCCTGAATCAAATCGCGTTGCCGCTCAACAAGCTCATTAGTACACATCCCTAAAAATTGCGCCATTGCGGCTTCCTGCACCATGCCGATTCCCACCGCCTCTCCATGAATCCATGTTTTATAGCGTCCCCAGGTTTCCAGTGCATGGCCGACGGTATGGCCATAATTCAGAATTCGGCGGCGCCCTGATTCCCGTTCATCTCCACCCACGACTTCGGCTTTAATTTCACAACACCGCCGAATGACAGTAGGGATCACATCCTCTGCTTGTTCTCGTAAGCCATCAATGTTTTGCTCTAAATATTCAAAAAATTTCGGATCGGCAATCATGCCATACTTAATCACTTCCGCTAACCCTGCGACCCATTCACGTTTCGGAAGAGATTGCAACGCCTGCGGATCAACGACAACGACACGTGGCTGATAAAATGCGCCGACCAAATTTTTTCCTATTGGATGGTTAACCCCTGTTTTTCCCCCCACGCTCGAATCTACCTGAGCCACCAATGTCGTCGGGACTTGGACGAAGGGAACACCGCGCAGATAGACAGAGGCCGCAAATCCAGCCACATCTCCCACGACCCCCCCACCTAACGCCAACACCACTTCCTGGCGCTCAAGTCGTTGCCTGACCAGTTCATCCAGTATTTTTGACAGCCAATACATTGATTTAGCTTTTTCTCCATCGGGAATCACAACAAAAAATGGAGAAAACCCGCACTGCTTCAAGGACCGGAAAACGACTCGACCGTAGAGCTCATTGACGATTGAATTGGTCACAATGGCAACTTGACCGGATAATCCAACATCCTGAAGCACACGGCCAATCTGAGGCAAAATTTGCGGTTGGATAAGAACGTGGTAGCTCCGGTCTCCTAAAGAAACCGGAACGTGTTTCGAGAGTTCAGAGATATTCATCTACCGGAAATCACCAGAAAACGGTCTCATTACAAGCAACGAAAAAAATCTGCCACGATAGGAGCTCAGACCAAAGCACTTAAAACGTGCGGACATACTCTTGATAAGCCTCAAAATTTTTTTTCATTTCATCCAACGTATCTCCGCCAAATTTTTCAATTAAGGCATTGGCCATTTCATATGCAATCACCGCTTCTCCGACAACACCGGCAGCCGGTACAGTACAAATATCCGAACGCTCCACGGTAGCCTCAAACGGTTCTTTAGTTTCAATATCCACACTATCTTTGGGAGTGTAAAGGGTCGCGATGGGTTTCATAGCCACTCGCAGGACAATCGGTTGCCCATTAGTAATGCCACCTTCCAACCCACCAGCATTGTTCGACTTTCTGATAAATTGTCCTGTGGCTGTATCAAAGTAGATATCGTCGTGCACTTCAGAGCCAAAACGGCGGGCCGACTCAAAACCCATTCCAATTTCGACCCCCTTCATAGCTTGAATACTCATCGCAGCAAATGCCAAGCGAGCACTCAGTCGCCGATCCCATTGAGCATAAGTCCCTAGCCCAATCGGAACGTTCGTCACCACGACTTCAAAAATTCCGCCCAAGGAGTCCCCTTTATGTTTGGCTGCCCGAATTTGTTCAATCATTTTTTTTGCCGTCTCCTGATCATGGCATCGTACGTCAGATTGTTCTGCATGTTCATATGCCATCAACGGGTCATTCGGGCTGGTGGGGGCTGCAACGCCTCCAATATCCATCGTATAACTGATCACCCGCATATCAAACTGGGCCAGCAACGCCTTCGCCACCCCACCAATAGCCACTCTGATGGCTGTTTCTCTGGCACTGGCTTTTTCCAGCACATTGCGGATATCCCGATGCCCATACTTGATGGCTCCAACCAAATCTGCGTGGCCCGGTCGTGGACGAGTCACCACGCGTTCGGTAGAGGGGGGACCAGGTTCTGACGCCATGATGTCTTTCCAGTTTTCCCAGTCTTTATTCCAAATCAACAGCCCTAAGGGATTTCCCAAAGTTTTCCCTTTTCGAACTCCACAAATAAATTCAATCCGGTCTTTTTCAATGCGCATCCGACCGCCACGACCATATCCGCCTTGCCGACGTATCAAATCTGCATTAATTTCATCAGCCACGACCGGCAAACCGGACGGAACTCCTTCCACCACTGCCATGAGACCTCTCCCATGGGATTCCCCCGCATTTAAATATCTCAACATTTCATTCCTTTTTGCCGGATTAAACACTCATGCCAGTGGCATGTCTCCTCTTAGCCATTCCCAAACGTACAAAGCATGTAGCTGCGAATTTGGGCGACGGGTATTGTTGAACGCTTAATAACCCCTCTCGACGCGCGCAAACGAGTCGACGAATCCTCACCTAGACTTCAAGAGTATGGATTATGAAGGTTTTTTCAGGCTTTCTCAACAAAAATATTCATGGTGATTTTTGAATGGTGGGGAAGGAAAGAATGAAGGTTCTTGTCGGGGAAGCTCCCCTAACCGAGGAAGCCGAAGAAAGGTGCTCCAGTAGCACCTCCTTCTCACTGATGGTCTTAATCGTCCATCCTGATCGAGCAAGTTCAGTCCCCGGTTGTACCAAAACTCGCGCCGTTGGAGATATCTGAATGACCGCCTGGTGGCCATCTTGCCCATGCATCACACCGAGAAGTCTCCAGACTGGATTATCTGCGAGGGGAACACCTTTCAGTCCTGGATCTGATTGGGTCGAAACCTTGGGCGTTGGCAGACGCTTCGGTATGCGTTTGAAAGGGTCTCGACGATTCACGACAGCGTGCCTGCCATTATCCTGATCTACGCTGGTTCTTACTAACCTGCTTGGATGAGAAGACAATGAGGAGGCTCCTTTCCCGTCAGCCTCTCCCATTAACCCAACAAAAATCAACACACCCCAAACACAGACTGAGTAACTCGCGCACCATCTCAAGTTTACCGCCATCCTTGAAACCGTATTCCACATGAACATGACACCGTGATCTCCCAATCCCGCCAGGAGTTGATTGGCTCGATCATGTTTTAAGCAGTTGCTGGACATGTTCAATACCTAAGGGGGTTAACCCGTGCATCACCAGATTCGTGATAAGGGTAGATGAATCTTCGTTTTCTGACCTTCCGGCCATGACAATGGAAGAAATACTTTCAACCCATGCAAGCTGGCGCAAGTCATCCAAAAAATGAACGGTTCCCTCAAAATCCCCTTCCACTCTCACGGCAATCTGAATCGAACCTTCAGCACCCTGAATTCCCGTCAAAGGACCTTCGGGCTTCCAAACTCGAACCGTCACACTCCTTCGCTTCGCAATTCCCATGACATCCCTTCGAAAAACTTTTGATTCAATATATTCAGGAAGTTGTTGAATTCGAGCGGCCAAAATTTCACGTAAGACGTTGATGTCTCTTTCGATAGCTTTCAAAGAGTCTGTTTTCTGGAGGAGCCCGTGGCCCTCCTGATCTAGGTGAGCGACTTCTCGTTGCAACTCCTCAAGCGAGTGACTCATTTGCTGCCACTTAAAGAGGTGGATACCCAACAGACAGAGAAGCATCACTCCCACCAGAAAACCGAATCGATGCCAGATCGATAGCGCCTTCCACTGCGCCATCATGTAGTCACCTGATGATCCCATACAAAACGAATCAAAAAGGAAAAGGCCACTGATTCTCCTCCTGGGCGCTCGAGAATTTCCACTACAGGCAGGCTCATGATGATCCGATCATTCTCTAACGCCTCCATAAATTCCCCAATATCTTCCAGGGCCAACGATTGTCCGTGCAATTCCACCACCCTTGATTCCAGTTGTACCCGCTCCAACCAGATATCAAGATTTCCGACATTTCGACTGACCCCATCCAGCAAAGCAACCGGCCAAGCCTTTTCTTTCTCCTGATCACTGAACCGCTCAACGGAGGTCATAAGAAGCGCTTTTTGCTTATTATAACTTCCCACATTATGAAGTTTTTCCTTTATCCGAACGAGAGCCTGCATTTTAACTGTTTTTTCTTGAAGCAAGGCATCAATCTGTTCTTGCAAAGATTTCGTCCACCACCAACTCGCCCATCCAAAACCCATGAATACCACCAGACCCACCAACACACAAATCAGCCAGGAAGACTCATGAGGACTCACTTGACGCTGAATTTGGCGTGCTAAATTAATTTCAATCATGAGGGTCAAGCCCACGCAATGCCGCTCCAACGGCAACACCAAATAAAGGCAAGGCTTTCTGAAATCGACAATCCTGTTGGATGTCCTGAGGGACCGCGATCTTTTTGAAGGGATTGACGGGAGTTACGGACAAGGCCAATGAATCAGCGAGTCTTGATTGAAGTCCTTCTAGGGCCGAATACCCCCCTGACAGGAATACGCCCCGCACGACTCCCCTGTCAGTTATTTCCGAAACATCCTTGGCAGTTTCAATGATCTGCTCGATGGTCTCTTTAAAAAATTGATCGAGAAGTAAAGATTCCGAAGCTCCTATTTTATAGCCATTACCAGACGTTTCAGAAGCCGATTGCATCCCGTCAAGCAAGTCTCCATACCAATCGGCCTCGTAGGATACTTGGTGAATATGTATAGGATGACCTTCTTCCATAACCACCGAAAGGATACCGGTTGGCCCAAGATGAACAATCAGCCACGTACCTTCTTGCCCATAGTTATAGACAACCATATTCACGAGTGAGAAAGCATCCACATCGACAAAACCGACACTCATCCCTTGCTGTTGAAATTGTCGCATTCGTTCCTCAATGAATTCTTTTTTTGCCACAACCAGAAGAGCTTGATCCTTTTCATTCTCCAAGGCTCCTGAGACGTTTTGCCGATACACATCCCACACGGCACCTTGAACATCAAGAGGAATATACCGGTCAAGCTCCAAAGCCAGGTGTTCTCGAAGATCATTTTCCGACATATTGGGAAACGTCAGTCTTTTTAACAACACGTGAGAACTCGAAACCGTAATCCCCACAGTACGAGGAGAAGGGGATAACTGTTTTCGGAGAATTTGGACGAGATGTCGGTCCTGCTCAAAACCCGATTGGGAATCGAGATTAGATCTAGAGGCAAGGGCTTCAATCACAACACCCTGTAAGATAGGACCGTCATATCTCGGCTTTAGTGTCACTGCTTTCAACAATCGAGACCCCACATCCACGCCTGTAACATTCTGGCTTTTCCACGAATATCCGCTGACCCTTTCTGCTATGGCTTTCCAAATTGCGTTCATCTTATTTAGTCCAACGAAAATGGCCCAATGTCCCTTTACCTCAATTGAGGTTGTATCTGGATTTTCTCTGTAAATGCCATCCCCAAATATGATGTCGTGTTTTTACCTAGATTCGGTTAGTCATAACACTTTGAGACAATCCTCATCGTTTGCCAGATTTCCCAATCGCCCTCCTCTTCCCTTCGGAATGGCTCTATTATGCCATGCATGCTGAATGGGAGATCAAAACCGTCGTTTAAAGAAAAAACCGCGACAATGACAAAAAGAATGGGCTTTTAAAGCAGAAAATGCTGGAATGTGGGAACTAATTCCGAGGAAAAGGCTACTCAAGGACGAAGGGAAATTAGCCTGGATTCACCTCTTTTGATATTTCTCGATGGTGAATCGTGACATCATAGCCCAATATATTTAAAATCTCTTTCATACGCAAGACCATCGCCACCGATCGATGTCGCCCACCCGTACACCCGAATGCAACGGTGACGTAACTTCGTTGTTCCCTTTCGAACAATGGCAACAAAAAAGCAAACAATTCTTTTAAATGCTCAAGAAAGACTTTCGCCTCCCTCGTGTCTAGGACAAAACGTTGAATATCGCCATGCTCCCCTGTTAAGGGCTGAAGGTCAGGCACGAAATGAGGATTGCGAAGAAATCGGACATCAAACACCATATCCACATCGAAGGGCACTCCAAACTTGTAGCCAAAACTCATGAGACTAAGTTTCAGGACTTGCCCTTCACCCCGCTCTCGATAATGTTTAATGATCCAGGCTTTGAGGTCGTGAACAGAAAACTCTGACGTATCCAGCACGCGATGGGCCCTAGCCCGAAGACTTTGTAAGCGTTCACGCTCTAATTGAATGCCCTCAATAATCGGTCGATGCGGGAGTAATGGATGCGGGCGCCGAGACTCAGAAAAACGCCTGACTAAAATATCATCATGTGCCTCTAAGAAAAGCAATTCAACGTGACAGCCATCACTTTGTAAAGCTTCGAGATTGCTCAATAAGTCTTCAAAAAAAGCCCGTTCACGAATATCAATCCCCAGGGCAACCTTCCTCACATCTTTGTCAGGTTGAATACACAATTCAGTGAATTTTTGAAATAAGGCCGGCGGAAGATTATCCACACAGAAAAAACCCAAATCCTCTAAGCACTTCAAGGCTTGGGTTTTCCCAGACCCCGACGTCCCCGTCACCATCATCAGCTGAAGCGGCAACGGATCGTTTTTCAGAGAAGCTTGAGGTGACTCACTCGGCATGGTTACGCTTCCACAATCATCGTGCCTGGACCGACTCAATTCTACCAGAGTAACAGAAACCTGAGACTCAATGAGATCAGCTTTCTGCAATACTCACTATTGTGTCTGGGGCCTGAAGTCCGCTGTTAAAAATTATGTGGGAATTCGTTTTCGTTGGCTAGCAGAAGCAATATGTAATTCAGCCCGATATTTCGCTACAGTTCGACGAGCAATCAAGATATTTTTATGACGGAGCCTGGAGACAATCTCCTGATCTTTCAACGGATTGGCTACATCTTCTTGTGCCACCATCTCCCGAATCATCTCACGAACAGTCACAGAGGACATATCCTCTCCACGGTTGTCAGCCCGCTGAATCCCTGCATTAAAAAAGAATTTCAGTTCAAGAATTCCCTGAGGGCAATGCAAATATTTATTGGTCGTCACCCGGCTAATTGTTGACTCATGCATACCCACATCTTCCGCCACCTGCTTTAAGACTAATGGGCGGAGATACTGAATTCCTTTTTCCAAAAAAGCTTCCTGAAACTTCACAAGGCTTTTGACGACTTTCACAATCGTTTTGTTCCGTTGATCAATACTCCGAATAATCCATTGTGCGCCTTTCAATTTCTCCTCAAGATAGTTTTTCGTGCTCCCAGCATCTTCTCCTGAGTGGGAAAGGAGTCGCCGATAATACGGACTGATTCTCAATCGAGGGAGACCATCATCATTTAACAGCACGACCCACTCCCCTTCATACTTCACGACGTAGACATCTGGAATAATAATTGAGTTACTATCCGAAAAATAGGGGCGACCTGGCTTCGGTTCCAAACTCTCTATCACCCGAACAGCTTCATAGACTTCATCCAGAGTCACGCTCAATGTTTTAGCCACAGACTGATACCGTTTTTTCTGAAGATCGACTAAATGATCTTTCAAGATAGCAGCCACCACCTGCATGGGCACCGCTGCTTGCAGATGAGAGGTTAGTTCAGTCTCATCATGTTGTAGGTGATCCAGCTGGATCAATAAACATTCTGCTAAATCCCTAGCCGCCACACCTGGAGGATCAAACTGCTGAATCTGACGGAGCACTCCCTCAACATGTTCAGCAGAGCATTTAGCGTCTTCAGCTAATTCGAGAATAGGCACACGCATATACCCGTCTTCATCCAAATTTCCAATTATCATTCTGCCAATATCTCGGTCATCCCCTACAAGAGATGAGAGACGAAGTTGCCAATCCAGATGCTCCTCAAGAGAAGTCGGTTTGGTGAGAGTTTGTTCATATGAATGGAATTCTTCATCTCCCGAGTAGGCCTCATCCCGCTGAGCAGGCCTCCAATCGTTCCCCAAAATATTGTCCCATTCTTCGGAGGACAACGGCTCGCCTTCTTTGATGGTTGGTTGAACCTCCGCGACCTCACCTGAAGCCTCACTTTCGGCATCAGGCTCTTTCACTTCCCCTGCGGGCTCTTCCCCCACTGAAGGTTCTTCATCTTGGGCTTCCAGGGCCAAATCTTCTAAGAGGGGATTTTCTACTAAGTGTTGAGCCAGCGTTTGCTGAAGTTCTAAACGAGAGAGTTGCAACAACTTAATTGCTTGTTGCAGTTGGGGGGTCATCACCAACTTTTGAGATAACCGAAGGTCTAACCGAAGATCCATTGCAGAAACCCACTTCCTCTTTATTGCATCATTTTGAAGCGTTCGCCCAGGTAGACAGCCCTGGCTTTTGGACTATTCACAATGACATCAGGTGGACCACTTTCTAAAATCGTCCCTTCGCTTATTATATAGGCTCGATCGGTAATGGAAAGCGTATCTTGGACATTGTGGTCTGTAATCAGGATGCCGATATTTTTCCTTTTTAAACTGGTTAATATATCTTGAATATCCCCCACCGCAATGGGATCAATTCCCGCAAAAGGCTCATCCAGGAGTAAGAATTTTGGGTTTGTGGCTAATGCGCGCGTAATCTCCAAACGTCGACGCTCTCCACCTGAGAGAGTATAGGAACCATGCCTACGAAGCCGAGTCAGATCCAACTCCTCTAACAATTCATCTAATCTTGCCTTTCGGCCAGACGCAGGGAGATCCAACGTCTCCAAGACCGCCAATACATTATCTTCAACCGAGAGCCTGCGAAAAATTGAAGCTTCTTGTGGCAAATATCCAATTCCCCGCCTTGCCCGCTTGTACATGGGCAGGAAAGTAATCTCATCGTTGTTGAGAAATATTTTTCCTTGGTCAGGTTGACAAAGACCCACCACCATATCAAAAATCGTCGTCTTACCAGCACCATTAGGACCGAGAAGCCCAACAACTTCTCCTCCCAACAATTCCAAACTGACGCCCCTAACGACTTGTCGACCTTTATAGCTCTTCTTTAAATCCTTGGCAGAAATTCTATGAAGAGATTTCCCACGTGCTTCAGGCATTTGCATTCCTTGATTCAATCATGCGGATCTCGATTTCAAAGAAAACGTTGACCTGACCGGATTACTCAACCTCAAGTCACAGAATCTACGATCGAACCATGATTGGGTTGGTCGGCCCTTGTCAATCGCAATCAAAAATTCAGTTTTATGGGAGCACGAGGAATACACCAAGAATCATGGCAGTCGGATTACAAGCTTGTAAATTCTAATTTTGCTCGGATCCATCAATAATTACCCGGGTTCCACCTTCTACCATACTCCGGTTTTCTTTTAAAAACATGGTCATCTTTGGACCGCTAATCCTAGTTCCGGTCTGCCAGGCTACGGGAGAACCCGTCAAGATAACCTTTTCTTCCGCTTTGTAATACAAGGCATGTTGACTAGTAGCTCGACTCTCCCCTTTTTTAATTCTCACATTCCCTTTCGCCTCAATATAATTAATTTCATTTCCAGATTCTGATTTGGCTCCTGAATTTGTGGCGGCAGAGGGATTTGAAGGTGCTTTTTCTTTGAAATACACGATCATCACATCGGAATGCACCACCAGTTCGCCTTGAACCATTTTGACTGATCCTTGAAAGATGGCCACGTTTTTTTCGCTACTGGCCGTCATCGTATTAGAAGTAATGACCGTAGAGGCTTTTGGCTCTTCTCCCATTGCCACAATGGGAACGTGAACCAGTATAATCGCAAATATCAACCAACCGAATGAGATCGGCAATAAAAATCTTATGGCGACACCAACTCAGCACGAACATTTTTGAGCAAATGAAACTGATGCTTATCCACGTCTCCCTCTAGCCCTGTTCCGGTGATGATTAATCCATCCCCTTTGATAAGCACTTTATCTGGAGTGTGTATCTGCCGTGCTTCTTCGTTCCAGGTCAATTTATCTGAAAACACTTGATAACCAGACTCAAATGTCATAACAGTTTTTTCATTTTCGCTTATTAACTCAAAATCATTGCTTGATGTATTCATTACGCCTTTTTCAGAGGTAATTTTTAATTGTTCCTTCTGGAACTCTCCATCGAAAAGGTGGACTTGGACCGATTCCAACTTGGCTACATGCTCTTTATCAAAGACTTTGGCTTGATCAGCATTTACAACCCATTTTGTGGAGCCAGATCGAGTTTGGCGGTAATTAAATCCCTGAATCCAAGCGTCAGCTCCTTGCTGTTCATCTAATGTTACCAAAGTTGTGTCTTGGCTCCGTGTTTGCATATGATTCACTACACGACTTGCGATAAATATTGTCATACCTAAAACTAGCAGAGTTAAAACGGCCCTCGTACCATAAAATTGCATTTATCCCTTCTCGGTCAAAAAATCACCCTTAGGGTAAAAAACCCATAAAAAAGAATAGCACAGGGTCCAGGTCAAGTAAATAAAAGACCTTAACCCTGTGACATATCAAAGGAGGGGAGAAGAAACTATGCTGGAGGAACAGGAGCAGTGAGAATTATAAATTTAAAAGACTACGCTCTATGCTTTTCTAACTGGCGGTGGAGGAAACTACCTCTTTTTCGGATTCATTTGTTTTTTCAACCAATTCAATAGCTACCAGTTTTGCTGCGTCCCCTGGGCGTTGACGAGTTTTAATAATCCTTGTATAGCCACCGTTCCTCTCAGGAAAACGCTTGGCAACGTCATCAAAAAGCTTTTGAACCGTTTGTTTGGTTCGTAACATACGCAAGGCCCCTCTTCTGGCTTGAAGAGTTCCTTGCTTTCCAAGGGTAATTAGTCTATCGGTGATCCCACGAAGTTCTTTCGCTTTGGCCTCCGTGGTTTCAATTCGCTCATGTTCCATGAGAGATGTCACCAAATTTCTGAATAAAGCCAACCGATGCTTACTGTTTCGTCCTAATTGTCTACCGCGTTTTCGATGACGCACAATACACGTCCTTTGAAAAAAGTTCAGGTTTGGGATTCTGTTACTTCACTCACTTTGGTTCCTAAGGTCAACCCCATTTCTGCTAAGACCTCTTTAATTTCATTCAATGATTTTTTCCCAAAGTTTTTTGTCTTCAACATTTCATTTTCGCTTTTATGAACCAAATCACCTATTGATTTAATGTTAGCATTTTTAAGACAATTTGCAGCACGGACCGACAGTTCTAATTCATTCACACTTCGAAATAGATGTTGGTTAATCAACATCTTGCTCTCATCTCCACCCTCTTCTTGAGCTGGCTCCCCCCTCTCTTCAGATGGCAGGCAAATATCAAGGTGATTGCGAAGAATTCCTGCCGCTGAGGTGACAGCTTCCTGCGGAGTTATGCTTCCGTCCGTCCACACTTCCAGAATGAGTTTATCATAATCCGTGATCCGACCAACCCGAGCACTTTCCACACTGAAATTAACCCGTTTAATGGGAGAAAAAACAGAGTCTACCGGAATGACCCCTATTGGCAACCCTTCTTCTTTATTCCGTTCAGCAGGAACATACCCACGTCCCGGCTTCACAATGAGTTCAATATCTAACATCCCATCTTTATCCAAAGTAGCAATATGAAAATCTGGGTTCAAAACTACCACGTCAGGGTCTACAGATAAATCTGCGGCTAACACTTCGCCAGGCCCCTTCTTTTTCAGGCGTATCGCCTTAGCCTTATCGGAATGCAAACGCAACCGTAACGCCTTAATATTCAAAATGATAATCGTAACATCCTCGGTCACACCGGGAATGGTCGAAAACTCATGATATACTCCCTCAATTTTTACGGAGGTGACAGCTGCCCCTGGAAGCGAAGAGAGCAAAACCCGCCTAAGGGAATTCCCCATGGTGGTTCCAAAACCTCGCTCAAATGGTTCGGCCGTAAACTTGCCATAAGTAGGTGAAGCAGTGTCCTTTTCCAATTCCAACTTTGTGGGTATTTGGAAATCCTTCATGCTATTTATCATAAGGATCGCGTCTCCCTTTCTTGGTCCCAAGGCCATATATGTGATCCATTCGCAACATCCGCTCTATCTCCGGCAGGAAAATTTACCGCGAATACAGCTCCACTACAATCTGTTCATTGACCAGAACATCAATGTCCTGTTTAGTGGGAATGGCTTGGACGGTACCTTTTAATAAATTCCGCTCCATCTCTAACCAATTCGGCACTCCTCGACCACTAGTAATTTCCAGGGCGGCTTGGACCGGGACAAGCTGACGACTTTTCTCTTTGATTTCGATAATGTCCCCGACATTCACCGTCACGGAAGCAATAGTGACTTTTCGGCCATTCAAAATCACATGACCGTGATTCACCAACTGCCGAGCTTGGCCACGTGATGAGGCAAATCCCAGTCGATACACCACATTATCAAGTCTTCGTTCTAGCAGGCTCAACAAATGCTCGCCGGTGATCCCCTTACGTCTAACGGCTCGGTGGTAGGTATTCAGGAATTGTCGTTCTTGCATACCATATACACGCCGAAGCTTTTGTTTTTCCCTAAGCTGAGTGCCATATTCCGTCGCACGGCCTCGCCGTGACTGCCCATGCTGTCCAGGAGGATAACTTCGACGCTCAATTGCGCATTTTTCAGTCATACACCTAGTGCCTTTTAAAAACAACTTCACTCCCTCACGCCGACATAACCGACATACAGGACCAGTATATTTGGCCATGGACTTTCTCCCCCTATCTCCAGTTCACGAAAAACCGATAATCTACAAAAACCTCTCTCAGAAATTACACTCGCCTTCGCTTAGGAGGCCGACACCCATTATGGGGAATCGGCGTTACATCACGAATAAGATTGACTCGCAAACCAGCGGATTGAAGGGCTCTCACTGCGGCTTCTCGTCCAGATCCAGGGCCATTTACATAGACATCCACTTGTCGAAGGCCAAACTCCATTGCTTTTTTTGCTGCCACTTCACCTGCACGCGTAGCTGCAAATGGAGTGCTCTTTCTCGACCCCTTAAATCCTTGACTACCGGCACTGGCCCAGGTTACAGCCCCACCGGTCATATCCGTTATTGTCACGATGGTATTATTAAATGAGGCCATGATATGCACGATCCCGACTTGTAAAACTTTTCTATCCTTCTTTTTTCCCTTTTTAACACTCATGAAAGATCCCTTTCAGCAGCTCATTTCCTAACTTTTCCCCCAATAGCCCCACGTCGCCCTTTTCTCGTTCGTGAATTTGTTTTTGTCCTTTGGCCTCTCACCGGCAGACCTTTCCGATGTCGTAACCCACGATAAGTTCCGATATCCATCAAACGCTTGATACTCATCGTGATTTCTTTCCTAAGATCACCCTCTACGTCGTAATCCTTGTCAATTGTCTCACGCAAACGGACCACTTCATCTTCTTCTAGGTCCTTCACCCTCGTTTCAGGAGAAACACCCGTTTTTTGCAATATATCCCGTGAACTGGCCGGACCAATTCCAAAAATATAGGTTAATCCAACATCGATGCGTTTTCCTACTGGCAACTCTACGCCTGCGATACGAGCCATTTCTTACTTTCCTCTCTCTAGGGATTGGCTTAATCTATCCACCTAAAACATTGACGAACCTTAGCCCTGTCGCTGCTTGTGCTTGGGGTTTGTACATAGGACCCTTACAACCCCTTTGCGGCGAATGACCTTACATTTAACACAGATTGGTTTTACTGATGATTTAACTTTCACGATAACAACCTCTATTTAAACCGATAGGTAATCCGTCCACGAGTCAGGTCATATGGAGATAATTCCACTGTCACCTTATCTCCTGGCAAAATTCTAATAAAATGCATCCGCATCTTTCCAGAAATATGAGCTAATATCCTATGTCCATTCTCTAACTGAACCCGAAACATCGCATTCGGCAAAGTTTCTGTTACTGCCCCTTGAACCTCGATAATATCTTCTTTTCCCATGAGGAAATTTACCTGACCTCCAACCTAGGACTAACCTGTTAAAATGCGAGGCGCACCATTCGCTTCAATTGTAATTGTGTGTTCAAAGTGGGCAGAAAGTGATTTATCGCAAGTGACTGCCGTCCATCCATCCTTCAAGACTTTGACCGCCGATCCTCCTAGGTTAACCATTGGCTCTATGGCAAGAGCCATCCCAGGCTTTAAACGTGGTCCTTGTCCTGGTCTTCCATAATTTGGGACCTGAGGCTCTTCGTGCAACTGTCGTCCAATACCATGGCCCACAAAATCACGTACAACCGAATACCCATGTTTTTCTACATGTGTTTGAATGGCAAATGAAATATCAGAAAGACGATTACCCACCACAGCCTTTTCAAGTCCTTTAAGTAGAGCTTCGCGAGTGACTCCAATCAATAATTGAATTTTTTCAGGAACGGCCCCAACCGAAACCGTCACGGCTCCATCTCCATAAAACCCCTCAACAATGGCCCCAACATCCAATCCGATGATGTCTCCCTCTTTCAATTCACGCCTTGAGGGTATTCCATGTACGACTTCTTCGTTAATAGATGCACAAAGGCTATTGGGGAAATTTCTATACCCTTTAAAAGCAGGAATTCCACCCATTTCAAGAATACATTCCTCTGTAAGCCTATCTAATTCCAAGGTAGTTATACCTGGTCTCACTGCATTTACCAGCAATTGATGACAATGAGTTACAATTTTCCCGGCCCGAGCAATGAGTTCAATTTCCTCAGCCGTTTTTATGATGATCATTCTATCTTGACTGGGTTAGGAGAGCTACTAATCTACCCTGAACCGCAGAAACTACCCCTGACCCATCCAATTCCGAAAGAATTCCCCGGTCCTTATAATATTGGATTAATGGCTCTGTTTGATTTTGATAAACAACCAATCTGGATTGAATTGTTTCCGGTTTATCATCATTTCGCTGGATAAGTGGCACTTCACATTCATTGCATAATCCATTTTTTTTTGGTGGTACGGACTTGAGGTGATATACTGCCTTACACTTTGGGCAACTCCTTCTTCCACTTATTCGTTCGATTATGTCAGATTGTGGAAGAGAGAAATATACAACACGATCAACGGCCTCTCCATTCCCTTCCAAAAACGATGATAATTTATCTGCTTGGGCTACCGTTCGAGGAAATCCATCTAACAGAAAACCATTACGGCATTCTGAAGAAACCAATTTTTCTTCAACTAAACCAATCACTACATTATCTGGAACTAACTCCCCACGTTCCATGAAAAACTTAGCTTCTTTTCCAAGCGTTGTACCCCTATCAACGCTTTCCCTAAGCAAATCACCTGTCGAAAGCTTTTGAATACCAAATTTTTTTGCAATAAATTCGGCTTGGGTGCCTTTTCCAACTCCTGGAGGGCCAAGGAAAATAACCCTCATTCCGTTAACCACTTCTTCCCTTCAAGGAACCTTTTCCAAGAAATCCCTCATAATTCCTCATGAGCATATGATTTTCAATTTGTTGCGCAGTATCCAAACCCACTCCAATGACAATCAAAAGTGAGGTACCTCCAAAGTAGAATGGCATATTTAGTCTGTAAATCAAAAGTTCCGGAATAACGCACACAATAGCTAAATAAATAGCTCCAGCAAATGTTATCCTTGTCAGTACCTTATAAATAAAGTCCGCAGTTTTTTGTCCAGGTCTTACCCCGGGGATAAATCCTCCATATTTTTTCATGTTGTCTGCCATATCAACAGGGTTGAGAACCACAGCTGTATAGAAGAAACAGAAAAAAATAATCATTCCAACGTATAGCATCGTATACAATAAAGAACCCGGCGCTAATTGCGCACCGATGCTTTGAACCCACGGCACCTGGATGAAACTTGCTATCGTGGCTGGAAATGCAATAATTGATGAGGCAAAAATTGGCGGGATAACACCAGCCGTATTTATTTTCAGAGGTATATGAGTGTTTTGCCCACCATAAACCCGTCGCCCGACTATTCTTTTGGCATATTGAACCGCAATTTTTCTTCGTCCACTTTCCAGAAACACTATAGCCCCCATCACTGCTAACATCACAACCCCAAGGACTAGCAGTAAGAGGAGGCTGATTTGACCAACCTGATATAAATCAAATGTTTGAACCACTGCACTTGGAAGACTCGCAACTATCCCGGAAAAAATTATAAGAGAAATTCCGTTTCCCACCCCGCGTTCGGTAATCTGTTCTCCTAACCACATGAGAAAGGCCGTTCCGGCTACCAACGTAATCACCGTCATCAATCGAAAAGGCCAACCAGGGTCAAGAACAAATGCACCATCATTCATTCCTTCAAGGCCAAGAGCAATACCAAATCCCTGAATTAGGGCAATAAGGATCGTGCCATACCTGGTGTACTGGATGATTGTCTTTCTTCCTCGCTCTCCTTCTTTTGCTAATTTAGAAAGATGCGGAACAACGACCGTGAGGAGCTGCAAAATAATTGAGGCGCTAATATAGGGCATTATGCCCAAGGCGAAAATCGTCAATCTCGATAATGCGCCTCCAGAAAAAATATCAAGGAAACCCATGAGGGCTCCGCCTCGTTCAGTAAGAAACTTAAATAGCTCTTCATTATTGATTCCTGGTGTGGGGACATGAGCCCCGATTCGATATACTGCAAGCATAGACAAGGTGAAAATTACCCGGCTACGCAACTCAGGAATTTTGAAAATATTTTGAATGCTCGTGACAAGCCGCTCAAGCACGGCCAATCACCTTTGCTTGCCCCCCGGCATTCTCAATTTTTTGTTTGGCAGAATCACTAAATTTATGTGCTTCAACAACTATTGGACGGTTGATTTCACCAGATCCAAGTATTTTAATTTGTAGGTTTCGCCCTTTAGTTAACCCAATTTCATTAAATACGGTTGGGTTAAAGTTCATGGTTTTTTCCTGAGCAACCAGATCTTTAAGATTTATTACGGAATATTGAATCCGGAAAATGTTTGTAAACCCACGCTTGGGTAATCTACGGGCAAGGGGCATTTGCCCTCCCTCAAAGCCAGCTTGATTAGCCCGACCTGAACGGGCCAATAACCCCTTATGACCTTTTCCAGATGTCTTGCCTAAACCTGAACCAGGCCCACGGCCAAGGCGCTTTCTCTTGGTTCTCGATCCTGGAGACGGATGTAAATCGTGTAGCTTCATGAAACTGCAACCTCAATAAGATGCCTGACTTTATAAATTAAACCCCGTACTTGGGCCGTATCCGGACGACTGACCGTCTGTCCAATTTTCCTAAGTCCAAGCCCCAA
Source organism: Nitrospirales bacterium (assembly GCA_021604365.1). Classification (GTDB taxonomy): domain Bacteria; phylum Nitrospirota; class Nitrospiria; order Nitrospirales; family UBA8639; genus Nitrospira_E. The sequence goes on from BQIZ01000010.1 coordinate 34,328, forward strand.
TAAAACCACACGCATCTTATCTGGATGGCCTATTGTGCTTCGTTTTAATGTAATTGAAAGATTGGTTGGTGTCACCATGATTTCCTGGTTTCCTGACTGGTCATTAAGATATCAATTAATCTTCCATCCCGACAGCGGTTCGACGCAACTCTCTTACTTCATGGGGATCACGGAGTTGGCTCAATCCTTGGATGGTTGCCCTCACTGCATTAAAAGGATTCCCACGACCTAGGGTTTTCGCAACGATATTCTGAGCCCCAGCTACCTCCAACAATGAGCGAACTGCTCCTCCTGCGATGATCCCAGTCCCCTGCTTTGCAGGCTTTAAGACAATGTGCTCCCCACCAAAATATCCATGCACCTCATGGGGGATTGTATTCGATTTGAGAGGTATTCTGATAAGATTTTTTTTTGCATGAGCCACGGCCTTAGCTATAGCAGATGGAACTTCAGTCGCTTTACCTTTTCCCACACCTACCCATCCATCGCCATCACCCACAACCACCAAAGCAGAAAATGAAAAACGTTTTCCACCTTTCACTACCTTGGCCACTCGGTTAATTACAACCGGCTTATCTTTTAAATTGAGCTCTTCAACATTAACCCTCACAGAAGTGAATCCTTCCCTTTAGCAAAATTTAAGGCTGGTTCTGATTAGAATTTCAGTCCTCCGGAACGCGCGGCATCTGCCAAAGCCTTTACCCGACCATGGTACAATCTTCCACCTCGATCAAAGACGACTAGTTCAATAGGTATGGCTTTTGCGCGTTCAGCGATTGCTTGTCCCACCAGTTTCGCCGCTTCAATATTCCCACCAGATTTTATCTTAACTTTTAAACCAGGGTCACAGGATGACGCCGAAACTAACGTGCGCCCAGCCGAATCATCAATGATCTGAGCATAGATATGAGAATTACTTCTAAATACACTTAATCGTGGACGAGAAGACAATCCCACAATGCGCAAACGGACGCGCCTACTTCGTTTACTCAATCTTTTTTGCTTCTCAAGTATATTCACAAGTTCAACCTACTTTTTACCGGCTTTGCCAGCTTTTTTACGAAGTATTTCGCCAACATACTTTATACCTTTTTGTTTATACACATCAGGAACCTTCATACCTCTAATTTGAGCTGCAACCAAGCTAACCATTCGTTTATCAATACCCTTAAGGGAAATAGAAGTTTGTTTGTCAACAGACGCCTCAACCCCTTTTGGCAACCCCATCGATACGGGATGAGCATATCCTACAGAAAAGCTCAATTCATTTCCTTGAATTTGAGCACGGTATCCAACCCCCATCACTTCTAGGTTTTCCTGGAAGCCCTCTTTCACTCCCTTTACCTGATTGGCAAGTTCAGCCCTTGTTAGTCCATGCAAAGCCTTGAGTTTTGCCGAATCGCTGTTTCGGGTTAATGAAACCTCTTCATTTTCGATACTGATTTGTATGCCTGGGCTTAGATCCCATTGCAGCTGACCCAGCGGGCCCTTCACCAAAACATTCCCATCAAGGACGCGAACTTCCACACCCTTTGGAATTGATATCGGCTTTCTTCCAATCCTTGACATGATTAACCTATTAATTAAAAATCCAAGTAAAAAGAGTATCCAAAATTACCATACGTGACAGAGAATTTCACCGCCAACCTGGGAACTACGGCATTGCTCATCTGTTAATAACCCACGGTCAGTGGTCAAAATAGCCAATCCCAATCCTCGCATTACCCGGGGAAGGTCTTCTTTCCCTGCATAGACTCTACATCCAGGCTTACTGATTCTTTTTATCCCAGTTATAAATGATTTCTTCTGTCGACCAGGAGCATATCGAAGTGAAACTTCAATAACCGGATGCCCATTGGTATCCGTAGCTGACTTGTAGTCACGAATAAACCCTTCTTCTTTGAAAATTCGCAGAATATCTTTTTTTACACGAGAAGATGGGATTTTAACCAGTTCGTGTCCACGGCGTCCCGCATTTTGAATTCGCACGAATAAGTCCGCGAGAGGATCAGTCATCGACATGCTAGAAAACCTCGTATTGAATTATTTGCCAATTACTAAAAAACCCTTTGACCATAGAAAGCCTACCAACTGGATTTTGTGACACCAGGGATATCACCACGCAAACTTAGGAAACGGAAACAAATTCGACACATAAGGAAACGTCGCAAAAAACCTCTCACTCGTCCACAAAGGGCACAGCGATTATAGTGGCGACATGTGAATTTTGGCTTTCGCTTAGCCTTATTCTTTAATGCTAACCTTGACACATACGCTCCTTTCCCTCTCTAGGGTTTTCTAAAAGGCATCCCCAAGTGGGTCAATAAAGATTTGGCTTCATCATTCCGTTGAGCGGTGGTAACAAACGTAATATCCATGCCATGTATTGATGCCACATCGTCATATTTAATTTCAGGAAATGCCAGCTGTTCTTTTAAACCCAGCGTGTAGTTCCCTCGTCCGTCGAAAGCTTTTGGTGAGATCCCACGAAAATCCCGAATTCTTGGCAAAGCCACGGAAACCAATCGGTCCAAGAACTCATGCATTCTTGCGCCCCTCAAAGTAACTTTCGTCCCGATCGGAATTCCTTCACGCAATTTAAAACCAGCTATGGCCTTCTTGGAACGAGTCAGGACAGGCTTTTGTCCTGAAATTTGCTCAAGTTCCGCAGCGGCACTTTCTAACAACTTTACATTTTGAACCGCTTCCCCCATTCCAATATTTAAGACAATCCGCTCAACTCGAGGGACCTGCATGGGATTTTGATAGCCAAATTCCTTCATCATAGCCGGAATAACTGTTTCTTGGTACATCGCCTTAATCCGAGGAACATAATCCGCCGGTTTAATAGCAGTTGACCCCACAGCCTTTTCTTTTGTTTTAGCTGTTTCTTTCGTAACCGATTTTGATTTCATCAGCTTTTTTCCAAAATTTCGGTTGGATCCTTTTGGTAAACACGCACTTTCCGTCCATCATCAAAAGTTTTCATTTTAATCCTTGAAGGTTTCTTGGCGGATTCACAGAAAGCCATGACGTTTGAAATGGCCATAAAGCCTTCCCTTTCAAGGATTCCACCCTGTTTGTTTTTTGCGTTGGGCTTTGTATGACGTTTTAATATGTTGAGCTTTTCAACTGTGACTCTGGCATCTTTTGTTTGAACCTGGAGGACTTTACCCGTCTTCCCACGCTCCTTGCCAGCGATAACCATCACCATATCGCCTTTTTTAATTCGAAATTTTTCAGACATAATAACCTACCTAAATGACTTCTGGAGCCAGAGATATGATTTTCATATATTTCTTCTTTCTTAATTCTCTTGCAACAGGTCCAAAAATACGAGTTCCAACCGGGTCTCCCTGAGCATTAACTAAGACACAGGCATTCCGATCAAATTTAATGTGAGACCCATCTTCTCGGCGTCGGCCCTTTTTTGTACGCACAATCACAGCCTTCATAACATCACCCTTTTTAACCGATGCCTTTGGAATTGCCTCTTTCACCGCCACTACAATAATGTCACCCAAAGATCCATACCGACGCTTTGTTCCACCCAATACATGAAAGCACATGACATTTTTCGCGCCTGAATTATCAGCAACATCAAGATAGGTATAATTTTGTATCATTTAATAACTCTATTTCTTACATACTCAAGGAAATGTATAAGACACTTGCTTCTGGAATCTTAGGTGGTCACTCGCTTAGTTAAAACCTCTGAAACACGCCAGTGCTTGCTCTTGCTTAAAGGGCGCGCATAAACAATATTAACCTGATCACCTAATAGGCATTGGTTTATTTCGTCATGAGCCTTTACCTTTGTTTTTTTTCTCATAACTTTCCCATATAAAGAATGCCGCTCAATGCGAACAACCTCAACCACTACCGTCTTTTGCATTTTATTACTGACAACTTTTCCCGTAAGCGATCGAGGCATAGCCCTGGTCTGTGTCATAGTGGAGCAACTTCCCTTCAAAATCGTGGTTGACTAGGTAGCTTTTTGGCGAAGAACCGTTTGAACTCTGGCGATATTTTTTCTTGTCTCACGTATTCGCATAGGATTTTCCATTCGCCCCAATGCCAATTGACTCCTAAAATGAAACAATTCTTGTTTCAATTTATTTACTTTTTCCAACAATTCAATCTTTTCTAAATTTTTCAATTCGTCCATTTCCATATCCAATACCTACAAAACTGGTATTTCGCCACGAATAACAAACCTTGTTGCCACAGGTAATTTATGCCCTGCTAAACGCAAAGCTTCTTCTGCAACGATTTGCGAAACATCATCCATTTCAAACAAAATTCTTCCAGACTTTATTGGTGCAACCCAATACTCGGGGTTGCCCTTTCCTTTTCCCATTCGAACTTCCGCAGGTTTCTTCGTAATAGGTTTATCAGGGAATATTCTGGTCCAAATCCTTCCACCCCTTTTTACATGTCTGGTCATCGCAATACGAGCTGCTTCGATTTGTCTGGCAGTAATTCTTCCAGGCTCCATGGCTTTAAGGCCAAACACCCCGTAGGCGATTTCCCCTCCACGGTAGGCCTTCCCACGCATCCGGCCCTTTTGAACCTTTCTGAATTTTACCCTTTTCGGAGCTAGCATCTTTCAATTACTCCAATCACTTAAATCTTTTAATCTTTTATAAAAAACCTAATGAAGGCTCCGACTTTTCCAAAGAAGGAATTTGAGCATCCCCTTTAAAAATCCAAGCCTTAACTCCTATTTGACCCATTGCGGTTTTTGCTTCGGCAAATCCATATTCCACGTCGGCCCTAAGAGTATGAAGGGGCACTCGACCCTCACGATACCATTCCGTTCTGGCAATTTCATGTCCACCCAGACGCCCAGCACAATACACCTTAATACCCAACGCTCCAAGTCGAAGTGAAGATGCAACACTACGTTTCAATGCACGCCGAAAAGAGACCCGCTTTTCCAATTGGGTAGCAATATTTTCTGCAACCAATTGCGCATCCAACTCCGGCTTTTTAATTTCCTTTACATTTACAAAAACTTCATTCCCATATTCTTTTTCTAGCGTGGCCTTCAATTTATCAACTTCAGCGCCCTTCCTCCCTATGATAATGCCAGGACGGGCGGTATGAATAATTAATTTCAGCTGGTTTCCTGACCGTTCAATCTCTACACTTGAAATGCCGGCATGATACAATCGCTTTTTAACCACGTCCCTTATAGACAAATCTTGATGAAGAAGCTTCGCATAGTCCTTTTTTGCATACCATCGCGAATGCCATGTACGGGTATAACCTAATCTGAATCCATACGGGTGCGTCTTTTGACCCATGTATTCCGTCTCCCCCTAACTTCCAAGTTTTGAAAATATAATCCTATATCAAACAGCTGGACTTACAACGATCGTTATATGACTCGTTCGCTTATGGATAGGGTTAGCCCTTCCCATTGATCGCGGGCGAAACCGTTTATAAATTGGACCACCATCAACATAAGCCCTGGCAATTTTAAGATTTTCTGGGTCACCCAAATCTTTTTGTCCGGCGTTAGAAACTGCAGAAAAGAGCAATTGTTCAACCACCCTTGCAGCTGACCTTGGCGTATATTTCAATATGGCCATTGCTTCCGCCGCATTCCTCCCCCTCACCAAATCAACCATTAACCTTGCTTTACGTGGGGCCAGCCTTACATGTCGAAGAATTGCTTTAACTTCAGCCATAACTTTTTTCTACCTTCTCAAGTATTTCACGACTTAGCATGCGATTAATTTCCCTATTTTAGTGCAACTGCCTTCTCACTCCTGGCATGCCCATGTCCCTTAAAAAATCTTGTTGGAGCGAATTCACCCAATTTATGGCCTACCATATTGTCGGTAATAAAAACCGGAATAAATTTCTTCCCGTTATGGACCGCAAAAGTCAGACCGATCATATCCGGAATAATTGTCGACCGGCGGGACCAGGTCTTTATCACCTTGGACTCCCTTCCCTCTCTGGCTTTTTCCACTTTTTTGGCAATATGGTCATCGACAAATGGACCTTTATGAACTGACCTTGGCATCGATTCCCCCTTATATTAACGGGACTTTTTCTTTCTACCTGAAATAATAAAACGCGAGCTTTGATTTCGCGGCTTCCGAGTCTTAAAACCCTTGGTGGGTTGACCCCACGGTGAAACGGGATGAGGATTACCTTGACCAGACTTACCCTCCCCCCCGCCATGAGGATGGTCGACAGGATTCATCACCACCCCACGCTGATGTGGCTTGCGTCCCAACCATCGTGACCTACCGGCTTTGCCAATTTTTATGTTGTTATGGTCAGTATTCCCAACCTGGCCAATAGTTGCCATACATGTTCCGAGTATCTTTCTCATTTCACCAGACGTTAATCGAATTTGGACATAACCCTCATCACGGCCCATTACCTGAGCAGAAGCCCCAGCACTTCTGGCCAACTGGGCACCCTTACCTGGCTTCAATTCAACATTGTGAACCACTATGCCAAGCGGCATTTCACTGAGTGGCATAGCATTCCCTACCCTCACGTCAACCCCACTACCTGCCTGGACTGAATCACCCACCTTCAAACCAAAAGGAGCCAGAATATAGCGCTTCTCCCCATCTGCATAATGCAGCAGTGCAATTCGGGCTGAACGATTTGGGTCATACTCCAAACAGGCAACTTTACCCACAACCTTAAATTTGTCACGCTTGAAATCAATTTTCCGATAAAGGCGCTTATGACCACCACCCTTAAATCTGGATGTAATCCTCCCAGCATTATTTCTTCCACCAGACTTAGAATTAAAGCTGGTCAAGGCTTTAAGAGGCTTTTTACGCGATAACCCCTCACCCGTAACAGCCGACATTCCTCTTCGCCCAGGTGACGTTGGATTATATTCTTTTATTGGCATAACCTAATTCTCTCTATTTCATTAAATGATATAAAGAAGCCATACTAGGCGCTTTCATACAGTTCTATTTTTTCGCCTTCTTTTAATGTGATGAAGGCCTTTCTCCAATCTGACCTTTTACCGGTAAAACGACCCTGTCGTTTCTTTTTGCCCTTAACATTCATCACATTCACCAAAGAGACCTTAACGCCAAAAACTTTCTCCACGGCTCTACGAACATCAATTCGTGTTGCCTGACGATGTACGGAGAATGCAATAGCGTTTTTCATTTCCCGTATTGCGGTGATTTTTTCTGTCAACAAAGGACGTATCAATACATCATGTGGATTCACGTTACACCCAAATTTCCTGGATTCGTTCTAGCTCTACTCTGGTTACTACCAATTTTTCACACCAAAGCACGTCATACACATTAAGGTCTTTGCCATGAAGGACTTTTAAATTTTTTACATTTTTCCCAAGACGGAAAAAATCAGCCAACCCATCATGTATAACTAAAAGGACTTTTCCACTTGCCCCAACATTTAATAAAAATTTAACCAATTCACGTGTTTTCATTTCGGGTAGAGCCAGATCATCCAAAACTACCAATCCATCCCCAGCCTTGGATGCAAGAGCCCCCCTCAGGGCCGCCCTATACATTTTTTTTGGCAGCGTGGAACCATATGATCGCGGTTGCGGCCCAAAAACGGTCCCACCACCCCTCCAAATCGGAGAACGACTTGATCCAGACCTTGCTCGCCCGGTATGTTTCTGCTTCCAAGGTTTTTTACCACCACCCCTTACTTCGCCACGCCCGATAGTAGAAGCCGTACCCTGCCTTTTACTTGATCGCTGCATTACCACTGCGCGATGAACCAGTGAAGGATTGACAGTGGAACTGAAAACCCCATTGGTTAAATCAACTTTATCTACAGGCCGAGCGTCCTGGCCTATTACGGGAAAAGCATCAATAGACTGCATTAGCCAACCTTCCTTACAATGACTACCCCTCCAACCGGACCAGGAACAGACCCGGTAATTAACAGGATGTTTTCTTCTAACTTTATTCCGAAAACCTTCAGACCTCTAACCGTTATCTGCTTATTCCCCATATGACCAGGTAGCTTTTTATTTTTCAACACCCTTGAAGGAAAGGAGCTTGACCCGATAGACCCAGGAGCTCGATGGAACATTGAACCATGGGACGCGGGACCACCAGCATAATTATGCCTTTTAATAACTCCTTGAAAACCCTTTCCCTTAGAAATCCCTTGGACATTAATTGGTTCACCTTCGGTAAATAAATTTACGTCCAACATGGAGCCAACCTCTGCATCCCCGGAAAAGTCAAACTCCCTTAAATGACGCCAAACCTTATTTCCTGCTTTTTTCAGGTGCCCCAACTGTGCCTTGGATTGCTTACGTTCCGGGACCTCATTGAATCCAATTTGAACGGCTTCATAGCCATCCGTACTCTTTTTTTTGAGCTGAACAATTCCGCATGGACCCGCCTCAATAACCGTCACAGGGATAAGACGCCTTTCCCCATCGAACACTTGAATCATTCCTAATTTTTTTCCTATCAACCCTTTAACCATAATTCAATAATTACCTAGATTAAGTTTACCGTAATTTAAGGAAAGCCTTGACCACAAAACCTACAGCTTAATTTCCACATCTACTCCCGCCGCCAGATTCAACTTCATCAAAGCGTCCATAGTCTCAGGCGTTGGCTCCATAATGTCCAGCAATCGCTTATGAGTTCGAATTTCAAACTGCTCACGTGATTTTTTATCAACGTGAGTCGATCTCTGAACCGTCCACTTCTCAATCCTCGTAGGCAGAGGCACCGGTCCGGCAATGCGGGCTCCGCTCCGACGAACAGTATCAACAATCTCACGAAGAGATTGATCCAACACTCTATAGTCAAAACCCTTTAAGCGTATTCGTATTCTGCGGTCTCGATCCACAAAAACCTACCCTTTCCACTAACACCAGTATGTTCTTACGCGACGATTTCCGTGACCACCCCGGCCCCTACCGTTCGGCCCCCTTCTCGCACTGCAAAGCGCACCCCTTGCTCCATGGCAATCGGGGAGATCAATTCCCCCTCAAACGACACATTATCCCCCGGCATCA
>BQIZ01000011.1 GCA_021604365.1 Nitrospirales bacterium
GAGACAATGGTCACCTCCGCGCCGGCTGCCAGCGCTTCCTTGGTGTAAGTGGCAATCAAATCATCAGCCTCGAACCCGTTCAGCTCAATGCAATCAAAATTAAAGGCCCGGGTCGCCTCACGGACAAGACCAAATTGAGGCACCAATTCATCAGGGGGTTCGCTGCGGTTGGCCTTATAGTTCGGGTCTAGATCGTTTCGAAAAGTTTTGCGTGCGGAATCAAAAATGACGGCAATGTGGTCCGGTTGCATATCGTCCAATAGTTTCATCAACATGGTGATGAAACCATAGACGGCGTTGACGGGGGTACCATTCGGACTGTTTAAAATTTTGATGGCATGGAAAGCTCTGAAAATAAAACCTGAGGCATCGACTAACACGACATGACGAATCGGGAGAGGGGAAGGTGGTTCACTCACAGTGTTCACGGGAAAATATCCTCTTCGTGTGATTGTTGGCCCATTGAAGATACCTGATAGCTCTTGAGGTGTCGATATCCCAGGATGTTTGTCCACCGAGAAAAACGGAACATGGTAAACTACCGAATCCCCTGGTTTATGACGGGAGCATGTCTTCGTGAAGAGTAATTTCATGGTTGGTCTCGCTATCCTCATTGGCCTGATTATTGTGGTCATCCTGCTTCTTCCGCTTTTGTTTGATCTGAATCGGTACCGGGATCGGTATCTCCCGGTTCTGGAGCAGGCTCTTAATCGACCCGTGAATGTTCAGGATGTCCGCTTAACGCTCTTTCCTAAACTCGGGTTTCGGGTGCAGGATCTGACAATAGGGGATGACCCGGCGTTCAGTTCTCAGGCGTTTGTCACGATTCCTTTTGCTGAGGTGGAGATTCAGTGGCTCCCACTGTTGCGCCGGCATATTCAGGTTGAACACGTGCGTCTTCAGGATCCGACAGTTCACATCATCCGCAGGCATGATGGGGCCTTGAATATGGCCACTGTTGGAAAAGATCCGGCTCTCCATCCGCCTGAGAAGGCGGGCTCGAATCCAGCCAATGGTTTCAAGCCCTTATTCGGTGTGTTTGTAGTGGAGAGGTTATCTATGGATGGAGGAATCCTACAGTATGAGGATCGTGCCAATGAACCCTTCCGTTCCTACCACCTTGAGCAACTAAATGTGGTCACGGATTCCGTTCAATTTGGACAGACGGCGAGTCTGCACATGAAGGGCATGGTGATGCCCTATCAGCTTTCCTTGGAGATGAACGGGCGATTTGGCCCCATTCAATCCACTTTGGATCTTCCGATGATCGATTTCGCGGGTCGCGTAGGCAAAGTAGAAGGAACCGCACAGGGCAAAGTGATAGATGGAAGGCTTGAGTTGGACGTGCATATCCCGGTCCTATCGACTGATGATATGCACTTGAATGTATCGTTGGATAAGCCTGTGGTCTTCAGTCGCTTTCAGGCTCATGTGATGGCACCCCTGATTTCCAAAGAGCCATCGAAACCCTCCACAGGAGTGAGGATTGATCCGTTGACCGTTGATCTTCAAATGGGTGGGGCGACCATTCATCTTTCGGGTCAAGGTACGCCTGGAGGTCTGAATTTGTCCGGGGAGGCCCCTGCCCTGTCCTCAGAGGATTTTCCCTTGGCTCTTTCCGTTCAACGCCCGTTTTCACTCGAAAAGATCCATTTTGAAGCGTTGGTCCAAGGGACAAAGGTGGATATGGAGTCTCTCAAGGCCCAAGCGTTTGGGGGAAATCTTGAGGCGCATGGAACATGGGATTGGACTTCACCTATTCCACGGCTCTCACTCCAGGGAAGGTTCACGAATTTTGCGGTTGAATCAATGATGCAAGTGGTAAGGTCTTCCTCTTTCCGTTTGACCGGTAGGGGAGAGTTGCATTGGAACGTCGCGGGAGCAGAGCACTCGTCTTCCCGGCAATCAAATATGACCGGACCAGTCCGATTGATGATCCGCGATGGGCAATTATTTGGATTTGACCTCATGCAGGCGATTGAAAATGCCCTTCAGTTACCGGATCTCATGGACGAATCCACCGGTGCGACGAAATTTTCTCTGATTGATACAAAAGTGGAATTGGAAGACAGGGGAGTGGTTATTCGGCAATTGACAGTTGAGGGCCAAGATTTCTCGATGACAGGGGTGGGAACTCTTGCGTTTGATGAATCGTTGAACCTTCAAGGCAATCTGGCCGTTTCACGGATGATCGGGGACCGGATTATTCAACGGTTTCCGATGGCCAAAGTTGCGGGGCATCAGGGAAAGTTGGTGCTGCCTTTTACTGTTATGGGAACCGTTCAGAAACCGCTATTGCAATTTGATACGCAATCCTTTGGGCATCAGGTCCAAAGGAATGTGGAGCGGAGGATTGAAAAAGCCTTACAGGGGGATGAACAGGAAGTACGGCAACTCTTACAAGACGGAGCGGATATTCTCAAACAGTTATTTGGACAATAGAGGGGGAGATGTCCTGTATGGGACTGAATGATTCCTTCATCCCGGTCTCAACCCGGAGGGGGACTATAGGTTTGCGACATGTTGGCAACGATGAAGGAATGGGGCCGGGTTGCAGTAGCTGGCGGACACAGTTGAGCGACAATGGCCCGTAATTCCCAAAAATCATACGGTTTGCCGATAATGGCATAGGCTCCTAAGCGGGTGGCGTTTTCTCGTGTTACGGGATTGAGGAATCCGGTTACCATAATGATTGGGATGTCGGACTTGTGGGGGATATGCTGTAACCGGTCCAAAAACTCCATACCGGTCATGACGGGCATCGCATTATCCAGGATCACCACGTCAAAGGATTTTGATTCAAGAAGTGTTAACCCGCTGGCTCCATTTTCGGCTTCTACGCACTCACATCCGTCATATTCCAGGACCATCCTGAGCAATCCTCGACTCATTTCATCATCATCAATAATCAGAATATTTTTAGACATGAGGATCTCCTTTCCTAACCAATGAGCAAATTCACCATCTTGGTGGATCGAGCCGATTGAAGGCCGACTCACCATTTGGTGAAATCACCCAAAGATGGCTCCTGAACAAATGTCATGCAGGCACAGGCCTGTGTTGTTTTGGACATCATTTTACCGTGAGCGTGACCTGTCGGGTGCCTTTGATGGTATAGGGTTCTGCCCATTCCATATGAGGGACATTCCTCCGAATATTCCAAAGCCTCTGATGCAAATAGCTAAAATGATTTCCATGGCTCCCCTTAATATCCCGTGCTTGCCATATTACAAAGCAAAGAATGTACCTAAATAGAAGGCGAGCGGTTCTTCGAGGCTTTCATGGTTATAACTCATTGATAATCTGAAGAATGGAGAAGCAAATTTTTAAAATTGGTTTTGGAATTTTTTAAAGAATGCAAAGAGGATGAGGTATAAGGGCATCAGTTGTGGGACAGGTTGTTATTCAACAACATACAGTTTGTATCTAAAAGGATAACATCGGGGAGGGACTCAAGGATTAGGAGAAAAATTGGCACTTGTGAGATACAGGGATTGGGCTTTAAGAGGCTAGTTGAGCATTCGAAATTTGTACAGGGTCAGTCAATCTCGTTTCATCGGGATGAGGAAATGCCGCCATCCTCTTGGGGCTGTTCAAAAAGATTCGACCAGCAAGGCCGCAGGCCATTTGGCGCGCGGAATGTACAGGTTGTACGTGAGCACGACAAAGGGCTGAGAACGCAGCTGGCGAACTTTTTCAACAGCCCCTGACTATTCTTGACGGAGGACGGACAGAGGAGGGAAGCCCAACAACCGGTAAGTCCCGAGAAAGCCGGTCATGAGGCTTAGCAGAATTGTCAAAAGCAAACCTGTGCTCAACACGATGAGATCGAAGTTCCAGGTCAGGTCAAAAAAGAAATACAAGAGAGACCAGGAGAGGAGACACCCCAATCCAAGTCCAACCAGCCCTGCAAATGCTCCAATGACACCGAATTCCACTCCGAGCGAAAATACGAGTAGTCTGCGACTTGCTCCCAGGGCTTTCACAATTGCCAATTCATGCAGGCGCCGATACCGGTTGATTGAAATCGCCGCAACCATGACCACGGCTCCGGTGACCAGACATAACAGGGCCAAGGCTTGAATTCCCAGGGCCAACTGGTGAAAGATTCGACCAATATTCTCCAGCACATCTCCCACGTTAATGGCTGTCACATTGGGCATAACGGCGACGATGGCTTGCTGTAAGGGGACTTCGTGGTTTGTTGGCACTCTGGTTGTGGCGATGTAGGTGAAAGGTGCGCCGTCAAAGGAGCCAGGCTGAAGGATCATGAAAAAATTCATGGAAAAACTGCCCCAATCGACCTGCCGCAGACTGCCTACTTTCGTGACAATTGGCACCCCTTGAATATCCAAGGTCAGGGTTGAGCCTAGGGTCAGTCCCAGGTTTTTTGCCGCGTCTTCCTCAACGGAGACTAACGGGAAATCTAAAGGCTTCCCGGGCGTTCCGTCCGGGTCTGATTCCTTGGTGTGATCCCACCATTGTCCCTGAGTGAGGACGTTATCTTTTGGAAGGTCCTGGGATGTCGTCAATGCGTATTCCCTGGTAAAATACCATCCATTTCGTTGACCTTTATGTTCTTCAGGGTCGATGGGTTGTCCGTTGATGGCTGTGAGGCGAGACCGCACGACCGGAACTAATTTATAGGGTGAATCGGGGAATTTCTGTTGTAGCACATCCACAAATTGGGGATATTGGTCTGGTTGAATGTCTATGAAAAAAAATGAGGGAGCCTGAGAGGGTATCTGGTTTCCTATCAGGTCAAGTAAGGACCGTTGCACAATAGTCAGCGTTGTCATGAGCATGACACCAATTCCTATGGCCAACGTCATGGCTTTGGTAAAGTTTCCAGGCCGTTGAAGATTCTTCACCGCATGAGGCAATAAATACCACTGAGGAATCTGGAGATGCCCGAGAATTCTATACAGTGCTCCAGTGCCACCCAATAAGAGGAGAACCGCGATCGCACAAGCACCGGAAAAAAATAAACCGAGGGTCAGTGAGTGGGCCTGCCACATGGCCAGGCCGGTCACGCCCACCATCATGCTGATGCTGACCATGACCTGTGCCCGGTCATTCCACCAACGCTTCAGGATGGTCCGCCATCGGGTTAGTCTGGATTGGCTATTGGCCATGTCCTGGGAGTGGTCCACCGCTTGTCGATAGACCAGTGCCGGAGAGACATGACGGATGGCCAGTAAAGGCCAAAGTGAGAAGGCAAGAGTGGCTAGGGTGCCAAGAAAGATTCCACGCAGGACGGGAGCGACAGTGGGATTGAGTGGCATGGTTTCAGGAATTATGCCTTGAAGCAATAGGGGTAAGCCCCGGTGGAGAATTACGCCGACTATGACCCCAAGAAGACTGCCGATCCCTCCCAGGATGAGACTTTGTGTGAGATAGAGACGGATGATTTGTGAAGAATCCGCTCCCAGAGTTTTGAGTGTGGCAATAATCGGAATTTTTTGTGTGAGGAATCCTTGAATCGTGCATGCCACTCCGATCCCACCGACCAATAAGACCGTAAACCCAATCAGACCAAGATAGAGGTTCAATTGGTCAAGGAACCGGCGGAGTCGTGGTTGGGCATCGCGAAATGAGCTGACCCGTGCTCCTTCCTGGCTGAGGCGCCCACGTAACTCACCCATCAAAGGCTCAAGAGAGGTGGAGTCGGATAGTGACAGGCGATATCGTTCCTGAATCCGGGTGCCGGTTTGGATCAATGTGGTGGCTTTGAGCGCATCTCGGGAAATTATGACTCTGGGACCCAAACTAAATCCATTGGCAACCCTGTCCGGTTCCTTTTTCAGCACGGCGGTAATGAGGAAGCTCGCTTTGCCAATCTGTAGCTCGCTGCCAACGATAAGATTGAGCCGGATCAGTAAGGATTCCTGGACAAGTGCCCCAAAACACGGCGAGCGACCGCAACCGGATTGAAGGGGATCCAGGAGTTGCGCATTCGGAAGATCTGGCTCCACTACCAATTGACCATAGAGGGGATAGGCCGAATCTATGGCCTTGAGTTCCACCAATTGAGAAGCCGTTTGGGAGTGAGGGCTGTCCACTGTTGCCATTGCGGCGATTTCAGTCACGTGTGAAAGGATAATGTCACGGTCAGTGAGGGAGTCCAGTACGGTACGACCCTTATCGGAAATCGCCCGCCGCCATGATAGTTCGACGTCACCCCCTAACAGGGCACGGGTATCTCCCAGAATGACCTGTTCGACATTGACGGCAAACAGATCTACGGCCACAATGGCACCGACACCGAGTGCAATGCAGAAAAATAAAAAGAGGAAACGGGACCAGGCGCTGTGGATTTCCCGCCAGGCGAGTTTGACGGAGACTGGGGTCATGCCTCTGAGCCGGATGATAATAAAGGGGGTCTCGTCTCGTTCACCATTACTCCATCTCGCAGGGCCAGGATACGTTGTGCGCGAGCGGCCAATGACATGTCGTGAGTGACGAGGATGAGAGTACTGCCGTGTTGCTGATGAAGTTCCCACAGAAGATCAATGACCATTGCGCCGGTTGAGCTATCCAGGTTGCCGGTGGGTTCGTCGGCCAGCAGGAGGGGAGGCCGGACAATAAAGGCTCGGGCCAAGGCCACTCGTTGTTGCTCGCCACCCGAGAGTTGAACCGGATAATGGTGGAGACGATGTTCCAGTCCTACGGATTGTAAAAGTGCTTTGGCCCGTAATGTGCCCGTGGATATGCCTTGCAATTCCAAAGGGAGTACTACATTTTCCAGAGCCGTCAATGTGGGAAGGAGATGAAAGGCTTGAAACACATAGCCAATGTGTTTGCGTCGAAAGTGTGCCATTTCGGTCTCGGTTAAGGTCGTGATATCGGTCTGGTTGATGCGGATAGATCCCTGTGTTGGCCTGTCGAGGCCTGCAAGTAACCCCAGGAGTGTTGATTTCCCGCTTCCCGATGGACCGACAATAGCGACCACCTCATTAGTGAAGACCTCGAAGGAAATGTTCTGTAAAATCTTGACGGACTGATTGGCTGCCTGAAGCTCCATTTCAAGGTGATTGACAGAAATGAGGACCTGAGATGATGGAGTTATGGGGGGCAAATGAGGTACAGACGGTGCAGGAACTTTCACGTTGATTACACAAATGGGTCCAAATGGTGAATAATAGAGTTGAGAGTTATTACCCGGCTATTATGCATACGTGTATCCTATCAGTCCTCATACTCTTCTGTCTGGGAATATGGGGGTGTGACCCTCAGGAAAGTCCGTCTACCGGTATACCAGAGCCCATGAAGCATAGTTCAGGCACGGAAGTTTCTCGGGCTCAATTTCCGCCCGATCAATCCTTATCCAAACCTTTGGTGCGAAAGAACGAATCTCTGCCTAAAATCGTGGCCTTTGGGGATAGCTTAACGGCCGGATTTGGCGTGTCATCGGACGAATCCTATCCGGCTCAATTGGAAAAACAGTTGCATGAAGGTGGATTTCACTATGAGGTGGTCAATGCTGGAGTCAGCGGAGAAACCTCAGCGGGGGGAGTGCGACGGGTAGAGTGGATATTAAAAAGTCGGCCGACGGTTGTCATATTGGAATTGGGCGTCAATGATGGACTTCGGGGGCTCTCTTTGGAACAGACCTATATCAATCTTCACAACATAATTGACCGGTTGCAGGACGAAGGAGTAATGGTCATTTTGGCGGGCATGCGAATACCGCCAAATTATGGCGAAGCCTATACGGGGGAGTTTTTTGGAATGTATGAACGGCTAGCCCAGAAATTGACGCTTCCACTCATTCCATTTCTCCTGGAAGGTGTGGCGGCTCAACCGGGCTTAAATCAGGAGGATGGAATCCATCCCACGGCGGAAGGCTATACCATTGTGGCTCAGAATGTTTTTCGCACCTTGGAGCCTTTACTCAAAACTGGGCGGAATCATCAGGCCAAGGAGTAGTCGGCACCCCTCCCCTGAATGGGAAGGGGAATCCTCGGCATGTTAGGAATGCGGGAGACGTTATGACTTTTTGAAGAAAATGTCATAGACCCCATAGGCCAAAATAAGGGCTATGGTCCCATAGTACAAACCCGTGATCCCTTCATAGCCTCCGCCTGGCTCATTGGCAAAGGCCGGGTTTGCGGCTAATACGAGAAAAGCGCTGAGAAGGGAAGTAATCCGATTCATACGAAAATCCTCACTTTCGGACATTATAAAAATATCTCACACAATTTTATTTTTGGGGATAGCTTCGAAAGAAAAAATCAACTATCCACAATTGTGGAGGATTGTAGTAAATTTTATTTCATGGATGCAAGCTTCTGGCTAGTATAATTTAATTAAAACATTCATGCTAGTTTATGATACGTAATCATGGTCACGGAGGATCTTAAAATGTCGAGCTGGTTCAATTGGTCGAGAGCAAGATTTTACGGTTCCAGTCTGGAATGAGTGCCGTCACAGAATGGGAGCTTTTTGCTGTATTTGCATCCACACCAAGCTACCTTTTGTTTTTCTTTGAGTTCCACTTCGATGGGGGAAATATCAGTTCCCGTGTGGGACCCATCACAAAATGGCTGGGTTTTTGATCGGCCACATCGACACCAATAATAGGTTCCTGCTTCCATGTCCAAAACGTAAGGTGTTCGTTGTGCAATGATAATCGGGTCGCCCATGTGGTTAGACCTCCTTCCTTCGTTAAAAAATTGATGTTTTTAGTTAGCCGCAGCGGGGTTGAAGGCCTTTAGGGCCCAAAGGGGTAAGCCAGAGGAAATCAGCAATGCCGGTTTGCAACTCCGAACGAACATCCTCTTCTTTGGAGGGATCCCATGCTTCGAGATAAATGGTAATAGATTTGACGCCGGGGTGCATTCGTTCAACTCGCTTAGGGACTGGGATCTTATACTGAATATGACCGCCGCCCGTGTAGCTTACCAACGGTCCGGCAGTCCGGGATCGCGTGTTGAGGTAATTGGTTATAATCTGTGCCATGCTCTCATCCCGGAAGATAGATGCTTCGAAGATTCGGCGGTACACGTGGTCTGGTAGGCCAGGATGGCAGGCTTCAATTTGTTCAAAAATCAATTGTTCATATGCGTGATCATCGGTCACAATTTCTTGAATCGGCCATTTTCGCATTTCCGGTTCTTGCCAGGCTTCGGATAGTCCCTTCGTGGCGACTAATCGAACAAGTGGGCGTGGCGGGTTAAGGCCGAAAATTTTAAGTTGATGTGATTTGGCAAAGGTCACTAATGGTTGATAATCGGCAAACTCTCCACCCCAATTCGTATTCCACTCTGAATCCTTAACCAATTGCTCTGTCGTATATTCGGATTCTTGGCTATACCGGTCTAGGCCGGATTGTCCATCCCAACTAAACATTTCCATGGCTAGTGCTGGATGGCGGTCATGGGCAAGAAGGGCATTCAGTATTTTCTGGGCTGCCTCAAGGTGTGAAGGGGTGTAATGTTCTTCGCCGATATAAATCACATCGGCGGCTAAAAGTTGTGGGAGGAGATCGTCGAATGTGGTTGCTTGCTGCCTGGCGACATCGTAGATGTGGTTGACTCCAAAGGTCGGGTTGGCTTGAGATGTCGCACACCCGGCGGTGGCGCTCATCACCATGATGCCCAGGAATAGGAAGAGAAAGTGTTGTTTCGCACGTAGAAAATAATGCGTGACCATGACGAAACAAGGTGTAGCATAGTTCTCCCCTGTGGGCAATATTTCGGGAGCCATGCGGTTGTTTCAGGATATTTCGAGGGGCTAAGGTGGGTGAAGGATTTAGATTAGCGATCAGTCAAAGGGATACACATCAATGGATGACCAGCGACTCGGATTAACGGAATTTCGGGAGAGAATCAAAATCAGTCGGGAATCCTCCCCCCACCATTGGGAGGCGAGTAGGAAATTTATGGTTCCTGAAACCCTTCAAGCCACGCTTCCTGCCCTCATTCAACATATTCAAGAGGCCTCTCTCGATCCAACCCTTCAAGAACGATTAATTAATGCCCTTCAACAACTCTCCAACCCGACCGGACGCAAGGACGGAAATCAGGTCCTCAAGGACCTCACCGGCTTTCCCCCTTCCAAGGCGGTTCGTGCGCTCATGGTATGGGGAGTCTTGAACGTGAATGAAGAAAGGGAAAGTTCGGAAGTGTATTCCGGGATGCGATGGGAGAAAATTCTTAGGGATGCGTCTAATCCCTATGACGTGTTACGACAGACGCGCACACCCTCTCTGCTGGATATCGGAGCTGGAGATTTGTCCTTTGAACAGGAATTGGTGGATCACTATGTCCCATATTTACGGACGCAACGTACCCCGCTGACCTTGCATGCCTTTGATCGGTTGATGCCGGGGTCACGGGTGGGCGGCGTCTATCACAAAAACCTGGAGCGTGAACGTTATTTACAGAGCTTCTCGACAGAAGAATTACGATTTAAATTTTGGGGCGGCATGGGTCTGGAGACATTTTCGAAGAGCAAAGGGAAGTTGTCCCGTTACACGGTCAGTACCTGCCATGCTCCGGCAAACCCTACCTTTGCCTACGAACCCAGTCGTGTGGCTCCTGAAATTATTCATGCGCATCTTCAGTCCAGTCGGGGGAATTATCGTAAGAGCCGATACGCGGGGGAGCCCATTTTAGAGGTGTCTCACCGCGGACAGACATTAACCTTCCCCGATTGGAAGTTTGACATTTTGGGCCCATTGGCATTGTTGAAATTTATGGCCCAACGAAGTTGTGTGGGTATTCTTTCGGCTATCGATGATGGGGTCTTTTGGGAGATACTCAGCCAATTGTTAGCGGATGATCGATTCCGTCCAAGAAATGAGGTTTTTACGAATACAGTTCTTCCTGCAATATTTGGAAACGTGTATGTGGAATTAACCTCCATGGCCGTCGGAGACAGAAAAGACCTTTCCTCCTTAGCCGACCTGCGAGATCCGATGCCTTTTGAAGTTGCGAAGAATGAGGATACTCAGAAGCCTTCCAGGTTCCGGTATGTCGAAATTCGACGGGGGTCTCGGTTGGAGGGCGTTCCCAGCAGTTTTACCGCGAGGCAGTTTTCCCAGATGAACGAAGAATCCACCCCTTGGTGGATAATAATGGTGACTGATTGACTGGAAGATATAGTCCCTTCCCCTGTATTGCGGGAATCAGGGAAAAAACTCTTTAAGGAGACCAGCCAGGATCTCCCAATTTTTTAATGTAGAATAAGAAAAATAGAAATGCCAACAGGGTAGGAAGAATCAACAATTTTTATAGAAAGGCACGATCCATGACAGTAGGGCAAATGAAAGATTTTCTCAAAGATTTAGATGAGGAATTAGAAATATTGGTCAAAATTCCCGGGCTGACCAAGGAGGAATGTCTTTGGGAGCCCCTAGACGGCATGAATATAAAGGTTGAACCTCAGCAGCCCGGCAAGTGAAGGGTGAGGAAGTAGAAGTCGGAATAAAATTGAAAAAACCCGCTTGAATTGGAGCGGGAAAGGGGATTTGAACCCCCGACCCTCGCCTTGGCAAGGCATTCCCGTTTATTTGGGATTAGGTGTTATTGAGTGGGATTGAATGGACTAAAGACAGCATAAACACAAGCGAATTCTGAATTTCAATGGTGATTAAATGGCATTACCTTATATTCGGAACTGGGACCAAAACTGGGACCGAACCGGGAGTAAAACCGGGACTAGGGCAATTACCTAAATAGATTTAATTCTCCCATTTGGCTACCCTTTTTCAACTTCTCAACCGACTTCCCTAAGGGCTATCAATGCTGGAACTATTTAAAAAACTCACCACCCTTCCAGAAATTGAAAGTTTCATTCAGGGTGCTTCATCCGACACGGACATCGAAGCAAGGGAAAACTCTAACATCGAATACAAAGAAGCCAATCAAAAATTTTCTAACACCAACGAAATTGGGAAAGACGTGTCGGCTTTCGCCAATAGTGAGGGAGGACTTATTTTCTATGGAGTTAAATGTGACCCCAGTGACCCTACGAAACCACAAGCCATCACGGGATTAGATGCAAAAAATATTGAAACTTTTGACAGAGTCGTAAATTCAAGCATCCATTATCCCGTTAATGGGTTAAAAAAGAAATTAATTCCAGACCATAACCCTCAAGTCATGCTGGTGTATGTTCCCCAAAGCGATGAATCACCGCACCAGAATGCTGGTGACAATAAATATTACGTCCGATTAGGCAGTGAATCCAAGCCAATGCCGCACTATTTAGTGGAGCTCTACTTTGGGAAAAGGCGTAGGCCTAAACTTAATATAAGATTTGACCATTTTTTACAACCTACACTTCAATCTTTTCATGATGATAACTTTTCTCCTCACTGTCCATTGCATTTGGGTCTGACAAATTCTGGAAGGGCCATTGCTAAATACATACGAGCAGTATTCATATTTCCAGGTGATTACATTAAAAACTTAAAGCTGGTGACTGATGGGACACACCATGTATTTGAAATATTTCCTCATATGCACCTCATTAGTGACTTAAACCCATTAGGGCATAAAGTTTGGGAATATACAGCTAACAATGAAGTAATTCATCCAGGAACAGAAGTTTCAGTTGCCCGGTTTCAATTTCGCTTTGACCGCGCACTATTACTTGAATCAGACACTGAAGGAAATAACCCTATATTCGAATGGACCACTTATGCTGAGGGAATGGAACGTCAGACCGGCAAAGTAATTCTCAGTTCTTTATTTAATCCGTCATCTATTCATAGAGTCATTAATAATTGAGGGAAGCCTCAGGAGTTGGAAAAGAAAGGGCTCCTGCCGAAGGGGAAGTAAGCTCATTATCTCATAATGGATGAAACTATTTACCCCGTTGAAATACGGTTGCGCCGATTAATAAGGGAGGCTAGCTAAAATGGGGGATCAACCAAAATATCTATACGCTGATGGCCTTTTGGAGCAGACCGGGAATTTATCATTTATAATCCGAGAGGAGGAGAATCCATCTGGCATAATACAAAGTGGAGAAAATATTAAAACCGACCATTTGTGTGAATCCCAAGAAGAGGCAATTGCATATTTAAAGGATATGGGCTACCAAACCCCTTCAACGGAGGAAATTGATGTTGAAATACAGAAAGCCGTTGGTGAGGGTCTAGATTATATAAATCTAAAAATTGTCCCTATAAACTAGGTGTGCCTTATATGGGATGGACAAATTTGGTGTTGCGGGTCCCACCATAAAAGACGAAGAATGCCCCGGTCCAGAATTCCAAATACTCTTTTTTCTCCATCTATTCTCAAGGAGCATACCTCGTCTATATCCGCTAATCCTAACTCCATTAGGCGATCTTGGGCACTCTTACAGATTTGGTTTCGTTTAATTTGATGATTTTGCTTTTTTGCTTTAATGAGAATTTCATCCCATGTCATAGACTCAAAAGCTTTGAGGCGGTCACGTATTGATTCTAAGGTACTCGAATCTATCTGATGCCATCCAAACGGGTCGACCATTTCAAGATTGGAAATTCGCCAGGCTGGATTCGCCTTGAAAAACGATGCAGGATCAGTCTGAATGCGGGGGATTTTGGCTGTAGAAGGAGTATGATAATATTTTGGGATTTTATCTTTATGCTTCTTTTTATTGCCCACAGGAACTTAGGTCAAGCTACCGTAATATTCGGCCATAGCAGCACGGGAAATTTTTTTGTTGCTTCGGGACCCGGAAGGCAGCCCAGCTCTTGCGTCTCTCCACGGTGGTTCTTGATGGGTCAAATCACTCAACCATTGAGAAGTCTTATCTCCATATACACCTAAAACTGCATCAATGGTTTCTTTTTGGTTGTCAGTTAAATTTTTGCATTTGCCCTCGGTCCAAGTATTTACCTGAAACATGCCCTTATGTTTCTCATAAAGTTCAGGAATAACGGGTCCATTCGCCCAGGCCTCAATTTTTTCACTAAACAACGGCTCATCATCCCAGACTAAGGACCAAGCCTGACAATAATACACCAATTTTTGTAATTTCATGGCTGTCATTGGGCCACATTTTTTTAAAATATAACAGGCAACATCATGCACGTTTGCCATGGCTTCCCCTCCATGGTTATAGATATAAATTCCAACTAACTATTCTTCGGCTTTCTTAATAGGCCTCTCAATACCGCATGTAAGTACTTCCCTGCCAACGGTAAACATTTATTATATGGTAGACCATAGGGATACAATGTAAACATTTGATTATACTTGTCAATAGGTGGCAATACGTGGCAACAAAAGCTAATAAGGCCCAGGAATGCCCTTTAAGAATCTTGTTCAGACATACCCGCAGAGGGAAACGGCGCCTCAAGCTGGCTATTCAAAAATCTCCTGTCAGAATTTTCCGGTGGATCTGGAAAATTGCCTCTCGTGCATTAAACCGGCCATCCCTGCGCCGTTCCAGTCCTTCCCGACAATACCGCCGGATGGTGCGCTCTGACGTTTCGCAGAAGTGGGCAAGCTTTTCAATGCTCCACAAATAGGCTTCGCATTCGCCGTCCTCTGCCGGTATTTCTCGTTTTCTTCCGCGCATTTGACTAAACTCTGGACATCATTCTTACAACCATAAAAAATAATGACAATCTACCGAGGACATGCGCAGCTCACGACTGTTGCATTCCTAGGGTGCAGAAAGAACCTAAGTCATTGACAGTATTGGTATTTTTATTTTTCATTGTCTGTGGGAAATGATCGGCGTGGTGCATCCACTGATTGACACCGACTACAGACCAGTCCTGTTCGAGTCACAGGCTCACAGCTTCTGATCATGATATCTACTTGCCCAACCTTCAGAGGCTGAAGACAGTATCGACAATAGACTCCACAACTGATCAAGCTAGATGCATGGCCGATGGTCATGACTTCTCCGTTTCGTTAAAGGGGGCCGGGTCAACTTCCAGGAAAGGAACTGGTCCCTCCGGTTCCTTCCCCCGTGGTGGAAGTATTTTCCCCGGCCGGTTGCAATTGATTGGTTTGACTTTTCCGACAATGGGATAACTAGGCAGCGTCGTCATAACATCATCCACCAGTTGTTGCGATTCAAAATCTAGGACGCGCACATTCTTGACACCCATGCCCTGCAATTCATCGGCATCAATGGGGAATCCGTGGTCGTGATATCCAAGAACCAAATTCCAGGCGATGTCCTCGGCCTGTTCTAGGGTGTAATCTTGGGCTGTGAGGAGTTTGGTTATATGGTCCTTAACAGAGTTCAGGCCTTCAATGGCTTCACCCCACTGTAGGGCCAATTGAGGCACATTCGCCGCCGCTTGAATATGGCTAAGCAGATCAGTCGTTTCGGCATACGGCCGCTTTTTGTCAGAGCCATCTGATGTGATGGCTTTTGCGATAGCGGCGAATAGGTCTTCCACATACTTCTTGCTACGATCAATGACCAGACAGGAGCGACCATCCATCTGGGTGTCGCACGGTCCGAGTTCCGCCTCAGGCGCAAGAAATATTTGATTACTTGAGAGAGCAAATAACGTTCCTGCGGACATGGCCCGCTTTGGTATCACAACCACATGACTTTCGCACGTTTGTTGAAATAATCGCCCTAATTTAAAGGCGCCTAACGGATTGCCGCCAATCGTATCTAGGACAACGAGTGCTCTTTGTGGAAGGTCAGCACGATGATTGCGGATTGCCTCCACCATAAAAGGGGAAAATCCCGTCACATCTTTTAGGGAGTTCTCCCTCATGATCAAGAAAAATATTTCCCGATCAAAATGGCGTTCAAGTCTGCGAATAGCTGCCATGCTCCTTACCGACAAAGCCGCTGGGGCCGGGGAAACGGTGACGGTAAATTCCGAATCTTCGCCATCTTCGGTTAAGGCCATAGAACTAGGAACCCATTGTGCTTTATCTCTGTTTGATCGTTTGGAAATGTCCACGGTACATTTCTTCCTTTCGTGTAATTTAATGTTTTTAAATTTGCCCCAATGATGCCCAAGGATGAGGGCTTCAAGCATGATGATCTCGTCCCGAATTAAAGTGATTTCAAGGGGATCCAGACTAACTCTGTTCCAAACTGAACAAGGCACCATTGGCCATCGGTCATCACAATTGTTCCGATCCGCTCGCGTGGGATCGAAGAGGTTGGCAGAATCCGGATTTGATCGCCTTCAAAAAGGGGTTCGGGTTTTCGCTTGCGAGATTTTCTCACCTGCTCGGCCATGGTAGTTTCCTTTCAAATCAAGGTGAACGCCTGGCCACCCCCAAGAGGTATTTCACTCTGGGGGTGGATGGGAAGACCAGACGGTAAGGCCCCCACCTTCCATGGTGAGGGAACGGCATCGAGGTTGTGATGCCGTATTGTGTGTAAATTTTCTGTCAAGACATCCTTAAAATTTTCTTTTTTTACACCCAGTTAGCATACGCCTGGGGAACTTAGAACTTTCCAACTATGGAACTATGGAACTTTAAAACTAAGAGACTTCAAAACTCTTGAGCTCATCCTTAGATTGATATTGATCATGAATGAATTTTGGGTCGACTAATTTTTCGATTACTGAATAATAAGACGATTCGTCGCGTGAGATTTGATTTCGGCCACGCTTAACCGTGGAAACCTTCGCGGCCAAAACCTTTCCTTTAAAAATACTGGTCGAAACCCGCCCGACATCAAACCGATCCGGATTTCGTCCTGCCGCTACGCGGTAACATTCGGCCATTTTCGAAAGCGCCCCCCATTTTTTTTTGCCGTTTTTGGGGTAATTCACACCCATGATCAGCACAGTTCCGTGATATTTACCCAGGTCACAAATTTGGAAATACATCAATAGTCGTTGCGCTTTTCCGATTCGCATACGATGGGCTTTAAGGAAAGCCACGTCATAGAGGCCTTCGGGGATCAGCGGATAGGGATCTTCTATTTCCCCCAGCTCGATATCATCGGTGTAATCAACGGCCGCCGTCTTGATCTGCCCATGCAATTGGCTTAACCTTGCCATATCCTGTCCGCCTTTCATTTAAACCCCTGGGACCACAACTCTCAGGGGTTTTTCTATTGCGTATCCTTCTATACTGAGTTTTAGGCTTCTTGAACAGGTTCGTACCAGCCTTCAGCGATGAGCTTTTCAATATATTCCTCTGGAATCCGCACATTGCGACCAATGCGCACGAATGGAACTTGTCTTCGGGCAATCGCTTTGCGCCAGGTTGGAACCTTGCGCCCTGTTTTCACTTCGCATTCCGCTAGGCTCAGCAACCGGTTACTGGTTTTTAAATTCTTTTCCATCCGCCTCTCCTTTTGTTGTTGACCCTGATAAGGCCTGACGTGATACACTGAGTATCACTATTTACTAGTATTTATACAAAACCAGTAAATAGAGTAAAGGTAAAATAATAGTGAATGAGGAGAATTTTTAAATGGAAGAATTATTTCGAGGAACCTGGTATCGAAGTGCCGTCAAAATTGAAAAGGGCACACGATTCTTTGGGGCCATTGGAAAAAAAAAGGAAATAGATTTCATCGTTCCCGTTCCCCCCTTTGAATCTTATAACCCTTTCGATTGGTATTTTTCCGCAAATGAAGCCCGTCAAGGAAAAAGATCGCTTTACTTGGAATTCCTTGCCGTGGATACCAATAAGCCAGAAGAAGTCGCCACTTTTTGCCAACGATTTGGAGTCTTGGGAGATCCTATTCAAGCCAAGACTTACGCCATAAAAAGCATGAGGACAAGCGCCAAAGAGTTTGTTGCAGGGTATGAGGGTTTAAGGGCAAGGCAGAAAAAGGACCATTTAACTTATATGGAAAGAAGTGTGAGCACCGCCTTATGCACACCAGAGGTCTTATGCCCACCCTTAGCAGTGCTTGATTTTATCGCCCTTCAGCAAACAATTCGTGGAGACCTGAACAATGTTGCTCCCCTACCGGAGGCAGTGTTAACCGATGTGCCGCACACATTTTTTAAAGAATTTTTATCGCATGGAATCAATTCCAGCTTAACGCTGTCTGACGTGCGACCAGGAATCGGATGGAATATTCAAGAAAATAACTGGGAGTTATCTTGGCATTCTTTTTCCCTAATAGGCTATCTCTGGACCATGGTTATGTTGGACCAGTTGGGGCAAGGGAAAATTATGACTTGCCCACGGTGTCACAAATTTTTTATGACCGCCTCGAATCGCATGAAGTATTGCTCACCCTCCTGCTACGAAAATTTCAAGGTCCAGAAATATCTAAAAAAGAAAAAAGAAAGCCAACTGGCCGTACAGAAAGGGAAAAAGGGAAAGGCCGCTCAAGCCACCACAAGGAAAAAATAGGAGGGCGCCATGGCAAGAAAAAATGGAGTGAATCGGGGAATCGTCGAAAAGCCAGTAGGATCCGGAAAATGGTGGGTACGAATTTGTGCAGGCGGGCGGGAACGGTGGGTCAGGTGTGATTCAAAGTCCCAGGCGAAAGCCGTCTATGGACGTTTAAAAGCAGAGGCCAGGGAGGGAAGGCTTTTTGAAAAGGCACAGGCTCTTCCTTTCCGCCAGCTTGCTCAAGCCTATGAAGAGACTGTGGACGCCAATCGACGGGGGCGGGCGGGCGACGATCGAGCCCGCATTCAGCGATGGGTTGACGCCTTCGGGGATCAAGACGCCAAGGCCATCACCCCCGCACAAGTCCAAGGGGTCATCAATAGCATGGTGAAAGAAAAATATGCCCCGGCACAGGTTCAAAACGCCACTAATGTCACGGCGAAAGAGAAAAGATATGCTCCGGCGACGATTCATCGCCATCTTGTGGTACTCAAAGCGATTCTTGGCAGTGCCGAGGGATTGGAATCGCTGTTGATAAACATTAGAAAAAAAGTCAGGCGTCCCCCATACAATAATGAACTCTTGCGCCAACTCGACCATGGACAAGAATCTGCCCTCCTCGAGAAATTAACGGCTCGTTTCCATCCCATTGTTCTTACGGCATTGAATACAGGTCTTCGCCAGGGTGAACTCCTCGGCTTAATCTGGTCGGATGTAAACTGGTCGAATGGGATGCTGTATATTAGAAAAACCAAATCGGGAGTACCCCGCCGAATTCCTATGAACTCAACTGTTCAGAGAGTTCTTACGGAACTCCAAGCGAGCACAAACCCACCAGCAGAAGATCATATCTTTCCCCATGACGCCCGGTATCTTCGGAGGGCTTTTGATAAGGCTATCAAGGCAGCAAATCTGAATCCCTTCCGGTTTCATGATCTGCGTCATGCGTTCGCCAGCCGGTTGGCCACGCAAGGCGCCAATGACCGTACTATTATGGAGTTGGGTGGATGGTCATCACCTCGAATGCTCAAGCGATATGTCACCCTTGCCCCGGCTCACCTTTGGCAGGCAGTGGAAGGGCTTACGCGGAACGAAACTGGGAGTAAAACCGGGAGTGAGGAAAAAATTGAAACGGAGGTATGATCTAAGTGCTTGAAAGAATTGGAGCGGGAAAGGGGATTTGAACCCCCGACCCTCGCCTTGGCAAGGCGATGCTCTACCACTGAGCTATTCCCGCTCTGTAGGAAAATTTGAACTGATTCTAGTTGGCACCCTGGAGGCTGTCAAGCAACATGGAATAGGGTATACTGATTCGTTGTTTTTTAAGTGCAATAAGGTTTTAACCGAGTAAAATGGGAACATCATATTGAGATCAAGGAGGATAAATTCATGTATGTCAGCGTGATAGGAACCGGGTACGTAGGATTGGTCACAGGGGCTTGTTTTGCGGAATTTGGCTTGAATGTGCTGTGTATGGACACGGATGCCAAACGGATTGCGGCTTTGGAAAAAGGCAAGGTGCCATTCTATGAGCCGGGCCTTTCTGAACTCGTGACCAAAAATCTGACGGCCGGGCATCTTCGATTTACCACCGATTTACACAAAGCCGTTGATGAAGCCCTTGTTATTTTTATTGCCGTGGGAACCCCTTCCCGTGAGGACGGATCTGCTGATCTGTCCTTTATCGATCAAGTGGCCAAAGATGTGGGAACCCGGATGACGGGATATAAGGTGGTGGTAACGAAATCCACGGTGCCGGTCGGAACGGCAAAACGCATTCGATCGATTATTCAGGCCAATCAAACAACGGAGTGTAGTTTTGGCGTGGTCTCGAACCCTGAATTCCTTCGGGAAGGATCAGCAATTGAGGATTTTATGCGGCCCAATCGTGTGGTGATTGGAGCGGACCGTCCGGAATCGGTGGCGATTATGAAAGATTTGTACCGCCCCTTGTATATCCTTGAAACGCCAATTGTGATTACAAATATTCCAACCGCTGAAATGATCAAATACGCCTCAAACGTCTTTTTGGCCACGAAAATCTCTTTTATTAATGAAATGGCCAATCTCTGTGAAGGAGTGGGAGCTGATGTGCAAATGGTGGCCAAAGGGATGGGTTTAGACAAACGGATCGGGTCGAAATTTTTGCATGCGGGTCCAGGGTATGGAGGATCGTGTTTTGGTAAAGATACCGCCGCGTTGATCAACATCGGAAACGAAAATAATTATGAGATGACTATCGCCAAGGCCACCAAACGGGTGAACGACGACCAGCGGGTCAGGATGATGGAAAAAATTCGAGAAGCGGTAGGGGAGTTGAAAGGGAAAACCATTGCCTTACTCGGGTTAGCCTTTAAACCCAACACCGACGATATACGGGATTCACCGGCTTTGTATCTCGCAGAGCAGATCATGAAAGCGGGTGGGACCGTGCGGACCTATGATCCGGAGGCTTTGGAGATATCGATGAAGGTGTTGCCCACCATGGTCCCCTGTCAGGATGCCTACCACACGATGGAAGGGGCGGATGTCGTGGTGTTGGTCACGGAGTGGAACCAGTTTAGAAGTTTGGATTTTGACCGGGTTCGTGCCGCAGTAACCTCTCCGATTTTTATTGATCTTCGCAATGTCTATGAACCCCAACGGATGGAAGATCTGGGGTTTTATTATGTCTCGGTGGGTCGAAAAACCGTCGGAACCCATCCTTCCCAAAAAAGCTAAGAGATGGCAATACACGTTTCTTGCTTGATGTCTGAGCTTAGTTGGGAAGCCTGTTTCGAGTAAAGTCAGGATTAGGGCACAAGACGTTTATGGTTGCCTTCCAGGTTTTGTGAGCAAGTGAGGGGATGGCTTGGGGTGCACCCTGCCGATTGTCCTATTTCCGTTTATAGCCCATGCGGTCTAACACCTTCATGATGCGTTTTTGAAGTTTTTCATCAGCCTCGCCTAATGCCAGAGCCAAAGGCTCGACTGCGGGCTTTCCAATCTTTCGAAGAATTTCGGTTGCCGATTGCCGAAGATCGTCTTCTTCGGAAACCAAATATGGAATGACATCAGGGACACAGGGCGCGCCTATTTTGATCAAGGCCTCATAGGCACGCTGTCTGACATCACCGACTTCATCGCTGAGCATTTCTACCAACGGTTTCACGGCTGCTTCTACCCGGAGTTCACCGAGCACTTCAATGGCATGCTTGCGATTGAGCCAGTGCGAATCGGTAAGATCTTGCAGGGCAGCATCGGCTCGTTGAATATTGGGGTCCTTGGAGCGGATCCGAAAACTTTTGACGATTCGTTTGCCGTCTTCTTCAACGACGCGAAGAGTCGCCCCATCACCGATTTTGATCTTTTGGAGGTCTTCGGCAGCCTCTTCACTGACATCCATTAGAACGGTCTTCCCATCGTATGCCAGGAGTTCGACCTCGATTTGTCTTGCCTCAAGATTGATCGCAGTGACGTTTTCGGTCACAAGATTAAACCCGTCTTTTTTCGTGCCACTTTTTGGGCCGATTGAAATGAGTTTTGCGGGTGCTTCGTTTGCCATGATTGTTCAGTGTCCTTATTTGTAGTTAAAAAAACGAAAAGAGCTTTTGTTATGATGATTGTGAAGAACCGGGTGTCCATCCCAAACTTGCCAGGGCACCTTCGGCGGTGTCCCGAACCATTTCATTTTCATCTTCGAGTAAAGGGACCAGGGGATCGATGGCCCGACTATCCTTAAAACGAGCCAGTGATTCTGCGGCATTACGACGGACCAACCAGTCTTCATCGGCCAGAGCATGAATTAAGGGATCCAAACTGCGGGGATCGCCAATTTTCCCTAATGCCTCTGCCGCGTGCCGGCGCACAATCCAATTCGAGGCCTGTAAGCCTTCCACCAGGGCATCAGTTGCGCGGGAATCCCCTAATTTCTTTAACACTCTTGCGGCATCCTCACGGAGGGTCGCGTCCATCAAAGCATCTACTAAGGCGGGAACCGCATCAGGATGCCCAATCCGTTCTAACGCCCAAATGGCAGCAGTGCGCACACCTCCATCCTTGTCGTGCCGGAGGGCATGAACCAATGGTTCCACCGATTTGATCGCACGGAGTTTCCCGAGAGCGGTCGCTGCCTGTTCCCGAACAGACCATTCCTCATCATCTTTCAAGGACTCAATCAGGGGATCAACGGCAGATTCCCCAATTTGAACCAAGGCGCTTGTGGCTGCTTCACGAACCACACAGTCGTCCTCCAAGAACATATTGATCAGCTTGGGAATAGCTTCAGAGCCAGCTTCTCCGAGCCGAGAGGCGGCATGATTCCGAAGGGCTTCATTGTCATCACGAAGCGCCGACAATAAGGGATCTACGTGGTTACCTTCCGTCATGGGTCAACACTCCTTTTATTCCTTTTCGGCCCAGGCTTCTTCATCCATGCTCATTTGTGCAGTGGCAGCCTCGAGTTTGTCAAGGATGACCCCTGAATTATAGGAAATCAGGCCATCCCGGTCGGTTTTTAATCTGGCAAATAATTCCATATGGGGTCGTAGGACTTCGACTTCTTTCACTTTCTCCAGAGCTTCGACCGCGAGTATACGAAGGGGGCGAATGGGGATGGATTCAATAAATAACTCAACCGGCCGGGGATCGCCGATGAGTCCAAGGGATTTAAGAGCATGCTCTTTTACACCCGTATCGCTGTCCGACCGGAGCCGGACCATGAGTGGTTCCACCGCTCGAATATCGCCAATTTTGCCAAGAGTGTCTGCTGCGGCTTCCCGAACGATCCAATCATCGTCCTCCAGGTATTCAATAAGAATTTCAACGATTGGGCGGCCAATACGATGCAGTTGGATGACCGCTTCCTGCCGCACGCCTTCTTTTAACTCGGATTCGTCCACCGCCCGCAGGTGGTCCATCGTTTGATCGACGCGGTCCCGAATCGCACCTAATTTGCGCAAGGTATCGGTGGCCAGGTCACGAAGATCGGGGTCGGACATGGCATCAATAAACCCATCTGCCGATCGAGGATCAAGGAGGTGAGCGAGGATCTCTGCGGCCCGGAGGCGGATGGCTGGATCGGGATCCTTGAGCCGTTCGGACAGAGGACCGATAGAGGTGGGAATCACACCCAGGAGTGCCGTGACCTTTTCCTGGAGTGTATCGTCGCGTAAATGCTCTAAGAGTGCAGCCGCGGTGGCTTCATCCAAAATGCCAGCCATATGCTCTAAGGCATCCACGGCCGCCTGTCTCACCTGTTCATCTTCATCCTTCAGGACGTGAGCGAGGGCCTGGCCGGCTCGGGGATCCCGTAGGCGGGCCAACATTTTTGCGGCTTCGACCTTATAGTGAGTAGACCCGGTCGCCATAGCTTGAATAATGGCTTCGACGGCCTTGGGTCCCCCCTTCATGCAGGTCGAGGTGGCACGCATTCGGCGCCAATCTTCCTCGTGATCCAGTTCCGAGATGATGGTTTCGAAAGTTTCTTTCGGCATCGTCAGGTCTTTCGGTTAGATGCGTATCTGTCCCGGCCGCCAGCCGAGGTGCGAAAGGGATTCCAACACATGACGACGGAGATTGTCATTTTTAGTTGTTTTTAAGAGATTTAACAGCGGGTTCACGGCTTTTGGGCCAAACTGCGTCAGGGCTTCGGCAGCTTCTGTCCGCAGGAGCGTACTTTGCAGCGCGTGTATTAGAGCGGGAATAGCCTGTGGGTCGCGAATCTTCCCCAAGGCTCTGATGGCAGCTTCCAGGGGAGGAAGGTCTTCTTTATATTGAGGGTCGGTGCATCCTTCCTGGCGATCTTCGTAGGTTTCCTTGGGTAGCGAGTTGACTAAAGCGATTAACATGGGAATGGCTTCGGTGGATCGGATCTGGCCAAGTGCTTCAATCGAGGGCAATTTGAGCGAAGGTGTTTCGAGGGCAAGGGACGAGAGTAAAAGAGGAATGGCGCGGGGATCGCCGATCTGTCCGAGTGCTCGAACGGCGTCTTGGCGTACGGCAGTATCGGAATCTTCGAGCACCAGAATCATCAAATGTCCTACCGCTTCCAGGGGCTTCAAAAGAGCCAACGCTTCCACCGCACGCAACCGGATTTTCCAGTTTTCATCCTTTAATTTTTCCAATAATTTTGGAATGCTGGTGTTGCCGATGGCTTGAATGGCCCGTCCTGCTTCCTCTCGCACGGCCGGCACTTTATCCTGTAGAAGCAAAATCAACGTATCAATGGCTTGAGGGTTCTGGATGCGACTGAGGCCTTTGGCTGCCGACATTCGCACAATCCAGTTAGGACTTAATGCCGCGGACAACAAGGGATCTAAGACTTGTTCGTTGGCGATATCAGCTAAAATGCACGCAGCCGATTCCTGGACTTGAAGATTTGCATCCTGAAGGCAAAACCCTAACGAGAGAATGGCCGGTTCCCCAAGCGCTTTTAGTGCTGAGGTTGCAGCTTCCCGCACGGCCCGATCCGAGTCACGAAGCGCCCGAATCAATGGTTGAACGCTACGGGGATCGCCAAGACGTCCGAGGGCTACCGCTGCGTCTTCGCGCACCCCCCAATCCTCGTCGTCAAGCGCAGATATATGTTCAGCGACGGAGTCAACCATGTCTGTGCCAAGTAGTGGAATATAGACCACGCCCGTTTCCCTACCATTAGGGAAAACCCGAAAGTCGACGTTACCACACGATTTTTTGAGGGGTCAATGAGGGGGAAGAGAGGTTGCCTGTGCGGGCGGTTGAATACCCTATACCGACCGAAACACCGCTAAGAGGTCGCTCAACGCTAACATTTTTATTCTCAGAACCTCATGCTCGTGGTGCAGGTTGTCTTTAATGGCCTGATCGTTCGGGGATTTCAAAAATTGTTCACACAGAGTTGTGATTCGTTGAAATTCGGTCTCCGCCTTGTTTTTGACTACCCGGTTTGTCGCGAGAAGTTCCGTCACCTGGGTGTGAGTCTCGGCCAGGTGCTTTTGAAACTCTCCTTCCGGCAGTGAGCGCTTAGTGGCCTCATCCAGACATCGGTCAATGTATTGGGAGAGAAGGACATAAAATCTCACTAAGGTTTCGGTGGTGGTGATATGTGGGAGGGGCGTCTCAAGGTCAGTCATGATCGTTCCTTTCGGGTTCTGCCGTATACTCAAGTCAAGTAGGGAATCATTGGCCTCCTTCAGGGAGGCCTTCTATCGCCATTCTGGCAATAAAGATGAAATGGCGCAAGTCCGGAATGAGAAGTGCTTGGATCATTCAGATTTTAAATCTCTGGCCTTCCAGATTTACGATGTGGATCGGGAATCCATCTTGAGAATTTCCTGTAAAAAGCGCTGGCTTGAGAATGCATTGCATTTGTGTCCCCAACTCTTGTGTCAAACGTGATTTTCTATGTTGCCGTTTTTTGCCACGACAGTTGAAGGATTTGAGGAAGGAGATAGGTGAGGGTGATGAAGACAAAAACAAATGGAAAGGCAGCCTGGTTGGCGTCAGCCGGGCGCGATAAAATGGCGTTCCTGGCTCCCTTTGGGTTTTCTGGGTGTGCGTCCTCTAATAGGGCGAAAGCTCCCGCAATGAGCTGGGATTCACGATGATGGTTCACCATCATGAAATGTGCGGTTGTTCGTGGGCATTTTGACTGATCTTCCCGTGGTTATCCTTTCCCAACATCAATGAATATTTCTGCCTCGGTTATGGTGTTGCCTGAATAGCGGTTCGTCATGACTTTCAGGCAGTTGTCCTCTAAAAACACATTAATGCCAAATGGCCGAAGGTTGCATTTCGTAATTTCGGCGTTTTCCCCGCTAATTTCTTTGACTTCCAGAACAATCTCGTCGGCAAAGGCGACTTCGATCTTCTTTCCCAAGGCAATGACGGTAATCACATCAAGCAAAGATGAATTTTTACTCACGATTGGACGCCATTCCTTCCCCTGTTGATCGGCAGGAATGGTCACCCATATCTCAGGAGTTTCTCCTCTTCCAATTAAAACCGGAATAAATCCATTGACTGATACTAATGCCACACCATCGATCAGTTTATTCGTCGCAATCTCTAACTGCTTGTAAGGCCTAAAATCTATTGGAAGCGAGTCTAACTTCATTGATTCCTCTCTAATATTTCTGTGACAGGTATATTTTTATGGGATTGAAGAAGCTAGCAGTAATAGCGATTTTTTTTGATCAAATCAACCATTGAGAGATTGTGTCCTTTGTCGCACCAGGCCTACCTGGTTTCCTCCTGAAAGGATTTGAGAAGAGAGATGATGAGGATGATGATGACGAAGACAAACGGAAAGGCAGCCAGGATGGCCCCGGTTTGCAGGCCTTTAAGTCCGCCTGACCAAAGAAGGATGGCTGCCGATAGGGATTGAATGATGCCCCAGGTGAATTTGATCCGATTGGGGGGATTGAGGCTGCCATTCGTGGTTAAGGTTCCCAAAACGAAAGTAGCGGAATCCGCTGAGGTGATGAAAAAGGTGCCGATCAAGAAAATGGCGATGAGCGACATGACCGTGCCCATTGGATATTGCTCCAAAACCGTAAAGAGCAAAACCTCGATTCCCTGCTTTTCCATAACGGTTTTCAAGGACACGTCCTGAAAGAGTTCTAATCCGATCCCGGTTCCTCCAAACACCGTAAACCAAAATGCACAAAAGATTGACGGAACAAGCAATACGCCCAACACAAATTGTCGAACCGTCCGGCCTTTGGAAATTCTGGCAATAAAGGTTCCCACAAAGGGCGCCCAGGCGATCCACCATGCCCAATAAAACAACGTCCAGTTGTGAATCCAGGTTGAATCTCGAAATGGTGCGAGGTTCAGGCTCATCGTCGGAAGGTTTTGGATGTAGTTTCCGAAGGTCGAGGGAAACACGGTCATGATGAAGTGCGTTGGGCCGAGAAACAGCAAGAACGACAAGAGAGTCAGCGCCAGCACCATGTTCAGATTACTAAGGTATTTGATGCCTCGTTGGAGTCCGGTTTGAGCGGAGAGCATAAAGAGCACGGTGACAGTGGCGATGACGGCCAATTGAGTGGTGAGGGTGTTGGGCAGGGCAAACACATAGGATAATCCTCCGCTGATCTGTACGGCTCCAAATCCAAGGGAGGTTGCTACGCCAAAGACCGTGGCAAAAACAGCGACCACATCTACCGCAGTTCCCATCGGCCCGGTGGCATGTCTTCCCAAAACCGGCTGGCATCCTGCACTAAATAGCCCTGGAGTGCCTTTTCGAAACTGAAAGTAGGCGAGGGCCATGCCCACCATGGTGTAGATGCCCCAGGGGTGTAGGCCCCAATGGAAAAAAGAGTATTGCAGCGCCAGGCGTGCGGCTTGGGGCGTTCCTCCTTCGTCGATGGGGGGATCATGGAAATGGGATATGGGTTCCGCCACGCCCCAAAACACCAGACCGATGCCCATGCCTGCGCAAAACAGCATGGCAAACCAGGTGAGGAGAGGAAATTCAGGTTTGGCCCCATCGGGCCCAAGTGGAATATCACCCCATCGGGAAAAAATCAGACAGAACGCGCAAATAAGAAAACCGGTTGCCGCCAGGACATATAACCAGCCAAACGAATCAAGAAGGGCCGTTTGGAAAGTCCAGGTGATTTTTGCTAAATGTATCGGGGCTAAGGCACCCCAAAGCAGAAAGAGAAAGGCGAGGGCGCAGGAGATATTGAAGACAAGAGTGGTAGATTTCAGTGGGTTCATGGGGCAATAGAATTGAATGGGAAGGCTAGGCCTTACCATAATTGGCATTGTTGAACAAGGAAACCTCGGTTTATGCCAAACCGAAAAGAATGGCAAGGAGTAGGCAAATTTTGTTTAGGTGGCGGTAAATTAGCTTTTTTTCGTCCTGAGATTTTAAGACTATCGACTGAATTTGACATTTGGGAGTTGATGAAGGAATGAGAACATAATCAAAAGGGGGTTGCGAAGATGGGCCTAACGAGTTAGATTGAGAATCTCACACACAACAGTGGGGCCTTTCTTACCCGTGTAGGAGAAGTGCGGAGCCCGATTTTATTTCTGGTCCATAGAGACAGAATATCGTTTTGCCCTTGCGGGTTTTGTCAATTGAATACTGTAATGAAATGTGTAAATCGCAAGCCTTTACTTAACCTTGTACCCATCATTCTCAAACAGTGGTGAGGGCGGTAGCCATCCAGGAGGTTTCCCCTAATGACTCAGAAAGCGACGACGCCAGTAAGTAAGCAAATATATGGGGATAATCCCATTGCCCAACGAAAAACGGATTTGTACAAACAGGAGTATGTTCATAGTTTTGTGCAAAAATGGGACGCCTTGATTGATTGGGATGCTCGGGCCTCGAGTGAAGGAGACTTTTTTATCAGGATTTTGAAGGAACGGGGCGTCAAACGCGTATTGGATGTCGCGACGGGAACGGGATTCCATTCTATTCGGCTCATGCGTGCAGGGTTCGAAGTGACGAGTGCGGACGGCAGTCCTGAAATGTTAGCACAGGCATTTGAAAATGCCAGACGAGCTGGGTTTATTATGCGAACGATTCATGCTGATTGGCGCTGGTTGAGCCGGGATATACACAATAAATACGATGCGGTGATTTGCCTGGGGAACTCTCTGACTCATCTCTTTTCGGAGCAGGATCGGCGAAAAGCCTTGGCCGAATTTTACACCGCGCTGAAGCACGATGGGGTGCTGGTTCTGGACCAAAGAAATTATGATGGAATTTTAGATAATGGGTTTACCTCGAAGCATGTATATTACTATTGCGGAGACAATGTGAGTGCAGAGCCGGAACATGTTGATGAAGGGCTTGCCAGATTCAAATATACTTTTCCCGATGGCGAAGCGTTTCATTTGAATATGTTTCCGCTTCGGAAAGAATATACACGTCGGCTCATGAATGAGGTTGGCTTTCAGCAAGTAAAAACCTATGCGGATTTTCAAGAAACGCATAAAGTTGAGGACCCCGATTTTTATGTCCATGTGGCTGAGAAACTCTATAAAAATGAGGAACGCTCCCCCACGATCATGGGCAAGATTGGCAATCTGAATTATTCCCCCACCGTGGATACGGCTCGATCCTATTACAACAGTTCGGATGCTGACCGGTTTTATGCCACGATCTGGGGCGGCGAAGATATCCACATTGGATTGTACGCATCCGACAACGACTCGATTTTCGATGCCAGCCGACGAACCGTGGAGAAAATGGCGGCTTCTGTCAAAGATCTTGATTCAACGACACGGGTATTGGATATTGGGTCGGGGTACGGAGGTTCCGCGCGTCATCTTGTGAGACGATATGGATGTCAGGTTGGATGCCTGAATTTGAGTGAAGTCCAAAATAAGCGGAATAGAGAACTCAATCAGAAGGAGCATATTAGCTTAGCCATTAATGTCATTGACGGGAATTTTGAGTCGATTCCTATGCCGGATGGGAGTGTGGATCTTGTGTGGTCGCAGGATGCCATTTTACATAGCGGAGATCGGGAGAAAGTTTTCCAGGAGGTCCACCGGGTGTTGGCTAAGGGCGGACAATTTATTTTTACCGACCCGATGAAAAGTGCAACCTGTTCTCCCGATGTGCTTCAACCCATTTTAGATCGTATTCATTTGGATTCACTGGGATCAATTGAATACTATCGGAACTTGGCTGCCCAACTTGGGTTCAAAGAAGTTGGGGTTGAGGATCTTTCGGCGAATCTTGCAGCACATTACGAGCGAGTGCTTCAGGAACTTACCACCCAACATCATGTGCTCATTCGGGTTTGTACGGAGGATTATCTGGCTAATATGAAGGTGGGCCTCCAGCATTGGGTAGAGGCTGGGAA
Source organism: Nitrospirales bacterium (assembly GCA_021604365.1). Taxonomy (GTDB): domain Bacteria; phylum Nitrospirota; class Nitrospiria; order Nitrospirales; family UBA8639; genus Nitrospira_E. The sequence goes on from BQIZ01000011.1 coordinate 30,032, forward strand.
AAGTGGCCACCTCAGCTGGGGAATTTTGCATTTCCGGCGAAACTAATTGATGAAGGGACATCCGTCAGGAGCCTCGTCACATTCCGACACGGGAATTGGAGTATATTACCGTTCGATTTTAGGTGGTTTAGCTGGCATGGCAAAGTCCCCGCTCTTGCCAAAGCGGCCCTCTCCTCCCTCACCTAATACATTGGAAGTATCGGTATATTCAATATCTCTGGTTTCTTTGCTTATGCCTTCTGTTGGTTTCCACCCGAGTTTATCCAGGGTATCTAGGATCGTTTTCTTGAGAGCACCTCCTGCCGTCATTCGAGAAGTAGCAAACGCCAAAACTCTTTCGCTTTCTTGCTGGACCTTAGATAAATCCGGGTCATGGAAGAACCAGACCAGGGGCTCAATGGCCGCATCTCCAATCAACACCAAGGAATTGGCGGCATAATCACGAAGGACTAGGTCTTTGAGTAACAGCACTAAATCCGGAATGACTTTGGGATGTCGAAAATGACCTAGGGCTGTGGCAGCCGCTTCTTTAATTAAGAGGTCTTCGCTGATAATACAGCCAGGGGTCGGCTTCCCCTCCTGATGTATGCCCTTACCTTTTAAGGCGTCCAGGACGGGAGGGTAGGCGCGAGGATCCCCGATCATGCCTAGGGAAGCGATTGCATGCCGTTTAACTGTCCCATCTTTCATGGCTTCCATGAGGGCATCCACTGCACGGGCATCTCCAATATTGCCCAAGGCGATTGTGGCATCTTCGCGAACGGCTCGGTCAGGGTCCTTTACCATATCGATCAAGGCATCGACGACACGTGGTTCACGTACCCACACCCGTCCCATTTGGTAATCCGTGGTCATGCCTCCTAGCGCTCGAACGGCGTGACAGCGCACAACGAAATGGGGGTCTTTGAGGGACTCCAGAAGCGCATCGACTGATTCTTTTCCAATGTACATCAATGCGGTTCCGGCGGTTTCCCGCACGATCTTGGACGTATCTTTAAATAATTTAATTAGGGTTGGAATGGCTTTGGGGTCTCCAATTTTTCCTAATGCCTCGGCTGCAGCACTCTTGACTGCACCATCTCGGTCACGGCACACCAGGCTCAAGCCTTGGACGGCCTGAGAATCACGCAATTCGCCTAAAGTTTTCGCGGCTTGTTCGCGGACCCGCCACCGTTTGTCTTTCAAGCAAGTCAGTAATTGCGGAATGACGCTTTTTCCCATGGAGGTCATGGCATTTACTGCTTCAGCTTGTACTTCCATCATATTGTCATTGAAAAGCGTAATGAGACCTTCAACGGCTTTTTCCCCGCCAATTTTTGCCAAAGCCCACCCGAGATGAGATCGAACCGACCAATAGTCATCTTCGAGGGCGTTCAGAAGGGGTTCTAGCGTCTTCGGGTCACCCTTTTCCGCAAGGGCCTTGGCCGCTTCCTCCCGGGTGGCATCATCGGCATCTTCCAGGGCATCAATCCAGTCTTGCACAGAATTCGACATTTTTTTCCTTCTTATCCCTTCCGATTACTTCGGGTAGTCCGGTTCTTGGGGATAGGGTTGCGTATGGCTACAACGAATTGTCAGGACTTGTGTTCCTCGTCCGTCTACACATTGATCAAGTGTTGGAGAGAATTCCAAGGTTCCGGATAAGGTCACCTTGAATAAGAAATCAAACGTAAAAGTCCCAAAACGATATTCTCCAGGCTTGAGGTTCAGTGTCCTGGTCTCGGATGTTTTGTAGGCGTCACTACTAATGGGATCTTTTGTCCAAATCAACGGGGTCATGCCGGGTACGTGCCACCATGTCGGAGGGGCAAGGGCGCTCGGATTCACGGTAATGGGAAATTGTCGCAACAAAGGGTTGTTAGTGTCTGCGGTGTGTCCGAGTTGAACAAGCAGAGGAGAAATACCCATGAGAAACAGGCAGAAAATGATAAATGTGAATTGACGCGGAAAATGTATTCGAATCATGGTTTTAATGTTTGTTTTGTAGTTCATTGCCGGTGGTTCGTCGTTCTGGAACGGTTTGGAAAATTTCACCAATAGCGTGGCTGTCCCATTCTGTATACGTTTCAAGTCCGAGGGCGTACATAATGGTCGCTCCCGTATCTAACAAAGAGACTGATTGGGTGATGGGGTGATTTTTCTTAATATTTGCGCCCCAGGCAATCCAGGGGATAGTGGCATCTAACTCAGGGGAAGAAGGACTGCTAGAGACTGGCTTGACGCCTCCTGCTGGGGAGGAAAGAGGCCCGCTATTCAAGCCAGTAACAATCACCATGGTTTTTTCCAATACCCCAAGTTCTTTATACGTTTGGATGATTTGTTCCACAGTAGTATCGATTGCCATTAGGGCATCGGAGTATTTTTCGGAATCCCACCCGTATTTTTCCCCGACCTTAACCGCCGTAGGCAGGTGGACTAATAAGAGGTTTGGCACTCCAAAAAGCCGGAAGCCATAGCCTTTCTCACTGGTGACTTTTTTTAAAAAGTCTTTGATGTATGCCGACGCTCTCTCAGGAGTGCATTGGGGTTTGGTGTAGCCACAGACTTGGGAATCGACGTAAATTTCAGGTCGAACCAATTGATAGAGGCGTTCATCCATAAGAAAGACGCCTGTGTCTTTTCCGCCAGCCAGATCCATGTAATCAAAGACCGTGGGTGAACGCATAAATGAACGTGCAAAATCGTATGTTTCCCATTCGGCGGTCACCCGATGCTTCTCGACCTGAAGTCCGGTGAGCAGAGAGGCCATCGCCGGAACAGTGAGAGGTGGGGCAATGGAGTGAGCGGACCAGGTCGCAACTCCCTCCTTAGCTAAACGAGCCAGGTTTGGAGTTGCACCGCTTTGTATGGATGTTGATTTGACCCCTTCCAATACGACTAGAATGATGTATTCGGCTTGTGTGGCAGAAGCAACCGAAGCTGTTCCTCCGATTAGCGGAAGGCAGACCAAACTCCATGCGAGGAAAAAACACCGCATGCGTTTACCACGACGATGTTGGGGGGGAGGTATTTGGGAAGTGCTCATAATTTCTGCGGTGCTCCAGGAAAAGAAGATATAGATGAATTTGGGAATGAACCTTACATTCTCTTAGTAAGGAACTTCTCCTCCACCGTCAGACGAGTGGTTGGATTTGAACTTATCATGCAGATTTTCAGGCGGTCAACCAACTGAGAAGGCCAGGGGTTTCTTTCCATAATAAAGGACCCCAAAAATTTTCAAGCTTCTCTTGCCCTCGGTCTAGGGTATCCATTATGAATGGATGCACTCACAGAACAGATGGTTCCCGATGCCTCACGAAAATAATTTCCAACATGCCAATTATTCAAAGTCGGACCCTGGCGCACGGGTGGGTTATCGAACATTTCAGCCTGGAGCGGCTCCAGATTCTCCTGAGTGGGGCCAGGCCATGGCTGGCGTTGGCGAACACATGGCCCAATCCCGAGTGAAGGGGGTACTTTTTCTCCAGGGTCTTCCCTTCATGGATCTCTTTGGAGCTGCCAGGTTAGATGAGGTTGGAGGTTTAAAACGAGGGTATTCACGGGGAATATCTGGCTTAGAATCGTTACTGGCTCTCTTGCGCCCTGCTACAAACGGTATTTGTCTCCCAGGAGATCCCCTCAACCCTCCTGTGTCAGACGATGAAGCAACACACAAAAGGTTGGATGTGCTCGCTCAGGAAATTGGAAATTTTTCTTCGTCGTATGTACGGAATTTTGAACTCGCCCTGACTCCGGCGAGCGAGAAATCTATTCCTTGTGGTCGCTACGTTTGGTCCTCGGTTAATCATCATGTTGGCCGAGTCGAAGCCGCCTTACACCTTTTGATATATCTTCAAAAATGGGGCTCTGGTCTTGACTTAACAAGTGATGACCGGCTTCTTCTCGTCGGTCATGGGCATGCCGGTCAGGTCTTGGCTTTATTGTCGAATATTCTCACCAAAGGGGAATCAGAGGTCAGGGGGCGCGTTTTTGAAATTCTGGCTAAATATTGGCAGTCGTGCCCTTCAGCGGATCGGTCCGTAGCCCAACTCGAACGTATGTATGGTCTTGTGATGGATCAAGCGGCGTTAAATGGAGCAACGGTCGATATTGTCACGCTTGGGACACCGGTTCGCTATGGTTGGGATATCGATGGGGTTGGTCATTTGCTTCATTTTGTGAATCACCGTGAAATTCGAACGGATGGCAAGCGTTGGTTGGCTAAAATGGAATTACCTCAAATTGCGTGGGAAGTGCCCTATCAAACTGGAGGTGATTACGTTCAGCAATTGGCTGTAGCTGGAACGGACATGGTTCCGAATAAACCTGAGGCCGAGCAGGCCAATGTTGATTTCCGGGAAATTTTTGAACCCTTTGACGGCTTTGAACGGTGGCTGGAGTGTACTCGGCGTGCGACACGATGTGCCAATGACGGACAGTGTTTGTTGGTGGAATATGGGGTGCAAGCGGAGGAGTCTCCTCGACAACATTTATTCGGCCATGCATGCTATACCCATAGCCGTGCCATGCTATTTCTGACGACTGAGATCGCACGGGCATTTTATTCACAGAAAAATAGTTGAGTGTAAAGTTCATTTTGGTCGCAGAAGGCTGGCTACCTCTCCTGGGGTTTTTCTGTCGATAAGCTGTGAGGCGTGTTGCCTCGGTCTTGCCTCTCACGATGGGCCGTTAGTCTCATCCGTCTTATAGATCCAAAGACACATTGATTCTCTTTGAATCCCTGTGATATCAACACAGGGTTTGGCAAGGAGTCTTAAAATTCCCGACAGATTTAATAATTTTGTAAAATTTCCACAACCCTTATTTTTAGAGATATGCCCCTATGATTGTTGGCGTCCTGAAAGAAACGTATCCTGGTGAACACCGTGTTGCCTTAGTTCCAGCCGTCCTTCCCTCATTGAAAAAAGGGGGAATGGATGTCCTTGTGGAATCCAAGGCAGGGGAGCAAGCCGGTTATCCTGATTCCACCTATATCGAAAAAGGGGCAACCATAGCCTCCTCGCGCGCGCAGGTGTTTGAAGAGGCTGATTGCGTGGTTCAGGTGCGTTTGCTGGGGGCAAACCATACCGAAGGCCAATCCGACTTAGCCGGTTTTCGCAAGGGACAGATGCTAATTGGAATGGCCGAAGCCTTGACCGTCCCCCAATCGGTTCAAGACCTTGCTTCTCGTGAGGTCACGGCCTTTGCATTAGAATTACTGCCTCGCATTACCCGTGCCCAAAGCATGGACATCCTTTCCTCCATGGGCACAGTCGCTGGTTACAAAGCGGTACTGATTGCCGCCAGTTCTCTGCCAAAAATGTTTCCAATGCTCATGACGGCAGCCGGAACGGTCACACCTGCGAAGGTCTTGATCATTGGCGCTGGGGTTGCAGGATTGCAAGCCATTTCTGTGGCTAAGCGATTAGGGGCTGCTGTTGAGGCGTATGATATTCGGCCCGCCGTCAAGGAACAGATTTTAAGTTTAGGTGCCAAGTTTGTTGAGCTACCATTAGAAACGGGCGCGGCGGAAGATAAAGGGGGGTATGCCAAAGCCCAAGATGAAACCTTTTACAAAAAGCAGCGAGAGTTATTGGGAAAAGTCATTGCCGCCAGTGATGTGGTGATCTCCACGGCAGCCGTGCCTGGGAAAAAAGCACCGATTCTTATTACGGCCGATATGGTTGGGGCTATGGCTCCAGGGTCAGTGATTGTAGATTTGGCTGCAGAGCGGGGCGGGAACTGCGAGCTGACCAAGCCTGGCCACACTATTGTAGTTGATGGTGTGACTATTCATGGTCCTGAAAACTTGTCCTCAACCGTTCCGTTTCATGCCAGTCAAATGTATGCCAAAAATGTGGCGACCTTTCTCCTCCATTTGGTGAAAAAAGGGGAAATTCAACTTGATATGAACGACGAAATTACGAAAGAAACCATGATGACGCGAAATGGGGAAGTTGTTCAGCCGCGCATTCGAGAGTTATTGGGGCTTCCAGCTCAATCGGCGTAAGAACGAGGGAATTGCTATGGAAATGTTTCTCATGTCGTTTACGGTTTTTGTCCTCGCGATCTTCGTGGGCTTCGAGGTCATCACGAAGATCCCGCCCACTCTTCACACTCCTTTAATGTCAGGTTCTAATGCCATCTCAGGTATCACCTTAGTGGGAGCCATTGTTTCTACAGGAACCGAACTGTGGGTTACTACAGTTTTGGGTTTTCTGTCTGTGGTCTTGGCGAGCATCAATGTGATTGGTGGGTTTATGGTGACGAACCGAATGTTGGCCATGTTCAAAAAGAAGAATTAAAACTATATGTACGATTTTATTATAAATTTTTCTTACCTCGTTGCGTCCGTCCTGTTTATTTTTGGTTTGAAAGGGCTTACCCATCCTCGAACGGCAGTTCGCGGGAATCTTCTGGGTGCCTGTGGAATGCTGCTGGCCGTGATAGTGACCCTTACCGATCGACACATTGTCAGTTATGAGTACATTATTTTGGGAATGGTAGTGGGTGGCGCTATTGGAGCGGTGCTAGCGTTGCGAATAGAGATGACCTCCATGCCCGAGATGGTGGCCCTTTTAAATGGGTTTGGCGGCGCTGCCTCAATTTTTGTGGCTGGGGCCGCATTGATTGAAGGTTCTTCCTTAACTGATTCACCCATTCTTCAATTAACCATTGCCACAGCTGCATCAGGTTTAATCGGGGCTGTGACGTTTTGGGGTAGTTTGGTGGCCTTTGGAAAGCTGAAGGGACTGATCTCCGAAAACGCGGTGTTGTTTTCCGGCCAACAGGTGATTAATTCAATATTGGCTGTATTGGTGCTCGGATTAAGTATAGGGGTGGTCCTAAATCCTGAAAGCTTCTCGCTGTACTGGATGTTGGTTGGGGTGGCATCTATTCTAGGAGTTTTGCTTGTGCTTCCTATTGGTGGTGCGGATATGCCTGTGGTGGTCGCATTATTGAACTCTTATTCGGGTTTAGCCGCCGCCGCAACAGGTTTTGTGCTTTCCAATAATGTTCTCATCATTACCGGTTCATTAGTCGGTGCGTCCGGGATCATCCTGACCCATATTATGTGTAAGGCCATGAACCGCTCTTTGACCAATGTTTTGTTTGGGGTCATGGGGACTTCGGGCGAGGGCGGCCAAACTGCAGATGAAGTGTATGGCGGAAAAGTTAAGTCGGCATCTCCTGAGGAAGTTGCTTTGTTGTTTGATGCGGCGCGGCGAGTGGCCATTATACCAGGTTATGGAATGGCTGTATCTCAAGCACAGCATCCGGTGGCAAGCCTCGCTGCTCTCCTTGAAAGCCGCGGAACAACCGTGGAATATGGCATTCACCCTGTGGCGGGAAGAATGCCAGGTCATATGAATGTGCTGATGGCAGAGGCCGATGTTCCTTATGATTCCCTAAAGGATATGGATGACATCAACCAAACCATTGATCAGGTAGATGTAGTCCTGGTTATTGGTGCCAACGATGTGGTGAACCCATTAGCCAGGACTGATCCAAGCAGTCCCATTGCGGGGATGCCCATCATTGATGTTGATAAGGCAAAAATTGTTGTGGTGATTAAGCGCAGCTTAAGCCCTGGTTTTGCTGGAATTCCTAATCCCTTATTCGCCTTGGATAATTCTTTAATGTTATTTGGGGACGGCAAAAAAATGATATTGGATATTATTACCGCCTTAAAAGACTCCTGAGAGCAGTCTTTTTAGGCCATGCTATTGAAAACGCATAGTCTGTTGATTTTGAAGTAAAATTTCTGAATATTCGAATTATTTTCGTCTTGCATAGGATTACAACTCGTGATAAAGTGCCAGACTCGGTAGCAGGCCATTAAACTTTAAAATGTTGATTTAATCTTTAGGTTGAGGGAAACGTGGAAGTACGAGTTATCAATAACAACGTTGAAAAAGCATTGAAAGTTGCTAAGAAAAAGTTAGCGGCAGAGGGTTTATTTCGCGAATTAAAACGGCGCAGATTTTATGAAAAACCCAGCGTTAAGAAAAAGGGTAAAGAGCGTGAAGCCGCACGTCGTCGCCAAAAATGGCTTTCAAAGAATAGAATGTTTTAGGCTTCTAGTAACAATTGCCCACAACATCGCAATTTCTCCTCAATTTTTCTCTTCAAGTCTAATTAAATTAAAATATGATTGAGGATGACAATCTTGTCTTCCTCAGCCTCGTTAAGAAGGCCATAAGGCCACTTCCTACCCCAATCCTTAGTCACCTTGCCGAACAAGGTAGTGACCCTTTTAAAATCCTGATTTTCTGTGTTTTGAGCTTGCGCACTCGTGATCAAGTGACCGCCGAGGCTGGCAAGAGGTTATTTGCTATTTCATCTGACCCATTTTCAGTGGCTACAATGCAGGTGAAAAAAATAGAAAATACCATTTTCCCTGTTGCGTTTTATCGCGTAAAAGCCAGGCAAATTAAGGCCTTAAGCCAAAAGATTTGCAAGGATTTTCACGGGAAAACTCCTGATAACCTTGATGCCCTGTTATCATTGCCAGGGGTTGGGCGTAAAACGGCTAATCTGGTGGTTACTTTAGCCTATAATATGCCAGGAATTTGCGTAGATACACATGTCCATCGGATTTGCAATCGATGGGGTTTTGTCTTTACCACTACCCCCGATGGAACAGAGCAAGCACTTCGTGGGAAGCTTCCTCGAAGGTGGTGGATTCCTCTCAATGGGATGTTGGTCCCCTTTGGTCAAAATATATGTACACCGATCTCACCGCGGTGCAGTACTTGTAGTCTAAGCTATTCTTGTCCAAAAATTGGTGTTTTATCCAGACGTTAAAATTGAGGAATATGCCGAATGGGCGTATTTTTACCTGATCAAATTCCTTCATGACGGACTCTTCATCCGCCTTATGGGGTTATGCGACTATTGATCATAATGGAAGCGATGCAAAAAATGGATTTTGGGAATTTAGAGATTTAACCAAAATAATTGGAGCGGCTTTGCATTGGGAGTTCAATTGCTTACGCATTGTGATATTTTTGATTATTGCTGGTTAAAATTGTTTGAAATAAATTAATGTTACCTTTTAATTTTATGTTACCAATCGGTATCGCTACTGAGGTTATGAAATATTTAAATTGTTTTTTTATATAATTTTCAATTGTTTATGATTGTTGGTGTGGAGAAATTTAAGGATAGGAAATCATCGAAAGGAAATTGTGAATGTTACCATTTTGGATCTTTTTATTTTGCTAAAAAGATAGGTTTTGAATTTTTTGTAATTTAACCAAATACTTATGAAATTTTTATAATAAATAAAATAGGTTCAAATCTTGCTATTCTTATTTTTACTATATTTTTAACAAATCATAATTAAGGCTAAGTATTATTAATTGGGCAAATTTCATTCATGTAAAGGAGGTGATAAAGAGTTTTGAATTTAGATTGATGAATTAAATCATGGACTTAATGTCCTGCACTCACTTAGGAGGTGTAAGCAATGTTTCTTTCTAGACGGCAATTCTTGAAAGTTTCTGCAGGGACTGTGGCTGCAGTCGCACTGGCCGATAAGGCGCTGGCCTTAACGGCGTTACAGCCAGTCATTGAAGTCGGAAATCCTCTCGGCGAATATCCTGACCGTTCCTGGGAGCGGGTCTAC
>BQIZ01000012.1 GCA_021604365.1 Nitrospirales bacterium
CGAAAAAACCCCCGGTCTCGAGTCAACAACGCATCCGCATGGTGTAGAGCGTGAGCCCCAATGAGAAAGTCAGCCACCATACGGTCTCGCCGTCCACCCTTTTGTCGATAATCCTTCCACAATCGCCCGGCAAACAATGAAGCATCAATCCCTAAGGGAGAAAACTGCACTCCCAACGTTTGCAAAACCTCATGGGCATCGCTCTCAGAAGGAAACACGGCCGAAACCTCGGCCCACACGACCTCACAAGCGACTAAAGATCCTTGACTCATGCATGAACGAATAGCCTCTTTTGAGTGAACCCCATGAATGGGATCGGCCCCAAAAAGATCAATAAGGATGTTCGTATCTATGGCCGTAATCACTTGGGATCAGGTTTCCCTCGTAATGCCGTCATGGTTTGATCAGTGCGTTGCTTGGTTTTTAATATGCCAAATAATGCTCCTACCGGATCAGACGTTTGAGCCTTTGTGGCTACCAGTTTCCCTTTCTCCTCTCGAAAATCCAATACTTGTCCGGGGAGAAGACCTAAACGGTCTCGAAGAGGTTTGGGGATCGTCACTTGTCCTTTTTCAGAGATGGTTGTTTTCATACTTTAATTGTAAGAATTCCTACTCATTTGGTCAAATTGCATACGGTTACCTATAGCATATCCACTATAATCACTCTTTGAATGTCAAATTCTTCTTCGTTCCTGCAAAGATGTGGGGCCGTCGCTCACGAATAAAATCAGAGTTTTATCAAAAAAATAGCGCAGGATACCTCCCTCAGCCTGTTGAGGGGGAGCATTACTGCCTTTTCAGCTAAAGAAAGATATTGTTTCGAGTGGGACAGAGTTAAATAGCGGGTGGGCGTCTGCCCACCCGCTAGGGCTCGTTGTGATGGGGAGAAAAAGAATTGAGATGAAGATCTTACTCCATCAGACAGCGGTCAGGGCCATCGCTTTTTCGACCTTTTTCGCTGTGGCCTTGGCATTGCGGGCCAATCGCTTTTCTTCAACTTTATCCAGTTCATGCTCTATGGCCAGAAAGGCTGAGCGAATGGCTTCTTCAAAGGTTTTCGATTCTTTTCTGGCGGTCACCGTCCGACGCCGGGGAAGCGTCACGACAACCAGCGCCTCCGCGTTATCGGCACCTTTTTTATGATGGGCATTTTTCGTCAGAGTGACACGGGCATGAATGATGCGAATGGTATCCGTTTGCAACGCCTCAGTCCGTCTCTCAATTTCGGCTTTCCACCGAGGGGTCATGCCCACGTTCCGGCTCTCAATTTTTACATCCAGCGTGTGTTCATCCATAGACTCTCCTTCTCTGCAGTTCGTTGAATCTGTGAAGCCCCCTACACGTTCCGGCCTGTTTTTTCGATGCCGCAGTCCTGAATCAACCCTCCTTTTCTTTGAGTTTTCTTTAGTGTAAAAATTTTCCTTCTTTCAGTCAAAGGCCTCATGACCAACGCTGTAATTTTTTTTACCTTGGCCAGACTGTTACAGTATACCAGGTTGGATGGAAGACGAGAGAATCTCCACCGTCTCAACTCAGAGGAGGGATACCGGATGTCCATAAATATGAACGTAAACAGGAGAAATCTTATGAAAATCGGCGTGGCATTGGGCTTTGGAGTTCTCGCTAAAACCCTCGGTGTGGCCTTGGCCGCTCCCAATCCATCAACCGGGGAGTCAGACATCACCAAAATAACGAAAACGGATGAAGAGTGGAAGGCACTTTTAACCCCCATGCAATATCAGGTCTTACGCCATGAAGACACAGAACCGCCCTTTACCAATGAATATCACCAAAGCAAAGCCAAAGGCATCTACCAATGTGCGGGATGCGAACTGCCACTCTTTTCTTCCGACACAAAATTCGACAGTGGAACCGGATGGCCCAGTTTTTGGCAACCGATTTCGGATAAAGTGGTCGAAACTCGGACTGATTGGAAAATAATTTATCCCCGGACGGAAGTTCACTGTGCCCGCTGCGGCGGCCACCAGGGACACATATTTGACGATGGCCCACAGCCAACTGGATTACGGTATTGCATTAATTCCGCGGCATTAAAATTTGTTCCGGCATAATAAAACGCTGGCGCACTAACTGCTCGACTGCCGGAAAATGACGCTCCGGAAGATTGCGAAACCGTTTTCGGCAGTCAGCAATCGCAACGTCAACGGAGGAATAGTGCTTGGAGGAAGGGAGTAAATTTTTGGAATACTCGCGCAACCGTCTTTCCACCATTCGCGTCAAAGTCTCATCCCCTGCCAGCGCCTGCGCCGCGGCTTCTAGATTTCCGTGATAGTCGACTAATGCTTGAAATCCGAGACCTTTCAAACGTTGGGTCACGGTGCTGCGATCCCACCCTAAAGCCCTAGCTGACGCCTGCATATCGAATCCATGACGTCGCAGGCATTCCAACACCATGTCATCTTCCAATCGTCCCAGGTCCACCAAACCGTGTCCCTCACCCTTCACGTAGGGCATGACCGGGCTACTCAGATGCAAGTCCGCTTCGGTAATGAGGGATCCGTTGGCCAACGCCACGGCTTGGGCCACGGTTTGTCGAAGTTCTCGAATATTGCCCGGCCATCGATAGGCCGTCATCGCCTCCAGCGCACCTTGCGTGAACGCCAGATCCATTCGATCCTGTTGCCGGGAGAAATGCTTTAGGAAGGATTGAGCCAACAGCAGACAGTCTTCCTCTCCTCGTTCCCGGAGAGGAGGCAGAGTCAACACAATACTCCGTAACCGATAGTATAAATCTTCCCGGTATCGGCCTGCCTCCACATCCTGTTGAAGATTGCAATTTGTCGCCGCGATAATGCGCACATCCACCTGGGTCAGTCGACTTTCTCCAACCCGGTGAAATGAACCGTCCTCCAAAAACCGAAGCAACTTTGCCTGCAAATCGGATGGGAGTTCGCCGACTTCATCTAAAAAAAGCGTTCCGCCATTCGCCGTTTCAATATAACCCTCACGGCCCACAGCTCCCGTAAATGCCCCCTTCACATGACCGAACAATTCTCCTTCAAATAACTCCGACCGGATAGCTGCCATATTCACTGACACAAATGGCCCACGATGCCGGGGACTCAACGCATGGGCCGCGCGAGCAAACACCTCTTTTCCCGTACCCGTTTCTCCCAATAGGAGAATGGGGCTCCGGGTCACCGCCGCTTTGGCTAGATCCTGAAACACGCGAAGAACCGAAGGAGCACGTGTCAGAATATGCAGCGACTCACATTCCTGAAGTAATGACTGATTCTCCCGGGATTCGGGCATCTGATGCCCAGCATGGTGCATGGCCGGCACCTGGTGACGAAGATCCTCCAATTCCACCTCCAAACGGTCAATTTGTCGCCGGGTTTCTTCTATTTCGGATTGAGCAATCTCCAATTGGCGAGACGCTCCCCCTTGGAGCGTTTCTAAACCTTCAATAACCGTCGCCGACTGGTGTGCATTATCTTGGGCCACATGCAAGTGAGTTTCGAGTTCCCCGATATGCTGCAGTCTCTCGGCCAGCTCTGTTTCCAATTGTTGTAGCTGCTGTTGCCCCTGAGTGATCCGCCCTTGAATAATCGACCGCGACCTGAACAATCGCCAAGCCAGCGTTCCCCCAAGGGTCATGCCTAAAGCCAGTCCTGTACTCAAGATCGGCCAAACCCAACCACTGTAAAGTCCCCACCACAGAGCAAGCCCCGCAAAAAGAGTACAGGCTAGGCTCATCATCCCCAGGCGGGTTAGCGGAATTTCCCAAAGAAGGAAAAAGGCGAAGAACAGGCTGACACTGACTGTCACAAGAAACGCGACCCATACAGGAGTCGTGAAGACCCACCCATTGGTCAGTACGGCATTGCTCAATAAGGCATGAAGAAATTCCCCCGGCACAGCCGATTCCCACGGAGTCGAAAGCATTGGTTCCTTTGACATAAGAGAAAAAAGGATCACCGCTTTCCCGCGAAACAACTTCGTTAATTGATCGCGATCTTTACTCTGGATAATGTTCCATACGTCGGAAAAGTCATGGGTAGGAAATGGAGGATTCTTCCAACGCCCAACGAACCGAAGCTGATTGTCGATGAACCCAGGATTGCTAGTCATTGCCTCCTTCGACACAAACGAGGCGATTAATAGGCCGATCGGAGGATGCGACGATGAACCGGCAGAGAGAGTAGCGGACTTCACCCCCCTAAACACCCCATCCGGATCAGGCATCAAGGTCAGTGTCCCTAAAGCGGTTGCCGCATCCGCCAAGGGGAGAGGAACCGAGTTTGGATAGACCACAGACCCGACTCGTTTGGTCACTTCAGCCAGTCGAACCAGCCCCGCCAAACCTCCGCATTCAGAAGCTACCGGGGATGCCACATTCGTTAAGGGAACAATGACCGCGGCTCCGGCTTCATGAAGAGCTGCCAATACGGCCTCCAACACGGAAAGATTCCATCGTCCTTCCCCACATAACGCGGGACTCATGCTTTCCGTGACCGTCACCAACGCCAGGGAAGGGTCGACACGTCCAGGTGCCATGTGAGCCAGTTGCCAATCAGTCAACCATCGTTCTCCCTGGGGAAAAAGGGAGGAGACGCTAAAAGCCAGCACCGTGCTCACCAGTGAAAAGGCGAGGGCCAATGCCATGGTCTTGGAACGATCTGTCATTGACGTCTTAATCATGGAAATTTCAGGAAGTTTCCACTCCCATACCTGCAATCCAACTCAAAATTACAACCCGGGCATGACGGTCTGGTCCGGACATCCATTTGCCGCCAATTGCCAGTCTGCTGAAAAACGCTCGGCCGATTCAGGAGCAACGGCTCGAACGACCTGACAGGAAAAGGGATCTCCTTCTTTCGCCGTTTGCAGAAAGTAATTTCGGATCTGAGGATCTGCCGGAACCAACCGACCACGCTCTCCATTCACATACCAGGCATGGAGTGTATGCTGGGCAGACTGATCACCGGCCAAGGCCTGGTCGATCACCCACGCAACAACGGGTTCACTCGGAGTCAGGTGGCCCCAGGTGTCCTCATCATTGGCCAACTGAGTGGACATGCGATGGGAAGGGGCCAATCGGTGAAGGTCTTCTCGAATGAGACCAAAGCCGGTTAACACTTCCTGCCGGTCACCGGACGAAAAGAGGTGTCGATGCAGACCGCGACGGAATTGTGAGAGCTGTTCTCTGGCGGTCTGCGTGAGCGAAGGTGCCATCGTGGCCCGACTACTCCGAAACCACCATAACATCGCCAAGGGGATATTGCGATCCACGCCACTACCATTGGCATACATCGAAGCCAACAGGCTTTGGGCTTCGCCCGATCCGCCTTCCGCCGCCAGACGAAACGGCTCGACCGCTTCGCCGGTCCGGTTCTGAGCACGAAGCACGACCCCCAAATGAAACCATGCATTGACAAATTGAGGCTCAACTTCGACCGCTCGTTGAAAGGCGGCAACAGCCTGAGACAAGTTCCCCGCTTCAGCCTGGGCTTTGCCAATGGCAAAATGGAGGTGCGCCCAGGCCGGTTGCAATCGAGCAGCGGATTCCAGGGCGACCACGGCCTTTTCCCATTGTCGGGTCGCCAGAAGCGCCGAGCCCAACTGAGACCACCCAGGAGCCCATTCAGGACGCTGACCCGTTACCACATTGAATTCAACAGTCGCCTCGTCGACAAGTCCCATGGCAGCCATGGCGACTCCCAGATTGTAATGGAGCCATACCCCATCTTTGGCAAAGGGATCCCGGCGTAATGCCTCACGCCAGAGCGAGGCGGCCTGCGCCCAATTTCCCTGACGACTCCACACGACACCAAGCAGCAATCTGGCCGAAGTGAATCGGGGATCGAGGGAAAGGGCCCTTTCCAGGGATGGGACACTGGCTGACTCGTCGCCTTTCGCAAACAACGCCACACCGATATTGTAATGCGCGGCCACAAGGTCAGGTTGAAGTGTCACCGCATGCCGGGAATATCCGATCGCTTCTTGAAAATTTCCCTCCTGCAAACGAAGTAATCCCAAATTGGCATGAACCTTGGGGAAATCGGGCTCCAAAGCCAGAGCCTGACCCCAGGCCTGCTCGGCCAGAACATTTTCATGTGAGGCATAATAGGCCAATCCCAAGGCTTCAAAGCCATGCGCCCAATGAGAGGCCTCGTGAAGGGTTGCTTGAAAATGGGCCACAGCTTGCACAGGATCGCCTGACGTTAAATATCCCAATCCCAACGCATAATGGGCTTCTGGAAAATCAGGTTGGATGCGAAGCGCGGCCCGCCATTGCGCCATGGCCTGCCCAACCCGACCATTTCGCACTAGGGAAATACCATAGTTATACGAAACCAGGGCTGACAGGTGATATCGCAAGGAGGCCGTGTGAACATCCAACCGTTCGGCTTGGGACCAAGCCGCAATGGCCCCGGTTAAATCCCCCGTTTTGGCCAGGGCCACCCCAAGATTATGATAGGCATCGGCATAGCCGGGCCGTTGACGAGCCGTCTCCCGAAACTCATCAATAGCCACATCCAGTTCATCCGTGAGAAAAAAATCAATGCCTAACCGTAAATGCGCTTCCGCGGAATCCTGAATAGGAGATGAATCCGCTTGGGAGACGCCAGTCACTTCCGCATGGGAGGGAGAAACGCCAGGAAATTCCTTCAAGAGGAAAAGTCCCACAATGGCGGCACAGACCATTAAACCGCCAGGTACCCGCCGATTTACCATTAAGACACTCTCAGGAAGCAGAGATTGAGATGGTTCCAAAGACAGACGAAACCCTCATGAACACCAACTTTAATGTATTAAGAAATCAAGGAAAATGGAAGGGCGCACCGGGAGGATCAGACCTTCACCGCCATCCCCTGAGAAAAATAGGCAAAAGGCTTCGGAACGCCGGGAAGATAAAAATTTTCGAGTGCGGTGACCGTCCAGCCCTGCGACTGAATCATCTGAACCATTGGACGGTTTAAATGACAGCCATCGCCAAGATGTTTCCACACCGGCGTGAGACCATCCTGCCACAGGCGAACCGAACGATCCGGACTTTGCCCGTGCTCCAAAAATAAGAACCGCCCTCCAGCCCTCACAACCCGAAGCAATTCCTGCAGGGCATTGGAAGGCAAAGGCACGCTACATAGGGTCATCGTGCTCACCACCGTATCGAAGGAGGAAGAGGGAAAAGGAAGCGCTTCCGCCGAGCCCAGGACAAGGTGAACGGGAATCACGGCCTTCTCCTGAAGCGCGCGGGCCAAAGGGATCATGCCGGGATTAGGATCAAGCGCCGTTAATGAATAGATCTGAGATGGATAGTAAGAAAAATTGGCGCCAGTCCCAAAACCGATCTCCAAAACCAAGCCTGACGCCTTTGCAACCAAAGAATGCCGCAAGGGGGTAAAACCCGCTTGCCCCATGCTCCATTGCACCAGCCTGGGAAACACTCGCCCTGAATACCACCCGCGTTTCATAAATGACCTTCAAGGCAATTGAATATGCCTTCTAATTCGCCTTTTCCTAAGCATCAGAATAGCGCTTATCTTCCTAGGTAGTCTGCAAGCAAACGCATGACCCAGAATCGCATCGACGACATTTTTCCATATCCCCCGGTCCCTTTAAGAATGAAATACCGGAATGCCAATTTTCGTTGAAAAAGTTTTTCCCGGGAATGGATGAGGCGTCAGTGGTATACCTGAGCAAAATCAATAAGATAATCGGGAGAAAGGGATTGGGGCTGAAGATCTGACTTGAACGAGCAGGGACCAGAAGGCTGGCTTCTGTTCTCACAAAACCCCTCACTCATGCAGTCGCTTCACTCCGGTCACCCTAATGAAAGGAGAATTCCCAAATTAGAACCCCAGTTCGAATCTCGACACAATTTTTTGTAAGGTTACGACTAAATGGCAGAGATGATTTAGAGATCGGTAGGATTATTGGTGCCGAAGGCGGGACTTGAACCCGCATGGGTTTCCCCACACGCCCCTCAAACGTGCGTGTCTGCCATTCCACCACTTCGGCACGAAGTAGGCAGATTATGAAACCTCCTGATGTCCTTGTCAACGAGGGGAGCGCGGAGTAGAATCCCGACCATTCATTGATCATCTGACCGTTCGGATTATAGCTCACCATGACCCGCTCGACCACTTCGCCCGCACCCCTGACTCATTCCCAGCATTGGATCGGTGCCTTTTTCGATGTGGATAACACATTGATTCCCGGCACATCGATTGAAATCGGGTTTTTCAGGTATCTCTGGCAAGACGGTGTCATGGGTTGGCCGGAACTATGGCACAGCCTGGAATATGCCATTCGGCAGATGCCGCCCATTTCGCTCAACCCTCTGCGACGGAGGAAGCTTTACCTGATGGGGCATGATGTCTCCCTCATTGAGCAAATGGCCATCGAGTACGTGGAGTTATATGTTGTCCCACGAGTCTCAACGAGGGCTTTGAATCGTTTATCCCGTCATCATGATGCTGGACATGTCGTGGCCTTCGTCAGCGGATCACCTGAGTTTTTGGTGAAACCACTCGCGGCGGCGCTTGGAGTCTCATTGGTTTTTGGCGCAAGGCCGGAATCCCAGGCAGGACTTTATACGGGAAAGGTGTTTGCCCCATTGCCCTATGGTGAGGGAAAGGGCCGGTATGTGGAGCGCCTAGCCACCCGTTTCAATCTGGACTTGAGCCGTAGCTATGCCTATGGCGATAGCCCCGGAGATTTCCATGCACTCCAACTGGTTGGCCATCCCTTTGTGGTGAATCCCATTCGTGGTATGGCCCGAATTGCCCGCCAGCGAGGTTGGCCGATTACACAATGGGCTTAGGGGCGGCCATCTGCGATGACATTGCCCTCCTTGCTTGCGCTACTTTGACAGCTTCTCCTAATTTTTTGCATTTAATAGCCCCTCCTAAGTGTTCACATGACCGAAAAATCCGACTCAACCCGATCTACCCTCGTGACAATTCTTCATCCCGGACAGCCATTTTGCGCACATTTCTCCTTTCCCCTCCCCCTCACCCCACACTTTGAGTACAATGTCCTCTGATATGTGCTTTGAGATGAGGGTTCTTATGACCACTTTGCCTTTTTTAAAGATCACCGAAATTTTTCACAGCCTTCAAGGGGAATCCACCCGTGTGGGACAACCGTGCGTATTTGTCCGGTTAACGGGGTGTCCGCTTCGCTGCACCTGGTGTGACACGGAGTATGCCTTTCATGGTGGAAATACCATGCCGATGGAGACAATTTTGGCCCAAGTGCAATCATATGGTTGTCCACTCGTCGAGGTGACCGGGGGTGAACCATTGCATCAACCCGGCTCTCTGGTATTGTTAACACAACTATGCGACGCCGGATTTCAGGTGATGCTGGAAACCAGCGGGGCGTTTGATATTTCCAACGTGGATGAGCGGGTTTCGATTATTTTGGATGTCAAATGCCCGGGGAGTGGCATGACGGACCGGATGCGGTGGGATACCCTCACACATCTATCCGGAAAAGACGAAGTGAAGTTTGTTTTGAAGGATCGGGCCGATTATGAGTGGGCGCGAGATATCGTGAACCAGTATTCGTTGGGAGACCGTTGTCCCGTCCATATGAGTCCGGTCTTTGGAGTCCTCGATTTGCAATCCCTGGCTGAATGGATTCTGGAAGATCGACTGCCTGTTCGATTTCAACTCCAATTGCATAAAGTGATCTGGGATCCTGAAACCCGTGGCGTGTAACGCAACGGGAAAAGGGTCGTTTTACGGTAGGGGCGATTTATTTCTTGAGGAGGCGTATGAATATTCTTGTGAAGAGTGGTGAAGCCACCGCTGCGACAACAGACGTGTTGGTATGTTTGGAATATGAACAAGACAAAACCTGGAGCAAGGCTGTCCAGCCGGTCGACCAGAAACTCGGTGGACAATTGAACACCTTGCGCAAAAGTGGAGAATTTTCCGGTAAGCCAAATAACACTGCCTTACTACATATCGATGGGAAATTGGCGGCAAAACGCGTGCTTCTTGTCGGCCTGGGAACACGGGAGACAGTGACCTTGGAACGAATTCGTCAAGCGATGGGGACCGCTGCCAAACGCGCTCGCACCGCCAAAGCCAAAGGGATTGCTTGCGTGATGCCGGACGTGCCAAAGAGCACCGGCCCTATAGATGACGTGGCTCAAGCCATGGTGGAAGGGATCGTTCTTGGGGACTATCGGTTTAATGAGTACCGCACGGACCGCACGGACCGCACGGACGACAACCACTCCTTGCAATCCTGCACCCTCCTCACCACCTCCAACGCTCACCTGAATGAGGCCAAAGATGGAGCCAAACGTGGACAAATCCTTGGTGAAGCCACCTGTTTCGTCCGGGATTTGTGCAACCACCCGGCTAACGTGATGACGCCTTCCCGGGTCGTCACCGAAGCCAAAAAAATTGCTAGGGAGGCCAAAGTCCGGCTCAAAGTCTTGGACCGCAAACAGCAGGAAAAACTCGGCATGGGCGGCTTATTGGGAGTCTCTCGAGGCAGCATCGAACCGCCCCAATTCATCATTCTGGAATATATGGGTGGCCCTCGCACACAAAAACCCATTGTCTTTGTCGGTAAAACCGTGACATTTGATAGCGGTGGGATCTCCCTAAAACCATCAGAAAATATGGAACAGATGAAGGCCGACATGACCGGTGGAGCCGAAGTCTTGGCGACGATTCGAGCCGCCTCCCGGCTCAAACTCCCGGTGAATGCAATCGGCCTCTTGCCTGTGACGGAAAACATGCCGGGAGGTCGGGCAACTAAACCCGGCGATATCCTTACCATGCTCTCGGGAAAAACGGTGGAAGTCCAAAATACCGATGCGGAAGGTCGTTTGATTCTTGCTGACGGCTTGGCCTATGCCTCACGGCTCAAACCCGCCTGCGTGATTGACATTGCCACACTGACTGGTGCAGCTGCTGTCGCGTTGGGACAATTCGCCATTGGGATGTTGGGCAATGACGACACCATGAAAGCCGACCTAAAAAAGTCCGGCAATCATGCCGGGGAACGGGTATGGGAAATGCCCCTTTGGGATGAATATTTTGAGCAGCTAAAAAGTGACGTGGCGGACATGCGGAATATCGGTGGACGCGGAGGCGGAATGATTACTGCGGCGATGTTCTTATCAAAATTCGTCGGAGACCATCCCTGGGTCCATTTGGACATTGCCAGCACTGATTGGGGTACAACAGAACGGCCCTATGTTCCTAAAGGTCCAACCGGCATCGGGACCCGGTTGCTCATTCAGTATTTACTGAATCATGCCAATCGCTAGGTGGCCACACACGCCATGTCTTTCGCTGAACTCGTAGGGCAACTGTGTATGATCGGGTTCGAAGGGACGGAGGTCACTCCGGACCTTCGAGCCTGGATGCAGGAATTCCGACCAGGAGGGATCATTCTTTTTTCCCGCAATTTGGTTGACCCTGTCCAAATCGCACATCTCACGAACGACCTCCAATCCCTTGCCGGGGACATCCCCCTGCTCATCGGCATCGATCAAGAAGGCGGGCGCGTCTCCCGCCTTCCTTCAGGCTTTACCATCTTTCCTCCTGCATCCACTGTCGCCCACTCGGGGTCCACGGAACTGGCCTACCAAGCCGCAGCCGTCACGGCCAAGGAGTTACGCGCCGTCGGGATTAATATGAATATGGCGCCGGTTCTGGACATCCATACGAATCCCTCCAATCCTATTATCGGGGATCGGGCATTTGGGACCGAGCCGGAACAGGTGTCCCTGATGGGAACGGCCACTCTCGCGGGCCTGCACGACCATCGCGTATTGGCCTGCGGAAAACATTTCCCTGGTCATGGCGACACCAGTACAGATTCACATGTGGAACTGCCGGTGGTCCATGCCACCAGGGAACGTCTGGAGAGGGTAGAACTCAAACCTTTTCGATACGCCATTACTCATGGCCTACAGGCCATGATGACAGCCCACGTCCACTATCCCGACCTAGACCCCACAAACCCCGCAACCCTCTCTTCCATGATATTGACAGATATCCTTCGGCAGCAGATGGGATTTTCCGGTGTCATTTTGAGTGACGACTTGGAGATGGGCGCCATTGTAAAACATTCGACAATCGGCGAGGCGGCTGTACGCTCGTTGCAAGCCGGAGTAGATATGTTATTGGTGTGTAAAACCCGCAGACTCGCAACCGATACCATTAACGCTGTTTGTTGTGCCGTTGAATCCAACATATTGGATCAAAGCCACCTTGAGGCTAGCCTAGCCCGCATAGCCACCGTCAAACAGCAATTTGTCTCACCCTATCACCCAATCGACATTCCCTCCATCCCTGATACCGTCGGCATTCCTGCTCATCGCCATGTGTTAGCACAGGTCCAAGACCAGTTTCGCACCTGGGCCTGAAGGCACAAAAAGCTTAGAGACGGATTACCATCCATACTCCAATAGGCGGTCTAGGCTTCGTTTCCATCTGGGCTAATTTATGGATACCAGCTATATCGCTTACCTGACCAACCGATCAAAGAAGTCCATAGCCCAATTCTGGACATTCCCTACAAAGATTTGTTTAGCTAACAACCTTGCGGTATGAACCGACGCATCCAATCATCTATTCCTATTGCTGATGACAGAATTTCATGATTCATTTCGAGAGCAAGGAGCATGGCCATGGCATTGAAAAAAGGGGACATAATCGACGAACGTAAACGGTTTCCGGATTCTTGCGGGCTGGTACTCAAGGTGATGAGCGGAGGGGAAGGTTTTGAAAAAATTCGGTGTTGCGGGCATGACCTGACCCAGGAAGATATAGTTCCCTCGTTTAATCAAGAGCGTGGCCGCCGGGCAGGAGCCTTGGCAGTCGGCATGCCACTCAATGAGAAAATCGTTGCGACTGATTCCTGTGGACTTCGCCTAATGGTGATGGCGGGAGGTGAGGGCTTTAAAGAAGTTATCTGCTGTGGTCATTCGTTTGGGGCAAGTGCGATTCAAAGTTTAGAGTTTGGTCAAATGCGGGGAGAGGACCCGGGGCCGGAGCACACCCCCAATACCCCCCATCAAGGAACCGCCTAAGAGGACACATTCCATATGTTAGGGTGGACACCAGAATCGATCAAGCAATGGGTCAAATGGATGCAGTTCCTCGACCGGTGGGGCTATATCACGGCCTGCTTGAGTTTTCTTCTCGTGGGCATGTTGGTTTTCGGGTATAGTTGGGTAGCCTATGCTCAAACGGTACAGACGGGATTTTTGCCAGCCACCATCACCTTACTGAATGACCTGCTGTTCGTCATCATTCTTTTGGAGTTGTTCCGCACGGTCTTAGGCTTTCTGCAAAACGACCGTATTCGCCTCGAACCCTTCCTCCATGTAGGGATCATCGCCTCTGTCCGAAGAATTCTCACCGCTGGAGCTGAATTCTCGCACCAGGATTCCGTCCCTGAGGACATCTTTCGTCATTACCTCATGGATATGTCCTTGCATGTCGTCGTGATTTTAGTCCTCATGATTGCATTATATCTTCACCGAAAATCCGAAATACCCGTAGAACCTGTTTTCAATAAATAGCCCTTCCGAGTTCCAGGAAAATTCTGTTTCTCATTCATCTTCCCTCCATCAAATTATTGTCAAAAATACCAGATGAACTTCTTTCGTTCATATTGCATACCGCCGAGGGCTGTGGCAGTATAGCCTCCTTTTTGGACAACAATCCGTTGTGTTGGTCATCATGGAGTCTCTTCCTGAATTAGTTGGCACGGTCCATATTATCATGGGCCCTTATCGAGGAAATCCGATCGCACTGTATATGTGCCAGGAGGAGTCCGCCTGCCGCATTTCTCCTCGCATCTATCCATGGAATCAAACCGTTGGAACTGGAGAAACCCCCAATAAAGCCGCTGCGGACTTTGAAGCCAAGTGGAAACAAACAGACTTGGCCGACGATATGTATACCGGCCCTCATTGGGAAGGTGGCATCAAGCCCGAAAAGCCCAAACCCGTCCCTCCCCCCAAGCCTGCATCTCCTCCTGTAGCTAAGACCGCAGCCGCACAAGACACCAAACCCCCTTTACCTAAATCACCAGCTCCGCCGGAACCACCACAACCAGCCCCAGAAGCTGATGACGCGACTCCGTAAGACCCCCGTCCTCTTCCCCATATCAGGTATTCTCTTTCGTAAAGAATTTGTGCGAACCAGGCCCAAGCCAAAATGGCCGGGCCAGGCTATGTTCGGCTGGCGGCAAACTTTCTGGCGGATTGTATCAACCCAATAAATAGACGTTTCTGAATCGCGTCGTGCCGGTATAAGAACTCCGGATGCCATTGGACACCAAGCCAGAATGGATGACGAGAGGCTTCAATCGCTTCAATGACTCCATCTGGAGCAACCCCAGTGATTTGAAAGAACGACGGAACAGATTTGATAGATTGATGGTGAGAACTATTCACCGCAATACTTAACCGCTTAGCGATGCGCTGAAGTAGGCTGTTGGGTTCAATGTCGATGAGATGGGCTGTTTTCGTTGCGGATTTTGTAGGACGATGTTCAATTTTCGTCGACATTTGAGAGGAAATATCCTGCAGCAAGGTTCCTCCCAAGGCCACATTCATGGATTGCATACCCCCGCAAATGCCGAGCGTTGGCAAACCCTGACGAAAGGCCAACTTTGATAGTCCAAGCTCAAGTTGAGCGCGCCCTTCGCTCATTCGCTGAAAAGGATACCGCTGTTTCTCCCCATACAACTCAGGGGCTAAATCCGATCCGCTCCCGGTCACCAGAAGGCCGTCGAGCCGTTGTAAAAGGTATTTCTGTTTGGCCAGACCACGCACCAGGGGAAGCACAATGGGCATTCCCCCGGCGTCCTGAATTGCCTGAAGGTACCTGGCCCGCAAAAAATAGGTGGGTTCTTTCCCACCCATATCCTTCCGATTTCCAGGGTTAAAATCCGGTGTGATCCCAATGATAGGTTTGACCATGCCAGTCATTTCAACTTAGGCGGGTATATTTGTTGATTCGGTCTAAAGGGCTTGATCCTCGTGATCCTCATATGCGGAGACCCCAATGAATCGAACGGGTTCATTCCCCTTCAGATGATCGGGGGTGATGACATACGTGCCATAGAAGCTCGGTTCCCATACGGCTTTTGCCGTATCAAGGTCGCCACCCGTCAATCCATAGGTAAAGGATCCCACAACCCCACCCAAGATGGCATAGGCCAATTTAACAGGGAAATAGACCACGGTCAGCAAAGCACTCCCAATCCCAAGGCCCGCCTCATTGGTTGGACTCGATAATTCGTGTTCGGCAGCCAGACTTACCCCCGTGGCACCCAGACCTACGACCAGGGAAAAAGCCAACAACACACATACCCCGGTTACTTGTTTAAGCACATCTCCCCAAAAACCCTTGGATTGCCGCATAAGAAACACTCCTTCCTGTTTAATTTTTATGCAAACCTTCTGGTGGTTATTCTAATCAGGAATGATTCGTCAGTCTTCTGTTTTTAAATAAAAAACAATGAATTATAGCAAATTTAAGACCTTCATAGTGAATGGGGGCCATCTTCTGTTTCAACCAAATCCAACTCGATGAAAATCTGCCTCTTGATTTCCTCGGCCTCCCGCTCAACCACCTCATCAGTCTCAGCAATGAGAGCGTCTCCGGGAACCTGAATATTCTCCTGCTTGATTCCCTGATGAATAAAAGCATGGAGCTTGTGGAAACACAACAACTGCACCAACAAATCATGACTTTTTTCACGATAGCTTTCCTGGTCCTCCACCGGAACGCCCCCTAGGACGACTTCCAACCATGACGAATGCTGAAGAATTTCTTCAAGCTTGGCTATTTGGTTCTTTTTCATTACCACCTCAACTTGCACCCCGCCCTTCCAGCTGCGTTTTTTAACATTAAAAATACAGTGTACTGAATCTGAGGCACCTTCAACGGCTTCGGGGCCGTAAAAAAGGGTGATCCGAAAGAGAGGAATCTGAGGTGGTGAGAGTAATGACATTCTGGACCCACTCGTTAATTTAACGGACATAACACAATATGAAGAATACGCAAAAACTTGGCTGGGGCATAGCGTTCTAAGCCTACCGTATTTAGGTTGACACTCGTCAATCTTGAAAGATAGAGTCTTTTTAGTTGAATTTTTTCGCAGTAAGCTGAAGGGAAAGGGGCTTCTTTATGTTCGGAACCATGGGGTTCTCTGAACTCATGATCATTCTGGTGATCATCCTGATTATTTTCGGGGCAGGTCGGCTCCCGCAAATCGGGGAAGGTGTCGGAAAAGCTCTAAAAGGCTTTAAGAAGGAAGTCGCCGATGTCCCTCAACCTGTGGACCCCAATGAGCCACTTCCATCTGCACCGCCCGAACCAGCACAAGCTCAATCCCAGCCGACTACCCCAGTAGGCACCCAGACCAATCAACCATTCCAGCCTGGTCCTGAACAAACGCCTGGAACCACGGCAGCGTTACTTTACCAGGGAGCAGGGCCTCAAGTGGTCCAGCCTTCAGCTAAATCTACTGTAGCCCCTAACTCTCCTCAAACCACGACTGCCCCTCCTGCACCGTTGCCGATGTCCATGGAGGATAGGCAAGCGCAACCCGCCCCTATGGCTTCGAGGCAATACCCCGCTCTCCCGGCTGGAGCACAGGCAAAGCCCGTGCTGAAGCGCCCTGCAGCTGTTGTCAATAAACAGGCCGTGGCCAGAGTCCAAGCCCAGCAAGCTGCAATGAAAGCCCAGACTTCCCAGCAGTCCGGATTAGCTCCACGAGATATGCAATCCTTAGGAGAAGGCCTTGGGAGTGCCGTACGCACCTTCCGGGATGCCGCAGCAGATATTAAAAATTCGATCGATCCTCAAATGCGCACCATTCAGGCTGAAATGGAGTCTGCCGAAAAAGAGATGCAAGATTCCATCGAAGTGGCTAAAGAGCCTCTGACCCCCAAAGAACGTTCAGGATCTGCCTAATCTTCTTGCTACCATTCCCTACCAGTCCTGCTGTCCTTATCGGAACCATTTTTTTCTTTGGACTCATTGGGTGTGTCATTGAATCCCCACCTGAACCACCCGAAACTGTCACCGAACGACTTATTCCACTTCTGACCGATATTCAGCCTGATACTCGACGGACCGCAGCTTTATCACTAGGGAAAATTGGTGATCCTCAGAGCGTACCAGCCCTTGTTCTCGCCTTATCGGACCCAGATGACCAGGTTCGACAATCAAGCGCATGGGCCTTGGGAACAATGGCCGAATCCTTATCTGATCAGTCTCTAGTTGCATTGGTTCAACACCTTACGGATCCCTCCGATTCAGTCAAAAAAGCTGTAGTATTGGCGTTGGGTCGGACAGAGGTGCAGGAAGAATTATTGCGGGTATTAACCGAAGCCTACGCTATTTCCACAATTGACTCCCAAAGAACCATTATCCAATCTCTTGCTCACTTTGAATTTCCATTTTCCTATTCCGTGTATCTCCAAGCTCTGGAAAGTCCAGATTCTCTCACACGTCAATCGGCAATTGCAGGGCTCGGTGAATTAGGTGATCCTAGAGGACTCCCGTTCTTACGCACCCATCTTCTCCAAGACCCAAGCGTGGGAGTGCGATCGGAAGCTGCGTTTCGTTTAGGCAAATTGGGAACCAGTGCGGATGTGTCTGCACTGAAACAAGCCATGGAAACAGACCCGACCCCCAATGTGCATTTTTGGTCATCCTGGGCTCTTGCCCAAATTAGTCCGAATACCTAAATTCTTCACCAATTTTTCCTGGTCGTCCTATTCATTATTTTCTCAGATTCTCAGTCAATACTGCCCCTAGATCAGAATCTTTACATATTCGATGCGCCTGATTGAATACTCAAGATAAAGTTATTACAATTCGCCTTCTTTTTCTCAACGAGGCAATAAATGAAGAAAAACAAAATAAATCTGCTCATAGGCTTCATGACAATACTTTTGGGCGCGAGTTGTGCCTCAGACCCGATGAAGTGGTACAAATCTGGCACTTCCCAGGAAACCTTTACCCGTGATAAATCGGATTGCGAGGAAGCCTTGCTCTCAACAGGAAGCACTCAAAGGGAAAAGGATATTTATTCCTTAGAAGGATGCCTGGAGTCTAAAGGCTATACGGCTATCCCCCTTTCTTCTCAATAAAGAAAAATCAAAAATTCGGTTTTACATTAATCCTGGGGAGGATAAACTCTGGAGCTTTCGTAAAAAACGGCTAGTCTCTTCGGGGGGTGGACAATGTGACGTTCCGATAATTTAGAATAATGAGGTGGTAGCTCAAGATTTAAGAACGGGTTAAATAAGCGAACAAGAACATGAAAAAGGTCCTTCTGGTAGATGATGATCTCAATGCTCGGGAAGCACTTCGCCTAGTCCTGGAATCCCAACAATTAGAATGTATTGAGGCCAGCAATGGATCAGAGGCCATCGCGTGGTTATCCACTCACCGAGCTGACCTAATCATCTCCGACAATCAAATGCCGGTTCTGGCAGGACTAGATTTCATTGACCAAATTAAACTGCAAGAGAAAGATCCCATCCAAACTCCCGTCATCTTACTCAGTGGTCATCTGAAAGAACAGGATAAATATCGTGCGCGTCAGGCGGGAGTCTTTGCTATTTTAGATAAACCCTGTAATTTTAGCCAATTCCTGTCTATGGTTCAGCTCGCGTTGGACCAATAAGTCTGATCTTTGCCTTACTGCTCTTCTCCTTCAAACGGCATTCCCCCCCCTCGATCAGAAAAAAACTCTCCCTAATCTACATATATAGCATTTCCTAATCAGTGCTCGACTTCCAATCCTTTAGCGGTATTTACCCATTAACCTTTTTCTCTATATCTCTTCACCAGGGTGATGGATTTACTTTCCAACACAAATCCTTTCCCTGACTTGGGAAGTGGTTGACCCAAGAAATAGAAAATTTTTCTCGTTGACCTTCGTCTTCAACAAAAGGAGTGATCCCATGCTGAAAATATTCGGGGGAATGATTATTGGGTCCCTCATGACCATGATACTCTTGGGCGGAGTATCTGCTGCTGACAAGGTTCTGGCAAATGCGCAAACCTTATACTTCGAACAGATCCAGCGCCCAGACACCACCACCACACTTCTACTACTTGTCTTTTCAAGTATCTTCCTTGCTGTTCTGACTCTATGGCCCGCAAAACCTGTTTTGGACACAAAGAAAATCACTAAACAATTGCGCCGGCACTGTTAGAAAATAAAAATCCTTCAATCCCCAGGAAGGAAAACAATAATAGGTGGAACAACGGCCACGGGGCCCTATTCGACCTGAGACCCTCAAGTGGACTCTCAGACAAAATTAATAAGTCTGCCATTTGTGCAATAGGAGAATGAATCTTCGTTAATTTTTTCATTAATTTCTCAATGGGCATTTTTCTTATCAGTAAAGTTCCCCGCCCAAAGGGCGGGGCTTTCCAGCCCCCTCAAAACAACTTCAGTTGCTTAACCCCGTGTTCTTCATGCCGATGATAGCGAATATATCGCTGCACCACAGCCGCCGTTACGGGGCATCTCCCACTGTCCGAACAAAATACCCCTCTTCCCAAAACGCTTGCCTCCTCAGTTGTTTCTTCAAATCTGGATATTCCCTAAACACCTGACTGGCTGAAATGCTCTTGAAAATCCCCACCATTTTGGCAATCGAATACCGGGGCGGAAAATCCAGACAGACAGGCACGTGCTCCTTCGCCACCTCCAATTCGACCTAGCTCACAACCAAAGTCCTCCGTAATTTGGTGAAACACCTGTCAAGGCGTTGTCGAATATCCTCCCGAATGATCTACCTCCGCTATTTCGGGGCTCAGACCAGATGATATTTCGTGTCGTAAACCGCAGGGCTCGTTCGTTTCAGTGGCATACGCCCATGGCATCACAACCTGGACCGGCCTCCGGCCGGCTGAACGTTTCCTGCCCGCTCAAAGAGCGGGGCTTCCACGTTCGTTTTAGTGCAATAAGAAAGGAACGATTGAATCTCCCGTTCCCGTCTTTAATTCCTCATTCGAAAACCTGAGCATGAACGGGTTGTAGTAGGTTGTTGACCTAAGAACCGCCTCGGACGCGGCCATTAGAGTGGAAAGGGATGTCCTGCTGCCGTTTTCAGGATGATATATCCAAACCATTTTTCGGACATCACTGTTTCTGCATCATCGGGACCACCCCCGCAAAACATTTTTTAGAAGTTCAATTTATACGATTAACCCATCACCATTGGCCTAAAATGAGTCAATTTATCTCACCAAAAGTCCGAAATCTATGTGAACAGGCTTTTCCTAATGAACATATTCTCTTCCACCTCACCCTTTTCACTCCAGAATTCTTTATTGGCCCTCCAAAACCGTTCTGACGGGAATAAGACCAAACAATCACAAGAAACTCCCTCCATACAGAAAAAAGAGATGGTGGAACTTCAGAATCGCGATCGTGAAGTTAGAAATCACGCACAGGCGCACATAGCAGCATCAGGAGGACTAGCCAAAAGTGGGACCAGCTTTTCCTTTCAACGAGGGTCTGATGGATATTCTATGCTGCCGGAGGAGAAGTCAGAATTGACACTTCTCCCATATCAGGTAATCCACAAGCCACCATACAAAAAGCCCAGCAAATTCGGGCCGCAGCTCTAGCACCTGCAGATCCTTCAGCCCAGGATCGGGCGGTGGCCGTTTCAGCCAATACCCTTGAAGCGGCAGCCCGCCCAAAAAGGCAACAAAAAACCAAAGAAGACGCGATTCCGTCTGAAAAACCACCGGATGCTATAATCTCTCGTATTGATGTGTTCGCTTAGTACTCATTTATTCACGCCTCGCTCAAATCCTCA
Organism: Nitrospirales bacterium; assembly: GCA_021604365.1. GTDB lineage: Bacteria > Nitrospirota > Nitrospiria > Nitrospirales > UBA8639 > Nitrospira_E. The sequence continues at coordinate 20,818 of BQIZ01000012.1, forward strand.
TATTTCTCTCACTGAAAGTCCCGTTTTTTTTGGTGCCCGATTACAAAGCCTGACCTACTAAAGTTCATCCACCATTTGATCGAAAAAATCTGCAAACAAGTACATTAACCTAGTCATTAAATTGTAAAACTCGGCATACCTTTCCACTCCCAAGAATCTCTTGCCCATTACCTTCTCCACATTGAATAACCTCCTTCTCTCTCAAAAATGCTCCTTTCACTAACGCATTCTGGAAATTGTAAGCCCGATATGCTGACATGCCCTCTCCAACGAAGTTGGCAACGGACTTGCTCAAGCTTATGTCACAAGACAAAGCATGGAAAGATTATTATTAAACAACCAGAGCCTTTCGTACCGATACATCAAAATACCCAAGCACACACAGAAAAAATGCAACATTGGACCAGGTGCAATATCTCGAACTGGTGGAGATGAGGAGACTTATGAACATTGTGGAAAAAATGAAACACGACTGGAACGAACGAGCCCAACACCATGCCAGATTTGGGATTGCCACCGAGGCTTACCACACAGAAGAAAAGTTTACTCAATCAGGAAAAGACACTGCCCAAGCCTTGCTGGCAACCCTCCCAGTCCCTCACCTACCGTCGTGGAATGTTTTAGATATTGGATGCGGCATTGGCAGAGTTCTCAAAGCCCTCGCCTCCCATTTCCATCATTTAGTGGGTGTCGATGTCTCCTCCGCAATGATTGCCCAGAGCAAACAATGGTTAGCTGCCTTTCCCCATATCCACACACATGAAACCTCTGGGGTGGATCTTTTGGAATTTCCTCACTCCTCATTTGATCTAGTCTATTCCTACGTCACATTTCAACACATGCCTCGTCCTGTATTTGAACTTTACCTGAGAGAAATCCACCGCGTCTTGACTCCTAAGGGGTATCTGGTCTTTCAACTACCCATAGGCCATTTTCAAGACGTTCCTCTCGAAGACACCATTGGGATACGGTCGTATTCCAATCAGGAAATTGAAGAAATCCTTGGGCGGAACGGCCTAGGTTTCCATCCAACATCCGATCCAGAATTCACAGAGTTATCTGACCCACACAGCCATCGGTTCCGGCTGGCACAAAAGATCGGCCCAATAAGCCCCCCTGTCTCAATGGACTGGGACGAATTGGAACAATCACACTTTGTCTCTGAATTGGATAACCATCTGTATGGCATTTATGCCGACCACTGCGCGGATGCAGGCAACTATCAAGAAGGAATTCAGACCTTGCAAATACTGGTCAATAAGAATCCGGTAAATCTAGAAGGAAGGTTGCGGTTGGCAGCATTATTAATCGAGGCGGGACAGCTACCAAAAGCTTTTGCCACCATGGAAGAAATCATCACCCTACACCCTGAATACGAAGAAGGCCATCGAACGCTCAGACAACTCCTTGAGAAATGTCCTGATCTAAGGCCAGCTAGGATTCCTTCTTTATCCACAAACAGCCAACATTCTCCGGCTGACACATCACGAAATATTCCTGCATTGACCAACAGGGAATATTCAACCACTAAAGTCTGAACACAAAATAAATCTGCCAAAGAGGATCCCGTCAGGCGTCAATGGGGAGATGTGCATGTTTGTGTAAATTTTGACTTTCCAATAGCCTTCCTTTTGTTATAATCATCTTCACAGGTCGTAAAACTATTCCTTTATCTCTCACACCAAACTAGGAGGAAAGCATGGGGAAAAAACCATGGGCATTGGTGTCAACCTTTTTTCTGATCATGGGAATGTCAGGCATGGCGTTAGGGAATCCGCCAAACAATGGTCCAGGTTGCGGATTAGGAAAACTCGCGTGGGGGGATTCCAGCCAAAAAGAAAGCATTGGTGGTCAGGTCATGATGGCCACAACCAACGGCACTTTTGGATCTCAAACGTTTGGAATCAGTTCGGGTACTTCCGGATGCACCAATGATGGGAAAATTTTTGCATCCGAAAAAGTGAATGTCTTTGCGGGTGTAAATTTTGACAATTTGTCTCAAGAAATGGCACAAGGGCAAGGCGAACATCTCACATCCTTGGCCACACTGATGGGTATTCCCATTGCCCAACAGCCCGCGTTCTTTGCCATGACCCAAGAGAAATACACTACTCTCGTTCAGGCGGGCGAAACCTCTCCCAAGGCGGTAGTGATAGCCATTCACGCTGCCATGGACAACCATCCCGTTTTAGCTCAAGCCACGACATTGAAGTAAATTCTTTCAGGCTCCGGCCTTACAAGCCGGAGCCTCTCTTTTCTTTCCTAGCATGTGAAAAATATTCTCCTTCTTTTTCTTGCACTACTGTTCTTTCCGTTTGAACTCAAGGCTCAAGGTCCCCCCTCTCCCTATCTGCAAGAACTACTTCAACAAGCCAGCGTGGACAAACTTCACCAGAACCGTTATTGGCATCTCTTACTCCATTACCGACAAAACTTTTTTGGAGGCTACACCAGCGAAGTCGATGATCCGGGGTTTTTCCTTTCACCGGATGGGAAAACTGATCCAGAAGCTGAATTACAAGCCACACTGACATATTTTTTTTCTGATACATTAGTTGGCCGTTCCAAACAGCCGGCACAATGTGCATTTATTGCCCGATATCACTGGCTGAAAGAGAAACTACACTTTCAGGACTCTCAACTTCCTCCACATCCATGTGAGCGTTTTGTCAGTTGGCTTAAAGAACTCAACCCTGATTCGATTACGGTTATTTTTCCTTCAGCCTATATGGATAATCCCGCATCGATGTTTGGACATTCATTTTTGCGAGTTGATCAAAAAGGCGAAACAGCAGAAACGAATATCTTGGCATATACGATAAACTACGCTGCGGAGGTCCCGCCGAATGCGGGGATTGAATTTGCTTATAAAGGGATTTTTGGAGGATACAAGGGATTCTTCTCGACCATTCCCTATTACATGAAAGTCAAAGAATATCGAGATCTTGAGAATCGGGATATCTGGGAATATCGCTTGAATTTTTCACGAGAGGAATATTACAAATTGCTCAGACATGCGTGGGAATTAGGGAATGCTTATTTCGACTATTACTTCTTTAAAGAAAATTGTGCGTACCACATCCTCTCACTTTTAGAAGTGGCCGATCCCAACCTACACCTGACCGACCAATTTCACTTTGCGACGATTCCTGCCGATACCATTCGCCTTCTTGCTCGACAGAAAGGATTGGTTCAAAATGTTTCTTACCGCCCGGCCCGCAGTACTCTCCTCAAACGCAAGAGAGAAGCATTAACAAAAGAAGAAACTTCCTTAGTCCGAAACCTCGTTCACAATCCTCAAATGATAAGCCAATTCGAATTTCTTCAATTACCAAAAAACCGGAAAACATTCCTTCTGGATTTCGCTTCAGACGTCTTGAGATATAAAGGGACAACCGATCAGGACAAGGCTGAAGACTATAAGGCCAAAAATCGTTCTATCTTAGTCGCACGTAGTCACATTCCCATCCCATCCGGCCCCTTTCCGGTTAAACCGTATTCCCTCTCTCCCGAACACGGACACCAAACACTCAGAGTAGGAGGTGGAGTCGGGTGGCGAAACAATGAGACCTTTGAAGAAATCAACTTCAGGGGCGCCTATCATGATCTCCTGGACCCTGACGAGGGGTATACGCAAGATGCTCAAATAGAATTACTTGATTTGAGGTTGAGGCATTATCACCGACGGGAGCAATTACGAGTAGAACAGTTCACCTTCGCCAATGTCCTCTCATTTGCTCCCATTGATTCGTTGTTTGCCTCGCCGTCATGGAAATTTAATGTTGGAATGGATACCGTCAAGACATCAACTTGCGACCTCTGTTCAAATGGGAATGCAAATGCAGGAATTGGTGGAGCCCTAGAAACTCAGGTGTTTCAACGGGAGGTTTTTTTTCTCTTTGGGGAGATGGATGCCAACGTCAGTGGCGCGTACAAAGAAAATCACCGGGTGGGGGGAGGAGTATCTGGCGGCGTGATGGCCACAATTAATCCGAGGTGGAAATGGCTCATGTCAGCAGGATATTTATACTATCCCCTTGGAGATCGATCGCATGACATCCCTATTTCTGTGGGGCAACGATGGACATTCGCCAAAAATTTCTCGGTGCGCGCCACCTTCACTCACCATGATCACGACAATGAAGTCCTTGGTGTTTTTCACGGGTATTTCTAACTTTCCAAGAGACGAGGCAAGCCAAAACCTTACTTCGCAAAAATTTTTACAAAAACATCCAACCTAAGACTAAAACAAAAAACCAATGCCCCCCAAAAAATACTCGCTCCTGAAATTTAAGGAAAGTTCCTTCCAATGGTAATTCGCAGAGAAATATTTGTATTCTCCAAATACAAACCACCTTTCAGTAATGACGAGTTGCATGCCACCTAAAAATTGATATCCAGGAGCCGTTCCTGTTTCAAAAGTTTTATCTTTTCTTCCAGGAATATCGGCATTTCTCAATATTCCATTTGAAAGCCCGCCTCCTATACCCGCATACGGTCGGAACATAGTCCCTGGATATCGCACAATAAAATTGACCATGGACTGATAGGTTATAAGGCTGCTATTACCTTTTGTCGGTCCCAAACTACTGCCTATTGGAAAACGGATTGAATTATTATTTCCAAATGATTCCAATTCCAGACCAAGGAATCCACTGGCAAAATGAGGGAAGAACCCTACCTTAAATCCCAAACCAGGATCTCCATTCACCTTCTCGCCTGAAAGCTCTCTGCTTTTGAACGAAACTCCCTTATTTAAAGGCTGTGACCCCATACCATAGCCTGCCAGATAAATCTCAATGTCATCCAAAGCCTCCAAACGACAGGGAAGAAAAATGGCCACAAACCAGGAAAGGAGCAACACAAATTTTATGGAAAAATACAACTCTCTCTCCGAGTATATTCTAAATTAACATAATTCAGAAACCTAAGATCGCCTGACATTATATTCCAGGCGCTCTTGCCTATAATGTCAAGAAAACTCTCTAGGCAATGAACCTCGCCTCCTGTGGTCCCAGCTTTTTTCGCCATCATATTCTTCTGCCACAATGAGAAATCGCCGGATTCCTTGTTGGAGAATGATCTGGTTGGAATCATTGCGGAGGTAACGCTCAGCCTTGCCTAACCCTACGACATAGAGTTTGTTCGCCCATGCGGTGAAGAGGGTACGTCCATCTGATGGGAGTGTTGAATAATAAATATTTTCAAGGGCAAATTTGCGCAGGATTAGATTACACATCAGAGGTTCCGGGTCGGTTCAAAAAGTCCGTCCAGCAAGGCTGCAACCGTTTTTACGCGCGGAGCGTACGCTTAGTACGTGAGCACGGAAAAATGACGAGAAAGCCGCTGGCGGCTTTTTTCAACAGACCCCTGATGTGTTGGGCCGATCCGAAGGTTTTGCCCTGGCAAATGATGGGCATGTTCCAGAGCATCAGGTACCAAACTGTGCCTTGAGGAGAACTGGCGTTCAAAAAAGTTTCGGGGCGGGAGGCTTTAGTCCTATGGATTTTACGGGTAGCGCCAGTAGGGGGAGAAAATTGGCAATTCAGCAGTATCTACAAGAACAAGGCAGAGCGAGAGAAAAACTTCGTCAATTAAATCTTTCCAAATATCCCGCAGTTTGGCCACGAAGATTTTAATTCAAAAACGGGCTTCCACCTTGGGCTGGAAATAGCCTATCTGAAAATAGAAGCCTGTATTTTATAGTTTGAGAGACTGGCCTATGGGTTAAAACTTACCATCACTATCCAGTTCTAAGTGTTTGGGTTACTTTTCCCAGTAAAAAAGGGGATTGTCCTAAGACACCCTTAGGACAATCCCCCAAAGAAATTAATTTACTAACCGATTAGGAACCATGCACGATAGTACACCACTCCCCCCAGATTCCAAGAATATTTTTTGCGGAATGATCAACGTAGGTAATCTGAGTTATTCCACCATTCGCCATGGCCTTTTCCTGACTAGCATCACCTGTCGCAACCATAGCAAGAATTGATGTTGCACAGGCTGTTCCAGTTTTAGTCCCAACAGCACCATCAGTAACTTGGTTGCCGAATTTGGCTTCAGTATAAGCCCACCCTGCAACAGGTGAGGCTACCCCCATACATCCGGTCAAATTGAGTAAACAAAATCCTAAGAAACCAGCAATTAGCAGATTTTTCATTTCCTGCCTCCCATTAAGGTTATTGGATTGTACGTGGCACTTTATCCCAGATAATTGTCCTCATTTAAGTAGCCTATTCCCCTTTTAATGTCAAGGAAGAATCCCCACCCCAGAATGCGATAAAGGGTCGGTATTTGCAAAGTATCATGACTTGTGGAAGCGTTGACACGCTCTCCATTCTGGAGAAGTGCCTTATTATGAAGCACTACTCATTTTTCATCCCCAAATATGCCCCTCCCACAAGAACATCTTAAATGGGAGTGTTGAATAATACTAATTTCCAAGGGCATAGTGACCCACAGGCACGGTGCCGATCAGCGGCCTCGGGGCGGTTCAAAAAAGCATGCCCTGAGCCTTTCATAGGGATTGTCCAGTCCTGCCCTGAGTCATGTCGAAGGGAAGGCCCCAGCCATTTTTGCGCGCAGAGCGTACTTCCAGTACGTGAGCACGGAAAAATGGCGAGAACGCCGCTGACGGCTTTTTTCAACAGCCCCTAAATGGTTCAACCGTCTTGATTCGAAAAAAGACAGATAGCCCTTTCCTCAACCCCCTCTTTTTTGATTAGATGAAGCAGCAAGACAAGAGAGGGAACTTTCACCACCATAGCCAATTTTATTTTGGGCATGTAAATGAGTTTAGAAGACGAATTTTGCGATATCATTAAAAAGGCTCGTTTTGGGCAAGGACTGGGAATTGAAACCCTGGCGGACTTGGCGAAAATGGAGCAGGCCGACGTGGAAGACCTTGAGAAAGCCAACCGTACTCCGACCAAAAGCGAAATTCAGGGAATTAGCCAGGCCTTGCACCTACGCGTTGGACCCCTGATAAACCTGACTTTGGACGGATGGTTACCTCAGCCCCAACCAGAGTGGACGACTGAACACGATCTTGTTCAGACCATCAAAGGCGACATTGGCGGGTATGAAGTTAAAGGGTATCTATTAACTGATCCAGCCACCAAACAGGCCCTCATGATTGATACAGGGTACAATGCCAAGCAGATGCTTTCGAGCATTTCCCAACGTGCATTGACCTTAATCGGCATCTGCCTCACCCATGGGCATACGGATCATGCGGGAGGGTTGGAAGAGATTTTGGCTCAATTGCCAGTACCGGTCTATCTGGGAAATGGAGATTTCGACCTGCTCCCATGGAAACCACCTGACGCCTCCATAAAAATACCAGCCGACCATCAGATGATTGCCCTGGGAGAGTTGACGGTTGAATGTTTGGCCACCCCGGGCCATACCCCTGGAGGATTTTGCTACCTGTTATCGTTCAAAGGCCAAACCCTGTGTTTTGTGGGAGATACGCTCTTTTCCGGTTCGGTGGGGCGCTCCAACCCTTTTTCGCTGTATCCACAGCATTTGCAATCCGTTCGCCATACCCTGTTACACTTATCAAAAGACACCACCTTGTTTCCTGGCCATGGTCCCTCCACAACAGTGACTGAGGAACAAGCGCACAATCCATTTGCCTGATATTGCATGTCAGACCAATTCCTGGCTTGGCATTCAATAAGGACGTGTTAATGGATCACGAATCGCCCACACCTTCAACGCCTTCGGAGAACAACCCAACACCCCCACCTTCTCTATTGAATCCTATTGCTCCCACCGATCCAATCCCTTCAACTAACCCAACTACCCCTCTGATCATGCCTATCTCCAAAGACGCCGTGCTTCGAGAACGCTCACTCGAAAGATCCTCCCGCGGAATAGGTCATTGGCATTCAATTCAACCTGACCGGCTTGACACTCGAGACGAGGTGGACGAATTCCCTCCTCCAACTCCCAGCGCCTTTTCTCAATGGGGACTTCCTATTTTGCTCTTTGGGCTCACTATATTCACCACACTGTGGGCAGGAGCATTTCAGGTTAATATGAAACCAGTCAACGGGGCCTGGGATTTTTTAATGCGTTATCCAGGCTCTTTAGTCAATGGGATCCCCTTTGCCGCAACCCTATTAGGAATCCTTGTCACCCATGAATTCGGGCATTACCTCCTCTCCCGAATTCATCGTGTTCCCGCGTCCTTACCGCTGTTCATTCCCGGTCCTCCACATTTCATCGGTACCTTTGGGGCGGTCATTCGCATGCGATCCGCAATCATGAATCGTCGTGCGCTTTTTGATATTGGCGTTGCAGGTCCCATTGCCGGATTTATCGCCGCGGTTGTCGCCATTATTATCGGCCTCTCTTTCTCCCATATCGTCCCCAGATCCCAAACCTATGGGTTACAGTTGGGCGAACCTCTCCTGCTGCAATGGTTTGCCTGGCTCATGTTTGGTCCGATCCCACCCACGCACGATATTGTGCTCCATCCGATTGCTTTTGCCGCGTGGTTCGGGTTTTTCGTCACCGCGATTAATTTATTACCCTTGGGGCAATTGGACGGAGGCCATGTGGCATTTGCCGTATTAGGTCGTCGACAACGCTCACTGGCATTGGCCACGATTCCCATCCTCATCTATTTGGGCCTCACGGGGTGGCCGGGGTGGATTCTCTGGGTCGGATTGGCCAGCCTGGTCGGGATTGCCCACCCGCCAGTGATGGACCCGCACACGGTTTTGGGTAAACACCGGCGATGGGTCGCCTGGGCGGCCCTGGCTATTTTCATTGTGACTTTTGCTCCGGTGCCGTTTTCAGTTGGATGACGACATGTTAGCCCCCTTGTCGTTGTTCTTGGAATACCATCCGTTTTCCCCACCCTCGTTTCCGTGCTTGCACTCTCAGCCCAAACACGAAAAGGACCCGTCATCTCATGAGTGATTATCAATCCCAATTACGCACCTACATTCAAGATCAGCGCCCCAACTTTGAAGACCTTTTAGGTCAGATGGTAGAAGTGCCATCAGTAAGTTCAGACCCTGAGCATGCCCACGATATGCACCGAATGGCCCAATTAGCCGTTCAGTATCTGGAACAATTTGGAGCCAAGGCCGCTATCGTGAACACCAAGGGTTACCCAAGCGTGGCTGGAGAATGGGTGGCCGGGCGACAATATCCCAGTCTGACCATTTACAATCATCTCGATGTCCAACCGGCTCAAGAACCCGAATGGCGTCAGCCTCCCTTTGCCTTTAAAAAGGATGGTGATCGGTACTGTGGCCGTGGGGCCACGGATGATAAAGGCCCTGCATTGACCGCCCTCTTTGCTGCCAAATTTGCAAGAGAAGCCGGCATTCCCCTAAACATTCGGGTCCTCTGGGAATTGGAGGAAGAAATTGCCAGCCCGAATTTCCCCGAGGTCCTTCAAAACCGTAAAGCTGTCCCACCGTCTGATTCGGTTCTGGTGTCTGACACGATTTGGGTGGCGAAGGATCGCCCGGCCCTCTCCTGTGGGCTTCGCGGTTTGTTGGTCGCCAAGTTGGTGCTTCGCACAGGGGAAACCGATATTCATTCCGGTCTCACGGGCGGCGGGGCGCGCAATCCCTTGGCCGAATTATGCGACGCCGCCTATTCCTGCTTGGAAGCGAAAACCGGACGCGTGAAAATCACCGGATTCTACGATGATGTCGTCCCGCCAACCCGCACCGAAATGAAAAATTTTCTGGCCTCAGGATTCCAGGTTCGCCTCTTTAAAGAGGCCTATCAACTGCGATCGCTTCGAACCTCTGACCCTCAGGATTTGCTCAAACGGATCTGGGCCTCCCCCACCTTTGAAGTGCATGGATTAACGGGTGGGCACATGGGCCCAGGCGTCAAAACCATTGTGCCGGCCTGGGGGGAACTCAAAGTGAGTATGCGATTAGTTCCAAATCAACATCCCTCAAAAATTTTCCGACTCCTGAAAAAACACCTTCGTGCCCGCAATCCTGATATCGAGGTGATAAATGATGGAGAACTGGAACCCTATCGTGGAATTTCCGATGGCCCCTATGCGGAGGCACTGCAAGAGGCAGTAGCCCAGGGCTTTGGACGCCGACCGGTGTTTGTGCGGGAAGGTGGATCTATCGGGGCCATTGCGGTATTACAACGGGCCTGGAAGGCCCCGATTCTGTTTATGGGTCTCAGCCTGCCTGAACATGGGTACCATGCCCCCAATGAATATTTCGATTGGGGACAAGCCTCAGGGGGGATACAAGCCTTCGTCCATTACTTCGATCACTTAAGTCGGATGCGACCGGGAAAATCCAATACCCGCCTCAAGCCGGCAACAGGCTAAGATCCAGAAGAAGGAAGCTGAGGTGATGGTGGGTCTTGAAAATGCACAAGGGTTCGAATATAGGCAAGGATATGACGCCGTTCATCATCCGACAATTGATGACTCCAGCCGCTCATGGCCGTCCTGGGTATTCCCTTAGCAAGAATCTCGAGGATTTCTTCATCAGTTTTGATTGAGGTTGCTGCCGAGACTAAATTACCTGGGCGAGGGGCCAACATGGCCGCTCGTGGACCATCCCCCCGTCCTTCCGCCCCATGACATTCCAGGCAATGAATAGATAGAGGTCTCGCCCCTCCTCCCATCGGGGTTGCACACCAACAATCCTTGACTCGTGGGAAGCGGCTAAGCCTGAAATGACCAGGCCGTTCATAAGGATCAGGACACCCATCCAAACCATGCGACTCATGCTTCAAATTGTACTGCATGAATGGCGTAAGTTCAAAAATTACTCTGATTAAAAACTATACGACAGTGTCCAGCAGAGATCTTGAGCTATTGCAAAAACTCTTTATTGACTACGCAACAATATCCGGAGCGGAATCCCCTCAAAACCATATTCCGTTCTGATGGAGTTTTCTAGATAACGGAGGTAGGAGGCTGGAACTTTTGGTGCGGATTTGACAAATAACGCAAAGGTAGGCGGCTTGGTCGCCACCTGAGTGATAAATACGGATTTTTTCGGATTGCCTCGGACCAATGTCATGGGATTTTTTTCCAGGAGTTCCTGAACAAAGAGGTTCAGCTTACGGGTGGGAATACGCTTGGAAAAATCGGCCACAACCTGATCAATTTCAGGAAAGATTCGCGTGAGCGTTTCCGACTGAATGGCGGCACCAAAGACAACCGGCACATAGGTAAAAAATGGAAACCGCCGGGCCAATTCCAGATTGTAGGCGGGGTACGCCTCACGATCTTCCGCGCGCAAGTCCCATTTATTCACGAGGATGATACAGCCTCGCCCTTGCTTACTGATTAAGCCGGCGATTTTCGTATCTTGCTCCGTGACTCCTTCTACCCCATCCAAAACCAGGACGGCAACATCAGACCGTCCTAACGCTCGAATGGCGCGCACGACACTATAACCTTCAATTCCACGCTCGATCCGCCCTCTTCGTCGGAGACCGGCCGTATCTGTAAAGATATACCTTCGTCCATGAAGTCTGACCATTGAATCAATTGGATCGCGGGTCGTTCCTGGAATATCACTGACAATGAGTCGTTGTTCACCGAGAATGGCATTGACTAGCGTCGATTTACCCACATTGGGTCGACCCACCACCGCAATCCTTGGGATCTCTCTTTGGACTTCATTTTCCGGGGCTTGGGGAAGATAGGGCAAAAGGGCTTCCAGTAATTCATCCACCCCTAATCCTCCCTCAGCCGAAATAGGGAAAATTGTTTTTATCCCCAATTTGTAGAAATCGGCCAAGAGCGGTTCAGCCTGAGGAGTATCGATCTTGTTGACCGCCAGAAAAATCGGCTTCGTCACCGGTCGCAATAGCTTAACGAGATCGGCATCCAAAGGAGACAAGCCCACCCGGCCATCCATGACGGCGATGACCAAATCCGCTTCCTCAATGGCCGCTTGGGTTTGAAATTTGATCTGCTCCACAATGACATCGTCGGTGGTCAGATCCAGCCCACCGGTGTCGACCAACGTAAATATCCGATTTTGATAATCGCACTCTGCCGTGTTTCTATCCCGAGTGACCCCTGATACATCATCTACAATTGCCGTACGATGGCCGACAATTCGATTAAACAGTGTAGATTTCCCCACATTCGGCCGCCCCACAAGGGCTACCAATGGTCTGTGTGAGGGTGGTTCAAAGGGAACTTCGACAGGCAGATCCGACGGTAGGGACAATTCTAGAGATGGCCTGGTACTGGAGCGAGGGGTGCGAGAACGTGAAGATCGAGCCATTGGACAGCAAATAACTTAATAGGGTGGAGCAACAAACTGGTAGGAAAATTAATTTTCAGGCGTCCGGTCGTCTACCAGATCAACAAGACGATTTATCAAAAGAATCCGCAGTGATAGTCTGGATTAAGCTACCCAGCCAACTATCAGGTAATCAACCTTCCTTAAGACCCTGATTTTTTCCCAGCCACACGATAATTTATCCAGGAAGATCTTTTCTGCAGTTGGATCCATTATGAGAAATGGATCCATGCGAATTCTTTAGCTATTTGGTATCAACTATGATGGGTATTCGAAAAGGTTAGGCTCTTTTGTGGTCAACCCAGCCATTCCCACTGGGAAGTTCAATTCATTAAAGCATTCAGAAGATTGAAGCAGGGGAAAAGCCTGTAAAACTACGCCATGCAAAATTCAATGTAAGAAAAATTAGTTACACATGGAGATGTTTCATCGCTGCCGCACAAAGAATGATAAACACCCCCATCCACAAGGCTACACGCTGAAATGGAACCGGCTCTATGGCCATCTCTTCTAATTCTTCGCTTGTCTCACCACCTGTGGGTTCATTTTTAAAGATAATGGTGTATAGAAAAATGGTCAGAATTCCCAGCACCAAGAACAATTTAATAAAAAAAACGGTTAGGTATTTGGCATGATGGGAGACACCCTCCCCCGACTGCATGACCATCCCCTCACTTACATAATGGAGATTAAATCCTCCAGTAAAAAGGATAACTACCAAGAGAATCCCGACCACCCGTTTATATTGTTGATAAAAGGTTTCAGATATTGGTCGGATAAATTGTTTTGGAACAGTGTTTTTGAGACAGGGCGTTACGGCCATGACAAGAAACGCCAGCCCACCAATCCACACCACGGCAGACAGCAGGTGCAACCAATGCACCAGGATGGGAATAATCTGATTAAGATCGGTGAGAACTCCGAGGAGGGATTCCATTAGAACTTAAACACAGGCTTTTCATTTCCGAATCGACGCTTCCGAAGTTCTTCCATTAATTCAATGGTCACGACTGGAAGACCTTGTTCAACAGCATGACGCTCGACACCTTTTTTTACCATAGCTCGAAGAAAATATGGGATCCGACTGAGCCGTTCTTCCGCGTCGGCTTCCCATTCCACGGACGAGGATTCCGGCATATTGAAGGCCACTTTAATTTTTTCTCCCCCTCTGGGAGTGTACAGACACCATTCATCCTCATCCATCGCATCCCCGTGGTCCACATAAGGACGAGCGCGGCACCCGCCGCAAATTTCACTGTATTCGCAATCTCCGCATTTGCCCTTGAGGTGAGGATAGCGAAAGGAGTTGAATACTTCTGAGTTTTCCCATAAATCGACAAAACTAGTGTCGCGAATGTTTCCTGCAGACAGGGGCATATACGGGCAAGGCGTGAGATCGCCATTTGGCGTCACTCGCGCATAGTTAGTGCCTGCCAGACATCCCCCTCCCATATATCCTGTCGCCTTGGTAATGGGAGAATTTGGATCTTTTTCATAGGCTAAGCGTTTGAAATGCGGCGCACAACGCGCCCGAACCAACATGTCCTGGTATTTATCTTGGCTCTCCACCATATAAGTCAAAACCTCTTCATATTGCGAAGGCGTGATGTCAGTGAGTTCTTCACCCCGTCCAGTGCACACCATGAAAAAGACATTTAAGACTTTGGCACCTAAATCGTGTGACCAATCGATGACCGCTGGTAATTCCTTGTAGTTCATGGGCTGTGCGCTGAAATGTACTTGAAATTGAAGACCATTTCGTTTGCAGGCCTCAATGCCAGCCATAGCGCCTTCCCATGCACCAGGTAAACCTCTAAACGCGTTGTGGGTTGCTGAATCCAAGGAATCAATACTAATTCCTACGCCCATCACACCAATGTCTACCATGGCTTTCGCCATCTTATCGTCAATCAGCATACCATTGGTGCCAAATACGACCATAAATCGCTTCTCGACTGCATGACGCGCGATTTCAAGAATATCAGGACGAACCAACGGCTCTCCTCCGGTAATAACAAGAAGACTACCGGCATTGACTTGGGCAATCTGATCAATAAGCTGAAAACATTCTTCTGTCGTCAATTCATCGTGCCCACCGCCCATTTTCGTTGTGGCATCCAGATAACAATGGTCGCATTTGAGATTGCAACGCTTGGTTAAATTGAGGGCCACCAGGTAGGGCTTAAAATCATCCACGGTTCGACCATCCCCAGGCGCTCCGGAATCTGGACGAAACGTTTCAAACTTAGAAATTGCACTGGACCCTAACGAGTTCAGCGTATTAAGGAATGAATTGATAACAGGCAGAGACTTACCCATTATGGCCGGCTCCAGATTGAGCTTCCGAGGGAGCCCCCGCGCCAGTCAACTTGGCCACAATGTCCTTGACATTGCCAGTTTTCATGGCTTCTTCCATAGTAGTTTTGGCTTGCTCAATTCCCTGGTTCGCCACATCTAGAGTTATGGTTGTGGTTCCAATTTTTTCAGCATGTTTGATAATTAACGCTTTGGTGCAATCACGCATAAATCCGGCAGGAGCTCTTTCCAATCGTTGTAGGGCATCGGGCTCCCACACATACGGGTCGGCTCCATTGGTGTTGCCAGTATTTTCAGATTTGGATTCAGAGACCATAGTTGCCGTCTCCCCAGCCGTTTTATTGGCAAAAATTGGTGTATAGTCCTCGCTTGCCGCTTCTTGAATCATTGCTCCTGAATATTCCAACGTAATCGTGGTCATTCCAAGTTTTCTTGCAGTTTTTTCGATTTTCGCTTTTGCCCGTCGGCGTTGAAAACCAGCGGGAACGGCTCGAATGGCTTCACGAGCATCTTTCGTCCACTGCATAGGTATATCATCATATGATACTTGGGTTTCCAAGCCACCTTCCGCCTTGGCAGCCGCATCAAAAATAGATTTATCGACTTGCTTGAATTGTGCTCCATCAAGACCACAGACAGGGCACAGCACCGGTTGATCGCCTTTTCCAATATATCCACATCCACCACAAACATAATAGTCTCTGGACATTCGCGCTAGATACGACTTGTTCCCTGCGCTCATTGGCGCCGAATCCTCCGATGGCTTTTCTTCCACCACATGAGACATCATGCCGCTCAAGGTGGAACCCATCAAGTCCTGCGCAACCTCATCCCCTGCCTGCATGGCATTCCGATCGACTCCAGCAGCATCGAGAGTACCGCCTAACGTTTTCATGGCGTCCATGGCCCCTTTGGGTAGAATATCACCAACCGCATCATCGATGACAGAATTACTGATGATGGTATGACCCTTTTCGATAGCATATCGATGTATCGCAGTCTTTGCCACTCCCCGTGCAAAGACAGGTATCTTTTCCATCCGCCGTAAGGCTTCTTCCGTCCAGGCGATCGTGTATTCGGCCTGCGTGTCAATCGGAGGAACAAACTTCTTGTTAGATATTAATACATTGCAAGGAGCTGAACGCAAAAGATTCTCGGCATTGCTGCCAATATCCATATCATCGTCGCTATGCACCCCAATCCGTCCTACAATTAGCAGCCATGGCTGCTCTTTCCGAACGTATTGAATGATTTTCTCAAACGCTTTGCCGTCAAGAAGAGTTGTCTTAATATCTGCGCCCTCATCCTGGGCGACATCGCGAGAGACATCAAGATGAGACTGGTAAATTTTTGCTAACCCGCTGTCAATGACTTCCTCATGAAGCTTTTCCTGCTCCTTAAATCGAAACACCTTTCCAGCCTCTTCATTCAGGACACCGGAAATACTGTGAAACGCGGCGTAATGAAAATAGGGGTCGAATGCCGAAATCGCTTCTACAGGCTTATTGAGCGCCTTTCCCAGTGCTAACGCGGTTTTCAATCCGCCAAAGGAGTAATGGCTCCCATCTACAGCTACCACAATTTTCCCACCATTCATGGGTTTGGTATCTTTCACTACGAACATATCCGAATTACGAATCCGACGGATCACACGTTCCGTGTTACTGCCGATCACAGAGTCCTTCACTGCCCCAACCCCCAAGGACCCCATAATGGTCAAGTCATACCCATTTTTTGAAATATCTTCTGCAATTGCCTTCCAATTTCGTCCCTCGAGTGAGCGCCGCTCCAGAGGAATATTCGCTTCCGCGCATTTCTGATCGACAAAATCCAAATATGAATCTGTAATTATTTGCAAACCTCTGGTGATAAGGGAATCATGTATTTGGCGTTGGCGATCTAACTCCTTTTCGTCGTGATATTCCTCAGGAAGACCTGCCTCCATTTGCTTAAACCGCTTATCATGCATCTTCGCCGCATACACATGACTACCCACAATTTTCGATCCGAAAATTTTCGCGAACTGCACCCCCAGTTCTACAGCCATATTCGAATGGTCTGAATTATCAACCGGGACATATATTGTTTTGTACATCAAAAAGCCTCCTTAGAGATTTCCGCCTTAGGAAAAGCGGTATCACACCCTCGTCTCAATCGCCGGGAAATGCTTATAAACAGATGTTTTTTCACACGAAATAAGAGCGGATCTTACCACTGAGAATTCTAGGTACGCAACCCAATGAACTTTTCCACCTTGACATGAGTGAGATATTAAATATCATATATTTATCAGTGGAATTGAAAGTCTACTGTTGGGGTTTTTCCAGTTCGTACCAAATTCAGGTCAACCACCTAAAATTACTTGCCATCCCTTAGCTTACTTCTAATCTAATGTTTCAATATGCAACCAGTTAATACTTGTGCCCTACCCTATCACTAATCGAACCCAATACAAATTCCCATCAAAAAACACGCAAGATCTAAATATTCGGAGAGCGATGGCTGACCCTGGAACTTTCACAACCCGATGGGTGCGTACAGAACGTTAGGTGTTCCGGGAAAATCATATCGAAAAGAAAACCATTCATTGCCCGTGCCCCGCTACCTTTTCAATCCTCTATTAGGGGAACTGCTTGCTGTGGGGGATTTTACGTTTCACCGATTCTTCCACCGAAAACGTCGAAAACAAGGAGTCAAACGGCAAAAAATCAAAATTTCAGCTGTAGCCCATACCAAAAATTGCGTGAAGCGGTTAGGTTACGCTATAGTGAATGTTTTGTGCTTTGCTTTATTCACCACTGAGACCATGCCCGGCACGGACATGTGGGCTCAAGCAATTGGTTAGGGGGAACTCGATGAGACAAACCAATTTCCTTTTCACCTCGGAATCGGTCACGGAAGGGCATCCCGATAAGATTGCC
>BQIZ01000013.1 GCA_021604365.1 Nitrospirales bacterium
TTCCGCTCCCTTTCGCCATTGTTCGAGGGCCAATCCCAATGGGATGGCCACCAGAATCCCAAGGAATAAACCAAAACCGGAGAGCCCAAGATGTTCTCCCGTGCGCATGGCCAGATTAGAACGCTTGGCCCACATGTAGGACAGGATGGAATCGGATGAGTCCGCACTGGCGGTTGTTTGCGCGTGATTGCCGGCCACAAGATTGAGGGCCAGTAAAGTGCTATGCGCGACTTGGGGAACCGGTTCTCCCTGTTCTTGAATCCGGAGATTTAATTCACGCATGTGTAGTGAATCCAATGCATTGGTGAGCAAGTTGATGATCTTTCCCAATTCCGGATGACGGTTGAGAATTTCTCCCCGAACGAGTGCTGCGGCCTCATAAGGGGGGAAAAAGTGATGATCATCTTTCAGGACGACAAAGTCATATACGGCCAAGCGTCCATCTGTGGTGTAGACATCTAGGATGTCTACCTCTCCCTTATCTGTGGCCTGATATTTCAAGGTTTGTTGCATGCCGATCACTTCCTGAAACTGTAACCCGTAGGATTGATTCAACCCTACCAATCCGTCTTCCCGCTGGATAAATTCATACCCAAACCCGGCTTTCATCTGTGGTGCGACCTGCGCGAGATCAGAGATTGTTCGTAGTCCTAAAGTTTGGGCTTGATCACGGCGAAGGGCAAGCGCATAAGAATTATCAAATCCGAGCGGTGCCATCCACCAGATATCCCAACGGTGAAGGAACTCCGTGCGGACATGATTCAACACCGATACTCGATCGTTCATTGGGGGTTCACCGAGAATGGTAACGAGCCCTGTTCCGGTGTATTCGGGATAAAGGTCAATCCCTCCGGTTTTTAATGCTTCAAAACAGACTTGAGTTCCGGCGAGTCCCAGGCGACGCGTGACGGTTAATTCCGTACGGGCCTCAATGAGTTGAGCAAACATTTCCGCCAGGAGACGGCTTTCCATAAAGTTCTTCGATCCCACCACAATGGTGTCAGAGGCCCAGCCCGGAAGGGAAAGAGAATAGAGCAGGCCAAGGAGTCCGACGACGAATCCTATAAGAATCTTTCCTCTGCGTTGTCTGATTCGATAGGTGTTCATCACCGGCCTATTCACCCCGATGAGCGTGATAATGCTGAACGAGCAAATGAACATAGGGTGTGGCCGGGGAATGGAGAATTTCGTGTGGAGTCCCGATTTGCTGAATGCGTCCTTCTTTGAGGATGGTAATCCGGTCGCCTAACCGGAAGGCTTCTGACATGTCATGGGTCACAAGGACCATCGTTTTTTGCAACTTGGCTTGAAGCGAGAGAAACTGGTCCTGTAGGTCATGGCGGGTGAGCGGATCCAATGCTCCAAAAGGTTCATCGAGCAGGACGATGGGCGGATCGGCTGCCAGGGCACGCGCCACGGCCACGCGCTGCCGCTGTCCCCCTGAGAGTTGAATGGGGTAGCGTTCCGCAATTTGCGAAGGCTCCAGATTCACGAGAGATAAGAGCATGTCGACTCGTTTGAGTTGCTGTTCCGATGTCCACTCTAATAAGTGAGGGACGAGGCAGACATTTTGTTTGATAGTCCAGTGAGGGAAGAGCCCGCCATCTTGCGGGACATACCCCAGATGTCGACGAAGTTGAATGGGGTCCTGTAAGCGGGCAGGCTTACCTTGAATGACGACGGTCCCGGCTGTTGGTTCTATGAGCCTATTCAGGAGCCGCAAAAAAGTGGTTTTGCCTGATCCGCTCTCACCAATCAGCGCCATGGTTTCCCCTTCCTTCACCTGCCATTCAATATTTTGAAGCGCATATGTGCCATCCGGGAATTGTTTGCTAACCTGCTGGATTTCCAGTGCCCCCGGCTTCATAAAGATAAGTTTCCTGGTGTGGGGTTTGACGGAGCACAAATGGTGTGGTGATGGATATGGATCATCGTCATGAGGAAGGTGCGGAGAGTTATCCATGGCCAGGATAACAGGGTTCGAGGGGAGAGACTAGCCACGTTATCAACACCAGTTGCAATGCTGAGGTAGGCAATGCCCCGATAAGGTTGAGGACAAACAGGAAGAACAGGATGCAAGTGTGCCAATTCGCTCATGCTGCCCTATTCACCTTCGCACGGTTTTTTTACCGGAGTTTCTTCATCTACTGTCTCTGCAATCAAATGGGGAAATGTATGGGGAAATTTCTTGGCTTTTGGATTATTTGAAATAGGCACAGTGGTTGCAAAGAACCAAAGTTTGTAGGCTGAGAAAAAAGACGAAAATCTAATTGCAGAATAGCATAACCGGTTTCTGAATTTATTTTTTCCTAGGAGATCCGAATGAACGCCCACCTAATTGGAAACTCTCATAGCGTTGAAAGTCCGACCTTGACCCATGAACCTGGAGGCTGTTGCCGATGTGGTGGATTCATGTATAGGGAGCCTGTCGTTGATTCAGGTGAAAATGAAATGGAATTTATGGCCGCTCGCTGTCTGCAATGTGGAGATGTCGTGGATCCGGTTATTCTCATGAATCGATCAGGGAAACAAGTTTTGAGTAGTAGCTCTGGAAGGGCTCGGCATTGAATCTTCGCATGCTTTGTGTGGAGTTAGAATTGAGAAAGGCCACCGGCCGGAAAGCAAAATCCCATGAATGTGAACACCTTGATGGGGCACGATGTCGAGAGTATCGATTTAAAGACAAAAAATCTTAATGGTCACCACCAAGGGTTTGCCCCTGGCCTCCCGGAAAGTGGTAGACGCATATTGGTTTTGGGTGTTGACCTTAAGACATGGACTGGGTTGAGCGACAGTCTGTGGGATTTAGGGTTTACGCTTAAAAGTCTTCCCTCTTCCTTGGACGAATTGGATCAACTGAAGGATACCATCCTCGATGGTATATTGTGGGACTTTGAATCGAGTTTCCTGAAGGGTTTAGCTGTCGTGTCTCAGCTTCGCGGAAGAACACCTGTCCTCCCAGTGATGGTTATCTCGAGGCCCTCAAACAAGCAGCTGCTGATAAAGGCCATTGAAAATGGGGCGATGGATTTTATTATGAAACCCATAGACCACACAGAACTTCGAAACAATGTGTGCGGTTGTTTGGATAGAGGATGAGAACCATAAAGTAAGGCGATTTCAGGGAGGAACTATCATGATACCTGTATGGGGTGACGACTCTCAGAAACTTTCACCGGAAAATCCATCTATTAGCGTAAAGTCGCAGGAGAAATTGGATGGGATAAATCCTGAATTTTTAAACCCTGTTTCTATTCTGGTTGTCGACGACAGCGTTGAATGTCGCATGATACTCCGCATAGCAATAGAACGAGAGGGTTTTCGTTGCGTAGAAGCAGCAGATGGAGTAGCTGCGCTCAAGTTGTTTCAGGAAAAAACGGTTGATTTCATCATCACAGATTTTGAAATGCCATATATGAATGGATGCGAATTTCTTGAAATATTATCGAGTGTGGCCATCAGTTGTCCTCCTGCGGTGATGATTACGGGGAACCTTGCGGATTCTGTGCGAATCAGAGCGACGCACGCCGGGGCATTGGCCGTCCTCTCAAAGCCTTTTGAACAAAAGAGGATTCTGAAAATGGTTCGGGAAGTCGTGCATCGGAAGGAGGAGGCCCTTCAATGAAAGGGTACCCATTTCATCCTGGAAAATGGGGTATAGGGGCCTTGATCCATTGCCATTGGGAATATGTGGAGTAAGGAGAACCGCATAATGACCTTTCTGGCCGAATAAACAACTCAATAAAAATGAAGTCTATGTAGTAAGTTCTGTCTGGGTTTCTCTCTTCTTAAAATCATTGCTCCCTCCTCTCCCACCCCCGTTGGCAATTTAAGTGGGAATGTATTCGCAATAAAAAGATATGGAGGTGAGGTGCGGCCGGAGAGGGGAAGGATGTGAGGCTCAGGAAATGGTTGCCTTCTCTGATCTCGGGGACTCGCACATGGTTGAAAATTCATATGAAACGAAAGAACAGGATTGTCTTTTTCCAAATTCCATGAAGGGTGTATTTGCCAGACCAAATTTATGTTCATCGCAATAGCTTTCGAGAATGCAACTCGTGGGTGCTTTGCATCGGATAGCTTGGAAGGGGACAATTGCCGTCGCCTCAGGGTTGTTTTGATCGACCGGGCAGAGAAACACCGAACCGGACAGGGAGATTGAGAGTGGGCCCGGCTCAGTGTAAAGACTAAAGACAATCCTTCTTTTTCTTGTCCGGCTGAGCGGTTTTCGCAAGAGTAGCACGTCAATTGTAAATAATGTGCCAGCGGGGGTGGTTGACCGATTGAGGCGCTGAGACTTCCAATTGATATCGGCAGATGAAATAATGACATATCTCGTGCACGAAGAGTCTAGTATTCCAAACATGCAAAATTGCGCTCCGTGTTTATGCCTCCCTAGATATCGTGGGGGGACAGGCACAAAGAACACACCAATGACCTAAACTGCCTGAATTTTCCAAAGCACCGAACCTTCACGAATATTAATAGAGGAAAAGATTCCTCTAGTTCTGACTAGACTCAACCACTGTCCCAGAAAAATCTTTCGGTTCAACACCTCGAATCAAGTGGGTTTTGGGCTCGACTCTTCTGTTGCATTGTCGAGTCAAAACTACTGTAGAAACAACAAAGATCAATTGAAAAATGCCTCCAAGGAGTGTTGAATAATACTAATTTCCATGGGCATATTGACCCACAGGCACGTGGCCGATCAGAGGCCTCGGGGCGGTTCAAAAAAGCATGCCCTGAGCCTTT
Organism: Nitrospirales bacterium; assembly: GCA_021604365.1. Classification (GTDB taxonomy): domain Bacteria; phylum Nitrospirota; class Nitrospiria; order Nitrospirales; family UBA8639; genus Nitrospira_E. Next base: position 4,753 of record BQIZ01000013.1, read on the forward strand.
CGAAGGGTTCGTTCAGCAAGGCCGCAGTCATTTTTGCGCGCAGAGCGTACTTCCAGTACGTGAGCACGGAAAAATGGCGAGAACGCCGCTGGCGGCTTTTTTCAACTGCCCCCTCCAAGAACATTGAAACGCCTGGTCACTCCATCATCTAGGTTAAGGTAGAATGGGTAATACGTTTTACAACAGGCTTTACCTAGTGGAGTTTTGGAGAGGGTTCATCATGAAATGGGTGACGGGTAACCCTGGGGAGTGAGAAGATCTCGATGGATACGGAGGTATAATGACAGGACATAGCCCATGTTCATGTGTTTGGATAATGAGAATGGGAAGAGCGGTGGTCCCGCATGAGATGGATTGGGCTGAAACCTTTGCAAAAGGTAGACTGGCCACATTCAGTGGTTTCATGCGAGAAATGCCCCAAACGCCCTAAAGCACCAAGTCAGGTATTTTGGGGACTTGTCTCATTTTTGAGTGCTACAGGAAGCAATCATGGAAGACAAAGGGTTCTTATCATCTACCGATAGTCATTCATTGAAGAATTCCGACCAAGAATTGAAGCAAACCTTACACGATCTCCGGGAACGGGTGAAGGAACTGACCGCTCTTCATTCCACCACGCAATTGTTTCACAACGAAGACTTATCGACTCAGGAATTGCTTCAGCACATTGCTGATCTCATTCCGCCTTCCTGGCAATATTCTGAAGTCACAGCTGCCCGGATTCGTTTTGGACATCTGGAAATTACGACGCCTCATTTTGTGTTATCCCCGTGGACTCAGCGGGAGGATTTTATTTGCCGGGATGGAACGACGGGTGAAATTGAGGTCGCGTATCTGGAGGAACGTCCGACGGAAGTTGAAGGCCCCTTCCTGCAAGAGGAGCGAAATTTATTGCACTCACTTGGAGAGATGGTCCGTCTGCAGTTGGATCGGAAGCGGACGCAAGCCGCTCTTCGTGAGGCGCATGATGTGCTTGAGCAGCGGGTGCTAGACAGAACATCCGAACTCACGACGGCCAATTTATTACTGTCGCGTGAAGTGGCACAACGGAAAGAAGCTGAAGCGAAATTGGAGAAATTGATTGCGGAGATCCAGAGGAATCATGATGATCTCATTGCTATTTTGAATCAATTGCATATTGGAACTGCCTTGACCGACCAGGATGGAAAGGTGACCTTCCTGAGTCAGGCTGCACAACAGTTATGCGGAAAGGCGAATCTCCCTCATTCAGGCGAGCCGTGGCAAGCGTTGTTTGACGATCCCTCCTATCATGCTCAAATAGAGGACATGGTGAATCGGCCTACTGGAGAAAGGGAGAGAATCTTAGTGCGCATGCCCGCGGTTGGCGGAGAATGCACCCGTTGGATCAATGTGGATGTGAGGGATGATCCACGAGATCCGGAACGGAAAATGTTCTTCTTGTACGATGCTTCGGAGGTGCAAACCCTTCGGCAACTATTGGGAGAGACGGGGAAATTTCAGGATCTTATTGGCACCAGCCATTCCATGCAATTGGTCTTTCAGCAGATTCAGGATTTTTCCCGTGTAGATTCAACCATTCTTATTGAGGGGGAAACCGGGACAGGAAAGGAATTGGTCGCTCGTGCCATTCACCAAGCCAGCCACCGGAATACGTTTCCATTTATTGCGGTGAATTGTGCGGGGTTAACCGAATCACTGGTCGCCAGCCAATTATTTGGGCATAAGCGTGGGGCTTTTACAGGAGCGGTATCAGATCAACAGGGTTTGATCGAAGCCGCTGAAGGCGGAACCTTGTTTCTGGATGAGATTGGCGATATTCCCCTCACCGTCCAAACCAGTCTGCTTCGGGTTCTACAAGAATGGGAAATTACCCGTCTTGGGGAGTCCCGGCTTCGGAAGGTGGATGTTCGTGTGCTTGCGGCCACACATCATAATCTTGCCAATGATGTCACTGCGGGGACTTTCCGGGCTGACCTGTTGTATCGGATCCGGGTCGGAAGAGTGTTGCTGCCAGCGCTACGGGAGCGACGGGAAGATATTCCATCATTAATCAGCCATTTTCTGAATCAATATCGGGCGACAACAGGAAGGCCTGTTGAGGCCGTGAGTAATGAAGCTCTCCGGCTGTTGATGGCCTATGCATGGCCTGGAAACGTTCGCGAACTCAAACATGCGATTGAATTCGCCGTCATTCGATGTCCACAGACGATTATTCGACCTCAAGATTTACCGCCGGAGGTGTTTAATCAGGATGAAAGACTTCTCGTGATGCCTTCTGAAGAAAGGACTTCAATCCATGAGAAGGAGGAGATTCTCTCTGCATTGAAGCAGACGGGAGGGAACCGTTCAGCTGCCGCTAAGCTGCTTGGGATCGCCCGCCTCACTTTGTATCGTAGAATGTCACGCCTCGGAATTTCTGCTCGCCGTTAAACTACTCCCCTATTGAAAGCTTTCTTTGTCGGGGCTGTTGTATGTTCAGCCTCTATCCCTGACCACTTCGATTCAGGGGCTGTTGAAAAAAGCCGCCGTGCCTTCGCCGGAGCTACGGCAGGCAGGCCAGCGGTGTTCCCTGCCTTCGCCCGGCCTCCTTCGCCGAAGTAGCTGCGAAGGCTGAAAGCGGCTTCGCGTCTACGCGCTGAAGCAGGCTTCGACGCGCAAGTGCGCAGGCAGGTCGCCATTTTTCCGTGCTCACGTACTGGAAGTACGCTCTGCGCGCAAAAATGGCTGGGGCCTTCTCTTCGACATAACTCAGGGCAGGACTGGACGAACCCTTCAAAAGGCTCAGGGCATGCTTTTTTGAACCGCCCCGAGGCCTCTGATCGGCCACGTGCCTGTGGGTCAATATGCCCTTGGAAATTAGTATTAATTCAACACTCCCACTCTAAAACCTGAACCAAGCCAGAATGACGGGCGATAAAAAAGGGGAAAAGCCCGAGTTAGCGAAATCTTTCAACACTCTTTTGTGTTCAGTCACCTCTATGTAACGGATGATGGTTTTACGCTCCACATCGCCTGGTGGAGAAGTATCCTTCGGTTCCCAAGGAAAAATTCCAAGCGCATGATGAATGAAATAATAAGGTGTAACTCAATGTAACTAGCTGTTACAGAAGTGCTTCAGAAGGATGTTACTTTGTATCAAAAATTATTATTGATTTAATTATAAGTGTTTGTAGTTAAAAGAAAAGTAATGTTTTTGGCTTGATGGCATATTAATTGGATTGAAAGACAGTTGTGGGTAAAAAACATTGTTAATAATTAACTGCATACGTTTTTCAGTATTACGGGTGTGGAAGGAGGAAATTATGAATAAAACCATATTCATTCCATTTTTTCTGGTGGGGATGCTCCTATGCCTTCCGCAATTTGTCCTGGCTAGTGAGGGCAGTCAAGAACAGAATTCTTCCTGGAAACTTGAAATGCAAGGGTGGTCGATTCAGGAGCACATGGCTGCGGCAAAAGATAAAGAGGTTGAAGCCCAATCTCTACGGAGCCGTGTTCTCCATTTGGGGGAGCGCATAGCCCACTTTGAGAAAAAGCCATACTTCGATCCAAAGGGGATTCAGAGAAATTCCATGAATCTTATTGCCTCGACTTTGACGGGGGAATTGAATCGTTTAAATAAAGAGATTGCCTGGCATTTTCGGCAAGCCGACCATGCCAAGCTTATAGAATAATGGAAAATGCCTGTATGGGTAGGGAAATGAATGAGTATCTATTAGCGTTTCCAAGAATAAAGGAGGGCATGAAAGAGGATCCCTGTTGTGGGGATAGAGAGGGTATCCTGTTTCGGTTTTGGTTTTCTGCTTAACGAATTTGTCAGGTGTTTCTGCCCACCAGAGGCTGCTTGACCGCTAGGGTATACAATTTTTTTGATTGATAATGTTGGGAGCGTGGCATGAACGACGGCAGTTTGGGTTGATGAAGTTTTGACGGGTCTTTGGCGGCACAGGTTCCTCATCGTCCTTTTGAGAGTGGTGGGTCTGATGTCGGGCGTTACGCCAAAAGGTTCCTAACATTCTTCGAAGTAACTACCATCAGCCGCATTGTGCCTAATGGCTTTTTCCAGATTTGTAGGCTTTGCCAATATTGGCTATCGAAAATTGACCCTCCGGGATCCACCTTAATAGGTTCAGACGTGAATTTCATGCTTGACGAATCAATCTAGTTTGACGAAATAAAACCGAGAAGCCCCAGAGTGATGGAGACTTTTGAAAGATCGGTCTGGCTAGAGGTATCTCCCGTTTGTGTCCAATCGGGCGCCCCAGTTGGTGAATGGTTTGCCAGAATATTGCCACTAGGACTTTAGAAAATCGACCCGCCGAACTAAAGCGTAATTTTAGTCTCGCTAGCTTTTGAGCCAACCTTTTTTATGGCGGAAGAAGCCGCCTTATACCCAGAGGTATTGGCCTATCCTCGCAAGAGTATGCTTGGCGAAGTCCTACTGTGCCCGTATGGGGCCGTCAAGCCCTAATCAGTATGGTCTAATGCCTTTTTGTTGGAAGAGCTTGGGTAAGTCGCCAGAGCGGAACCCAATGTTCTTCGCAGAAACGTCCTTCCCGAATGCCGATCGTGGCTTGAAGGTTTCCAGGCTTGCTGGTCTTCATCTTCTATGGCAGGTTCCGGCTTACGTGAATAAGTATAAACACTGTAGAGTGCTAACAAGTAAGGTATCTGAGAAAGAAAAAAGTGTAACTATGTGTAACATATTGGAACGCTTTTGTTCCATTCATGCGTTACATGTATTACATAATAATAATGTAAATAAATATTAAGTTATTGATTATAAAATGAAATACTACATAAATATTGTTGGCATATGAATTGTATATTGAGATGGTGTTGATGGAAGTTTCGTCAACGTTAACTTGGCAAGTTCGCTGAACTCCGGTTCATTAAAGAATAAAGGAGGGGGACATGAATAAAAATATACTTTTTCCACTTTTCCTAATGGGGATGCTCTTCGGTCTTCCACAATTTGTCTTGGCAGCCGAGACCAGTCAAGAACAGAGTTCTGCCTGGAAATCTGAAACGCAGGGGTGGTCGATTCAAGATCATATGACTGCGGCCAAAGCTAAAGAAGGAGAAGTCCAGGATCTACAGAGCCGCGTTCAGCAACTGGAAGCGAGAATAACCCATTTTGAGAAAAAGCCACACTTCGATCCGAAAGGGATTCGGAGAAATTCCATGAAACTTATTGCCTCGACTTTGAAAGGGAATTCTGAAATTTTGAATGAGAGGATCGCCTGGCATTATAGGCAATCGGATCAAGCCAGTCTGAGGGAGTAGTGGTCTACGGAATGATGTAGTTGTAATTGTCAAAAAATGTCTAATGGCGTTCTTTGGAACGGGGAGGTTAATAGAGGATCCCCGTTCCTTAAGAATGAATAAATTCTTCCATTATGTTGTTCTTGTGCCTGACCTAAGTGTCAGGCATTTTTTTTTCTGCTAAGTATTTTTGACCGCCATGGGTTGGTTTTTCTATCACGCCATGATGACCCGAAAGTGACCAAGTTGTTTTATTTGGCGAATGAGATCGGCAGAGAACTTTCCGCGATACCTACCAAAGCAATGCCTAAGAAAAGATGAATAGATAAGAGGACAGAGTTTTGATAGATCCATACGATAGATGGATGTGCGATTAAGCACGGTATACCAGTGCGTTTCCGCTCAATTTTTTGGTAAGAACATGAAGTTTTTTTAATAAAATTTCCTTAATTAGAACAAGTCATTAGACTAGCTGGATGATATAATAAGCGACCTGGTCTTGTGAGTTATTAAGCTATTGAAAAATAAAATAAATTGGACTTTAACTTTATCTCTGGATGGGCGACCACTACGACAAGGGGAATAGGTCTTGGTATGCCACAATAAACGGTTGATGGCTTGGTAATTGCGGTCTCTTTTTGAGAAGTAATGAAGCTCTATAAATTTTTCCCATGACTGAATATTTCCTTTCAAGATTATTCGATGCTTCATTCTTAACAAAGGGTTATAAATAGTGATGGCTTTCTTGTTAGCCGACAGTATTTCAGGAAATATAACCGTGTTGAGAAAATTTACCGTAAGGTCATGATTCTTCGCCCTTATGCTTGAGAATGCGTGAAGGGATTAGTGATGAAATTTGAAATGACTCACCGAACGGATCAAGTTGGCCGGCACTTTTATCAAACCTTGCTGGAAGTTACGAATGTCTTAAATTCCCAGAGGAATACGGAAGATCTGTGGAAAGCCATTACGGGACACATTAAAAAGGTGATTTCGTGGGAGCGCGCGGGTATTACGTTGTATCATCATGATATCGATGCCTTTCGGTTTTACGCGGTAGAAACGAGTATGCCTGTGGTGAAGTTGAAATGTGATGCCATTATTCCTCGAGAAGGAAGTGCCATGGGTTGGGTGTATGGTCACCGACGTCTTCACATACGTCCCCATTTACAACGAAACCCGGTATTTTTAGAGGACGCATTTTATCAGGAAGAGGGTTTAGGCAGGATGATCAATATTCCCTTAATTGTCGGGGATAATTGTTTTGGGTCTCTGAATATCGGCAGCGTGGAATCGGGGGAACCTGATCCGGAAAATGTCTTGTTTTTGCGACAAGTTGCCACCCAAATTGCCTTTGCCGTTGATCTTGTGCGGGCCTATGAAGAGATCAATCATCTGAAAGAACAACTCACTCGTGAAAATGCCTACCTTCTGGAAGAAATCAAAGTTAGCCATGATTTCGGAGCGATGGTCGGCAACAGTCAGAAATTCAAGAACGTCCTGGACCTGGCCCAGGCTGTTGCACCCACCACGACTTCGGTGCTCATCATGGGTGAAACGGGAACAGGAAAAGAACTGTTAGCGCGGTTGCTTCATGAGTTGAGCCCCAGAAAAGATAAACCCTTTGTTCGAGTCAATTGTGCGGCGTTACCTTCAGGGCTGGTAGAGAGCGAACTTTTCGGCCACGAAAAAGGCGCGTTTACCGGTGCAGAAAATGGAAGGCCCGGCAAATTTGAATTAGCGCATAATGGCACCTTGTTCCTAGATGAAATCGGGGAAATGCCAATTGAAGCCCAGGCCAAACTCCTGAGGGTTTTGCAAGATGGGATTGTGGAACGAGTGGGCAGTATCGAGGGGAAGGATGTTGATGTGCGAATCATCGCCGCGACCAATAGCGATTTAAGCAAGGCGATTGCGGAGGGGCGTTTTCGTTCAGACTTATATTATCGATTGCATGTCTTTCCGATTGTCGTGCCTCCTCTCCGTGAACGTCTGCACGATATTCCCCTGCTGGTGCGACATTTTATGGAAAAAAATCGGCTGCAATTTCGACGAAATTGTCAGGATATCGATGATCAGTCAATGGAGTTGCTCATTCAGTATCCATGGCCGGGGAATGTACGGGAACTCAAAAACGTGATTGAACGAGCGATGATTCTTTCCCAATCGTCGCTCGTGCATGTGGAAGAATCATTGTTGCCCTCACCGGGACATGGCATGGATGCCCTGCCGCCTACTCAATTGAAAGACGTGGAGCGCACCCGGATTCTACAAGCCTTAACGGCTTGTGAATGGCGGATAGACGGTCCATTAGGGGCGGCCAAACACCTGGGATTGCATCCCAGTACACTGAGAAGTCGATTGAAAAAATTCGGAATCAAAAGACAATCTGAATAATATATTCAAGCGGGGACTGTGTCGTTGAGATGAAACGCCAGACGATCTGGAGTCAACGAATCAATATCGGCCGCGCTCTAGTTCTGCCCCTACCACCTTAGCCCCCTCTCAGCACCGTCAAGTTGTAGAGTCCGGAAAATTTCCCATTTTCATCAATTGCTTAACGAAGAAAAATGCATCTTCATGAGAAATTTAATAGCCCACAAATTCTTCAGAGCGAATATTGGTCTTTTGAATGCCTGCAGACTCCAGCATCTTTCGTAATCCATTAACCATTGCAGGGGGCCCTACAACATAATACAGAGCCTTCTCCGTTTCTTTGACATATTTTTTGAACAAGACTTGGTCTATCCGGCCGGTTTCCCCTTCCCAGATTTCGGTGCCTCCGTTCGGGCTTGTCATTGTTCCAATACATGTAAAATGCTCATTTTTCTTTTTGAGGGTTTGCAGTTCACCAAGGAAAGCCGCATCTTTCGGATGCCGATTCGAATATAAGAGAATGAGTCGATGTGAAAGTTTGTGGTGGGTTGCTTCAACCAGCATGCTTCGGAAAGGTATAATCCTGATTCCTCCCGCGAGAAAGACAATCGTTCGGGAATCGTCGGTGGGCAGAATGAATTGTCCGAATGGACCTTCAAAATCAATTGAAGCCCCAATAGGCATATCTGTCAACGTGCGTTTAAAGGCGGTGTCCCGAAGTCGTGTGGCGACCATGAGCTGTTGTTCGGAAGGAGAGCCGGCCAGGGTAAAAGCTCGTGTATGGCCCTCTGGATCGGCTTTTGAAAGATTCGGTAATGACAGATCGATAAACTGACCTGCTGTGAATGTGAATCCAGGCGGCCGGTCAAAATAGAATGCCATTGTTCCTGTAGCGATGGCCTGACCTTTCTTCAATGCCACGTGATTTAAAGAAGGCTTGGTGAGTTGTTTCATTAAGATTGCTCCCAGGTGATTATAAATGAGAGGAGGCGAGGCAAGGCTGTTACCAGCCTATCGTTTAAGTAAGGGGTTGAGTCAAACTTGGTATGTTTAATAGGCAAGTGGGCTTATGCTCCTTCGAGGACTGAGGGGAAAATCTGGTTCTATGGTTGTATCGGTTTCAAGAAAGGATTGAAGGACCGTGGAACGAATTGAGAGAAATTACCGGGCACTACTGAATGTCGCGATTGTGCTCAATTCTCAACGGGATACCAGTAGTCTCTGGCAAGCGATTATCGAGCAAATTGAACAGGTCATGCCTTGGGCACGGGCGAGTGTGACCTTATATGATCGTAAATCGGATGGGTTCCAGTTTTATGTTGTGACGACTCATTTGGCCAGGGTCGTGGTTCAGGGTGATACGGTGATACCGCGTGTTGGGAGTGGAATGGGGTGGGTGTACGATCACAAAACGTTACATGTCCGTCCTGACCTTAACCAGCAACAGGTTTTTCTCGAGGACCGCTGGTATGTGGAGGAAGGGCTTGGACGCATGATTAACCTTCCGCTGTTGGTTAGAGGGAAGTGTGTGGGGGTCTTGAATCTTGGGAGCGTTGATGCGGGTGAGCCAGACCCAGATGCGATTGAGTTCTTATCACAAGTGGCCATGCAAATTGCCTATGCGATTGATCATGTTCAGGCCTATGAGGAAATTAATCTGCTGCGTCAGCAGTTGGCACGAGAAAACATCTATCTGGTCGAGGAACTCAAACTGACAAAACATTTCGGGGCCATGGTCGGACGGAGTCAGGTTTTTCAGCATGTATTGGAACTTGCCCGCGAGGTCGCTCCTACGCCGGCGACGGTCCTGATCACGGGGGAGACGGGAACCGGAAAAGAACTCCTCGCCCAAGCCATTCATGATTGGAGCACGCGTTCGAACAAACCCTTCATTAGGGTCAATTGTGCGGCCCTCCCGGCAGGATTAGTCGAAAGCGAATTATTTGGTCACGAAAAAGGAGCATTTACCGGAGCCGACTCGAGGCGTGAGGGGCGTTTTGAGTTAGCCCATGGCGGGACCTTGTTGTTAGACGAAATCGGGGAAGTTCCTTTGGAGACCCAGGCGAAATTATTGCGAGTGATTCAGGACGGGATGGTTGATCGTGTAGGGGGCAAACAGTCTATCCCGGTGGATATTCGGTTGATGGCCTCGACCAATGCCGATCTGCCATCAGCCATTGAACAAGGTCGTTTTCGTGCTGACCTTTTTTATCGACTTCATGTGTTTCCGATTACCATTCCTCCCCTCCGTGCCCGGCCGGAAGATATTCCGGAACTCGCACAGCATTTTCTGGAGTACTATGCTATGAAACTCAAGCGGCCCTGCGAAACGATTGAACCGGATTCTCTGCAGCGGCTTATCCGTTATTCCTGGCCGGGCAATATTCGAGAATTGGAAAATGTGATTGAACGGGCGGTGATTCTCTCCCACCAAAAGGTTCTGCGCATTGATGAACGGCTTTTGATTCTTCAGAATGCGACGCAGGAATCCAGAGCCCCGGCTGGGTTAGTCGATTTTGAACGGCAACATATTCTTCAGACCCTGGCCGCCTGCAATTGGCAGATCGAGGGGGAGAACGGAGCAGCGGAAAAACTCGGATTGGCACCGAGCACGCTCAGGAGCCGGATCAGAAAATTAGGTCTTCAACGACCGAGGAGCTCAACCTCTCCAAAATAGTCTGTGGTAATTCCTTTCTCTATAAAAATCCGATTTCACCCCTAGGGCTGTTCTCCACGATGTGTCGTGGCTGTAGGCCACGACACTCCACCTAATTTTCGTGGATCAAAAAAGACCTTCTCTGTTTAACAGAATATAACAGGTTGGTTTTATTGATTAGTTTTTCCTAATCAGATCTCGCACAATGGCATAGAAGGTGCACGGGTAAAATAGGTAAAGAAAATTTCAATAAAAAAAGGAGTTCCCAATGACTATCTCAAGAACACAAAGTCAGGTGGTTTCTGAGCGTAGGGCATTACTGCCTGTGAGCGTTTTTGCGGCCTCCTTAATGTTCTTGATAGGTGTTGTGATTCCGGTCACTTCAAAAGCCGTTGAAACAAATGATGGACATCATGAATTGCTTTCCGGAGAACGGATTCTTCTTGCTACGGTCGAGGAAACCAGCAGCGCCGATGTCAGGGTCGATACCGGCGATTTGCAGACCCGTTATCTTCCTTTGAACGTACGGAAGGACAAGGGGTTGCCGGAACTCCAGGTGGGAGATCGCATAGCCATTACCGTCAACGACCAGAATTTGATCGTCGATGTACATTTGCTCGGAGAAATTGATCACCATCGAATCATACGGGGTGTACTGGCCCGACCACTTATGGCCGGGCATGAACAGGCTGTGATTCGAACGGAAGATGGGGAGCAGGAGTCCTACGTTGTGAGGCCTCTCGCCAGGAGCAAGGTGGCATCCGTTCCAGTAGGTGCCCACGCGATCTTCCTCCTTGATGAACGGCACGGGATTGCCGATGCCACCTATGGGAGCGCCGAGGCGGCTGCGGAGGCTCAGGAGCTGAGGCAAAAAATGACGCCCCTCAAATCCAGTTTTAAGCGAGTGACAGGCGTCATCCTCAAAACCTTGGATCGCAATACGATCTCTTTTCAGGCTCATGAGGGTTCTGTTCAGCTGCTTGAGGTCAGTCCGCTTGTTCTGGATAAGCTGCCCCAAGGCCACTTGGTGGTGCTCTTTTTGGATGCCGACAATACGGTCATCGATGTGTCGGCCTATGATACGGAACATTAACGGGAGACTCTTCGAGTTCGCTGTACAGAGAAACTTGAAGATGAAGGGGGAGACCATGCTGACACAGGGCTTTCCGGTGGAAGGTTTAAACACGGTCGGACAAATCGTCGCGACCACCACCGTACGGTTTCATGCTCAACAGAACGGTTTGGACATCGCAGGAGCGCTACTTTCGACACATATGGCCGGTTCGCCGGTGGTGGATGACCAGGGACGCTACGTCGGGTTTATTAATGAGTTCGATGCTATGCGAGCGCTGGCGGCAGGGAACGATCTCGGCAAGCTTGTCGCGAAGGACATCATGCGCAAAGAACAATTAGCCGTGATAACCTCAACTCCGATTGAGGAGGCCACCAAGCGGATGGAAGAGAATCATGTTTTTAACCTACCAGTGATCGACCAATATGGGGCTGTGGCCTATTCAGTCTCGTGGCATGATCTTTTGCGGGCGTGGACCGGCCTGAGGTTTGAACCTGGAATCTCGGGCCTATCGTTTTCGGCTACGTATAGGGAGGAATAACGGGCCGTGTCTCACTCGGTTCTCACGTAGGGCATGTTTTAAGATAAATCAGTACCCCGAAGCAATTGGATCGGAGAAAGGTCCTGTTTATGGTGAGTCTTCAGAAACTTATACAGTACCAATTAAGCTAAGGCCTAACGGAATATGAGTTGGCAGAAGACATCGGTGTGTCAAAGTCTACGATTCAGAGTATTCTGAGGGGCAGAGATCCGGAGAGTCTGGGTATCTGGAAAAAATTGGCACGCTACTTTCATGTGGATATGGAGCTTCTCCGTTTTGGTCATTTTGCTTTCATACATCCACCAATGAAAGACGAAGGTCGAGCTAATGGTCCTCAGCCGTATCGAAAGGTGCCGATACTCTCATGGACTCAAGTTCGCCATGTCGTGGAAGGTCACGACTCAAAATTTTTCTTGGCTGCTGGGCAGGGGATGGTAGAAACTGAACTCACGGGAGCGCGGGTGTTTGCAATGCATGTTGAGGATGATTCCATGGAGCCTCTGTTCCATGTGAAGGAAATCATCTTTGTGAATCCTGACCTTCGACCCCAGTCTGGTGATTATGTAGTGGTCCTGGATCAAATGGCTGAGGCGGATCATGGTTGTCTTAGGCAGCTCAAACGGATTCAGAAGCAATATATTTTGCAGCCACTCAACCTTCAATACCAGGATGTGAATCTCGCGAGTCATCAGAAAATCGTTGGACGGGTGGTCCGGCTTCGGATGAATCTTTAATCGCATTGTTTGGATGGGATAGCTGCCAGTCGGGAGGCGCGGATGGTTCGGAATTGGGGCTGACCAGATGACATGATCGAACGGGGTGAAGGGGCAGTCGAAACGTGAAAGCAACTATCTGTGTTTCCTATCATGATCGGGGACAACAACTTGAGCACAACGACAGCAGAGGTGAACCATGACTACCCGGGGTCCGTCTTTAACAGTTTATGACGTCCTCATCGCCCTAGGGCAATTCCAGGGTTTGTCTGCGGACCCGAAGCTTATCAGTTCTCCTTTATTGGCCGCATTGAAAGACGCGGGAACGGCACATATATATGCCGATACGGCAAGCCGGGAAGAATTAATGAGGGTTTTGGCGGTTGATCAGGAGACCATACTTAAAGAAATTGATGGCAACACCGTCAACCAGCCCCTGCTGGCCAAGGTCATTCACCACTATCTCGAACGGAACGCCACGGCCGAATCGGCACAGCACTTTCGCGAACAAGAGCGGGGACTTTCGCAGGGGGACCTCCTCCCGTTGCTCTACAGCATTGTCTGCGGGAAGATCGGTACCGACATGGTGCGGGCCTTTGCGAGCGGTCGTTCGTGGGAAGTGAGCCTACAGCTCCCTATGGGATTGGTGCACGATTCGGAAAAAGCGAAGCAGATAGGCCGTTCGTTGCGACGAATGGTCCCGAGTGCCTTCGTAAAAGTTCCGTTTGCGCCTCATGCGCCGATGTGTTTTTTAATTGCGCGGGACCTGGAGAAGGAAGGCATCCCGGTAAATTTTACATCCACGTTTTCAGCGAGACAGGTCGTCGCCTCTGCGCTGTTGTCCAACGTCACGCGAACGAATATATTCATGGGACGGCTGGACCAGGGGCTGAAAGCCGAGCTGCTCGGCGCACACGTGTCTTTGGAAGCACAGCGGATACTCCTGCGGCTCAGGAAAAATTCCGGAATCAAAACTCAGCTAATCGTCGCGAGTTTGCGGGACTGGCGGAGTTTACTCGATACCGCGGGGTGCGATGTCTATACGGTACCGTGCAAGGTTCTTCAGGAATTTCTCGAACAGGATGAAGTGGAAGACTGTTCCATTCAGAGTCGCCTCGGCACCTCGTACGAAGATCGCCTTGGAATTCCGGACAAGATTTTCGCGAAGTTGGGAGCTGATTGTATCGCCAGGCTATTCACGGTCGAACCCGAATTCGTGGATTTCCTTCTTGAGTACCGGATGACCACCGAATATCAAGATCTGGATGATGGCGATTATTTGGTGCGACGGTTTGAACAAGCCGGATTCGGAGATCTGTTCTATGCCCCCGATCACCACGAATGGACGGCATTGCGACGAGGAAAAGTTCCGGACCTGGAAGATCCAATCACGATGAAGCCGTCCTTGGACACCTTGTATAGCCTTCTCGCCGATGCGGACTTTGAGAAATATCAGGAGGACATGGATCGGGAAATGGTGCGGTATTTGTAGAGGACACAGTAGCATTCATTCCTTGAAAAGGTTAAGCCATGATACGAATTAAACGTGTCTATCGGGAGCCGAGTTCGCGCGATGGGACCAGAATCCTGGTGGATCGGGTCTGGCCGCGTGGGATAAGCAAAGAACAGGCGAAACTTGCAGCATGGCGGAAGGATTTAGCGCCGAGCAGTTCTCTCCGCAAATGGTTTGGACATGACCCGGACAAATGGGAAGCCTTCAAGGAGCGGTATCGAAAAGAGCTTTCCTCTGCCGAACCGAGGAAAGCGCTTAAAGAGTTTGCAGGGCTTTCCCGAAAAAAAACGATCACCCTCCTGTATGGTGCCGCTGACGAGAAACATAACCAGGCGGTGGTGTTGAAAGAAGTCCTGGAAGAGCCGGCTTAGGTGCGCCGGCCCAATGAATGGGGGGACCGTCGTGGCACTGCCTTGGACAGAAGAAGAAAGGAAATTACGTTATGAATGACGTCGCGAGTGAGGATCAAGGATCGGGTCTGACCCCCATTAAAGCTTCAGGGTATCGGGTCAAATTGATAGCACGCGGTGAGGTGGCTCAAAGGACGGTGGCCTTGTATTTTGCACGACCAGCCGGCTTTTCTTTTAAAGCCGGCCAATTCATTGATCTCACACTTCTTGATCCACTCGAAACGGACTCAGAAGGCAACACCCGAGCCTTTACCCTCGCAGGGGCGCCGTCGGAGGAGCACCTCATGGTCGTGACCCGATTACGGGATACGGCCTTTAAGCGCGAGTTAAAAGAGATGCCTTTGGAAACCGTTGTCAACATTGAAGGTCCCTTTGGAAATTTGACGTTGCCTGACGCTGCAGTGAGACCGATGGTTTTTCTTGCCGGCGGAATCGGGATCACTCCTTTCCGGAGCATGTTGGTGCAAGCCGCTATGGAACACCTTCCCCATCGTCTCGTGCTTTTTTACTCCAACCGGCATCCGGAAGATGCGCCGTTTCTTCATGAACTCCAGGATCTTCAGCGGAAGATCTCCAGCTACACCTTGGTGGCCACGATGACCCAAATGGAAGAGTCCGACGGTTCCTGGACAGGGGAAACCGGGTATCTGGAACACGCCATGCTGACTAGACATCTACAAGGGATTGAATCTCCTCTCTATTATATTGTTGGCCCACCGGCCATGGTGAAAGACTTGCGAGCGATGCTCAAGAACGCCGGTGTTCGCCAAGCAGACATTCGTACGGAAGAGTTTGTCGGATACTGAGCGAGCTGAAGCGTATACCCCGGCAGATGGGAACCCTCCTGCCCGCAAAACCGGCTTTTGGAATCACGTGGTTAAAATTGGTGTTGATCATCGCCTAGAAAGCCTGTCCTCTGACAGGAAAAGGAATGTGGAAATACCGACTCGAGTCGATTACGCTACTCGAATGTTGTGCCATCGGGATCCTCTTTGTTCCTCAGACCCTTCTTTGAGTTTCTCCTGAGCCCCGTCATTCGACGATCGCGCGCGCTCAAACGATAAGTTCGGCGGGTTCGATGAGGTTGACTCTTTTCTTTTTTTTCTGAAGCTCAGAATTTCGTTAAGGTATTGGTCCCGCATACGGCGAATAACTCGCAACCGTATGGGTCGGTCTAGAGACCACCAAGTCAGAGAGTTCAAGTCATTCACGGTTGGAGGCGCCACCTTCTCCACAGGACCCTCTCCAAAATTATAACCTCTTGCATCTTGGCTGGCTTCGTAAAAATTGTGATATAAGCCTTCGTATGGTCCGTAGGGCTTCCAATTCGTTTTGTTCATTGTTCTCTGCCTCCTTTCTTCAGGAAAGGGCGTAACCCGCGAATTCACCTGGTTCTGGATATGGACCCATCTATTTACCCGTAAGACCATAAATTTTTCCCTTTCCTTATCATTCCCTTCTGGTCTTTTCGTGGAAACTGGGACCTCGTTCCACTTGGGTTGTCTGTCATGCCCGTTTGTAGGGCATGACAGACTCGCGGTGATGCATCTGGTTACGAAAATTATCCCTTAATATTTAGGCACCTTTTTTATACCGATTGTTTGCGAGCGACCCATTTTCAACTGAGATAGTTCCTCGTTCACCAGGATCACCGGGATCTTCTCGATAAGATGCCCAAACGGCTGCTGCCCACAATATGAACAACACACTCAGCATGGTTATCGTGGCTTCCATCAACATGTTGCGTCCTCCTTTGAATGATGGTGAGTAATAGTGCCCGGTTTTTTATAATCGGATGAATTCTTTAAATGAAAAACATCAGAGGTTTATCTCCATCGATTTCACGCCGACAACAGGACCTATGCCTGTCTGTTTTTTTGCTTAGAAGGTTGCTTTAAATCTCACAATCATGATTCCCATGTGCCGGTCAAGTATCCTGTCCCCAGCAATACAATATTCCGGCTATCGAGATCCTCCCTCGGTTGCTGTATAGCTTAAACCGAAGCCAGGGAGTCCATTGAAAAGGCCGGTTTCTTATCAAGCTTGGCCAAGGTCTTCTCAATTCGATCTGGTTGACCCCAATCACTCCAAAGAACCCCGTTTAACTCCAACGCCATCATTCTTCGGGGGGCGTGTTGAAGGAAATCGAATGAAAAATCCTTGTTTGGCATAACTCCATAAATCGCATTCAACACCGTGCATTCTTCTGAAGTTCCGATGACCTTTTCTAGTCGCTCGAATAACACCATCATCTCTGGAAAATATTTCCATCCCAGACTCCAGATTGTTTCGATCTTCGTCACCAAAACCAGCATGTTCCACATCCCATTGGCCCCCACAGCTTGGCGTGCCTGAATCACATTCGGCTTCTCAAGGAATCTATCGACGGTAGATAGGCGATAGCCGTCCACCACCGAATGAACCTCGTCAGGTAGGATCCAGCCATATTCCACCTCCAATCGATCTGCAGGAGCTCCCAAAAGAATTGGGCGATGTGGCATTCTTTCAACTACCCATCCAGCCAGCTCAACTATCTCCAAAAAACGATCTTCCGGATAGATAAAATGATCAGATGGGTAGATCACCACCGTGCCGGTTTTCTCTTTCGCCCGGATATACGTCAGTGGTAAAAAAATCCCTGGTCCTGTGCCACAATTTTTGGGCTGCACCAGGACTTTTCCGCAGACTCTCCCATCCAACTGCGACCAGGCTTCCGGTTCATGGCTTCTCGCAATGACGGTAACGGTTCGCTCCGGTTCTGTGAGTCTGAGCGCCCGATCGACTGTATGCTGAAACATGGATCTGGTCCCGACAAAGGTGCAGTATTGTTTTGGCTTGGGCTGACCTAACCACTGCTGAATCATGGGTTGCATCCGCACGCCGTCACCTCCCGCCAATATGACTGACCAAAGTTGAGATGATCGTCCCAGTTTTTTCATCACCCACTCCTTTTCATGGAAGTTGTCGCAAAGTAGTTGGCTTCTTATTGTTTGGCACTATACCTAGACAACATGAATGAATCATGAATGAACCATGAAGAATTCTTCATGAATCAATCAGACCATTTATGGGAATGCAAAATTTGGAGAAACTCGTTGAGGAGGCGGAAATATTGTGGAGCGAAACTCCCCGCCCATTGGGCAGGGAGCTTCACTTCCGGGGCAGGACTTTCGAGGATTCGAGTGCAAATAAAGGACTTAAATAAGTTGAATTAACCCATCCCGTTCTGATTTTTCCAGCAGGCGATGTGAAAACGTGGTAATCCTGCGGGATTCTTTCTGGTGCAATCCTTACGCGTTTTGCGTAGGGCAGCCTTCTTTCTTATGGAAATTTTGAGGATCATCAGCCATTTGCCGGATTCCCAAACCCCGAACTATTTCGTGCTGTCGTAGATCCCACTCCAGCGGTCATCATTGAGCCTTCAAGTTGTAGCGAACTCCTCGAGAAACACTCTTTTTGGTGATCCATAGCCGAGGCCTGAGGCTCGCTCAGGTACCACATCCCATATAATTCTCTGTTCCTCCACATGAGGAAATTTTTTCTTTATGGTCTTTAAAGCGTTTCGCTTCGCTTCATTCGCAGCCGTTTCCATACTTTCAAATACCTGGCCGCAATAAAGGTGCTCGCCGGCACCGTCAACAATGACCCGGTTACCAATTCCGTAACCTATAAGAGTTTTATAGGGTACACAGTATTCTCCATTCTGACTTTCGTGAACAAAGATCTGAACCCTGACGTGATTTCTGCTTTTCATTGTCATAATCTGATTCCCTCTGTATCTCGTTGAATCGCTCACAGTAAACATTTCCATCCGTTTGTCTTTTGACCGAGGTTGATTATTTTCGATCTACATTACCAATTTCCTGTTGGAAAATGACTGTAGTAAGGGCGGTATTGGACAAAGAAGGTTGTGCACAGACCCGGGCATGAGTATGATTTCCACACTGACCTGAGTCATACCGCCATGTAGTTGTAAAGGTATTTCGGTCATCGTCAATGCCTCCTGTCTGAAATTGGTCCTTCGTGCCGGTCTTCTCTATTTCCTTTTGGATGATTTCCCTCAAGAAGGTAGACAGTACCGTATCTGTATGAACAAGCCATGAACCGAACATGAAGAAATTTTCATATAGGATTGTGATCCATTAACCTTCCACGAGGGTATTGGACCCGTGGTACAGGGAGGGATTCGAAGGTCAAGAACAACCGTTGGGGGTTATGCAGAGTTGTTGACGGCTGGAAGATAGGAAAAAAACAAATTCTTAGATAGTAACACCAGAAGATTGAGGAAGATCTTTGCATGGGGGAAGAAGCAAGGTGAAAACGGAACCTTTTCCGATTTCGCTTTGGACGGTGACGGTACCCCTGTGAGCCTCGGCAATCTCTTTGACAATAGGCAATCCCAGACCGGTCCCCCCCGAGTTCTTTACTCGTGAGGTGTCAGTCCGGTAAAACCGATCGAAAAGGCGGGGAAGATGTTCTGGTTCAATTCCCACACCGGTGTCCTCCACAGCAATGGCGACATAATCTTCCTTCAAGCCCATACGCACAACGACGGTTCCTCCAGGAGTGGTATACCGAATGGCATTATCGAGTAAATTGATGAACAACTGTTTTAACCGTTCCCTATCCCCCAGCACGAGTGGTAATGGTTGAGATTCAAGTGTGAGAAGAATCTGTTGATCTTGAGCAAGTAACATCAATTCACTGGTCAGATCTTGAACGAGGGGCTCAAGTTCAAGTGGCACCAGTTGAACGGCATAACGGTCGTCTGAAAATCTTGACAGGATCAACAGTGAACGGGTCAGTGTTCCTAATCGCTCAACCTGCTCCAAATTTGTGAGCAGCGCTTCTCGATACTCAATAACCGTTCGAGCCTTTTGGAGGGTCACTTCGATATTGGCCTGCAGAACGGTTAAGGGAGTCTGCATTTCATGAGCGGCGTGATCGACAAAGTGTCTTTGTCCTTCAAAGATTTTTTGAAGCCGGTCTAACATGGCATTGAACGCGTTGGTCAACCGGCTGAATTCCTGGTAAGGGGGATCGAGGAGCAATGGCTTTTGGAACGGTGGTCCGGTGACGTTTTCCGCAGCCGCACTGAGGGCCTTGATGGAGGACAGGGCTTTTCTGGCGACCCAATCACTTCCTAGCCACGCCATGGCAACCGTGATACTTGAAAATCCCGCAAGCAAGATGAAGAGACTACTCAGGGCTTCTTGTGAAAAGCGAAGAGAGGTTTCAGCCTGGATGATATATTGAGGCTCACTTTGCCCTGGCACGGGAACGGAAACTCGTCGGACTGGATTCGCGTTAACCAGGTGGATGGTATCATGCACAATCTGACCGCTTTGGACTTGCGAGAGGAGAATGTCAGTGATCGGAGCTCGAACGATCGCGGCTGCGCCTTTCCAAATAATTTCCCCGTTAGGGGACAGCACTTGGATGGAATGCGATGCCTCCCGTAGCGAACGTTGTTCCTCATCAGAGGTCCCATCAAAATTTATTTCCTGTTTCGATTTCTGAAGAAGATGGGGTTGGTCATTGATGAGTTTCCCAAGGGTGGTTGCGAGAGTCACTAATCGGCTATCCACATACCGATTGAGGGCCGCCTCAAAACTCCAATACACCAGCACGGTAAACCCCGCGAGCAGGCCAATGACGAGCGAGAGAGCTGAATGTCGGATTTGGTTTCGAAATGATTTCATAAGGCTTCCTCCGGTGCCTCTAGCATATATCCTGCCCCGCGAACGGATTTAATGAGAGGAGGAGAGAAGTCCCTGTCCATTTTGGATCGTAATGCCCGAACGTGTGCGTCGACAATATTCGTCATGGGATTGTAGTTGATGTCCCAGACATGCTCGATAATGGCGGTCCGTGTTAATACCCGATTCTTGTTCCGTATCAAATATTCCAGGAGCGAATATTCTTTATTCGTTAATGCGATCTCGTTCCCTGCCCGCCAGACTTGTCGGGATGAAGGGTCAATCTCCAGATCGGCAGCCTTTAATCGTCTGAGTATGTGGGGGCCCACGCGTCGAATTAAGGCGCGTATCCGAGCAAGCAATTCTGCAAACGCAAACGGTTTTGTCAGATAATCATCGGCTCCGTTGTCGAACCCCGTCACTTTGTCCTGAATGGAGTCGCGAGCCGAGAGAAAGAGCATCGGAGTCGTGTGTCCCTTGGTCCGAAGCCGGCGACACAATTCCATGCCGTCCAATTGCGGGAGCATGACATCCAGAATGAGAAGATCGTATGAATAGGTGCTGGCGAAAAGGAACCCGTCCTCACCATTTGTTGCCTGGTCGATTGCGTACCCCTCCTCCTGGAGACCCTTTCGAATGAATTGGGCCAGGTCGCTATCATCTTCGACTAGAAGTATTCGCATGGTACGACTCCGATTATGCCTCTTTTCCTACAAGGAGATTCTTAAACCTTCTTTATCCTCGTTCCTGAGTAAATCATGCATGCGTCTGGCATGGCAGTGCTGCCTATACATAAGTTGGCTTGGAATAGTGATTCAGACAAGATACAGGCCTACATAAGCCCAGACAACTGCTACCTGCTCGAATCACCACTCCGTTACGAGGATAGAGACTTTTCTTCTCATGTATGCCACGTGTTCTCGTTAATGAGACAGGAGCACTCGTCTACAGAAGGCTGATTTGTAAGGAAAGGGAGTGTTGAATAACACTAATTTCCAAGGGCATAGTGACCCACAGGCACGTTGCCTATCAGCGGCCTCGGGGCGGTTCCAAAAAGCATGTCCTGAGCCTTTTGAAGGGTTCGTCCAGTCCTGCCCTGAGTTATGTCGAAGGGAAGGCCGCAGTCATTTTTGCGCGCAGAGCGTACTTCCAGTACGTGAGCACGGAAACATGGCGACCTGCCTGCGCGCTTGCGCGTCGAAGCCAGGGAACGCCGCTGGCGGCTTTTTTCAACAGCCCCGGAAAGGAAATTTCTCGAATTCCTAAAGCAGTCCGTTTTTCATGTTAGCTTAACCTTTTCAAGTCCTAGGTTTTTCTTCAAATCTTATGATACTCTTCGTCAAAAAAGAGGAGCCACACGATGGAGTATCGAGACATTTATATTACAGAATTCGATCTGAACAGAATTAGTGAACTACTGGACGTTGGTCTGTCGTTCAGAGGCAGCAAGAGTGCAAGTGAACATCTGGATAGCTTAAAAGAAGAATTAGACCGGGCGCACATCGTCCTCCCAAAGGACATTCCGCCGGATACCGTCACGATGAACTCTCGTGTCCGGTTATCAGACGTGAGCAAAGCAGGTGAACTGGTATACACGATAGTCTTTCCACGTGATGCCGATGCAGCGACAGGCAGGATTTCCATTCTGGCACCAATAGGAACGGCCATTCTGGGTTGTCGGGTCGGGGACATGATTGAGTGGCAGGTGCCTGCAGGAAAACGGAAGCTGAAAATTGAAGAGATTCTCTATCAACCTGAAGCCGCTGGAGATTACCATCTGTAATCCCCCTCTGGCTCTATCGCGTTATTAATATACACACCCTGGGAAAGTTATAGGATTAAGGACGATTTTCATCGAATTCAATAAATACATTGCCCTAATGGTTTGTCTGAAGACCACAATTTTTCTCCTATAGCGATGATTGATCCGAGCCATCAATACTGACCTTATTTTGGGTTGCGGCCTCCTACCAATTGCATGAAAGCGGGGAGTGCCATTCAGATACTATCGATCGCATGAGAAGACAGGCTCAACATCATGTATGGGATAAGGACATTCATATGAGTTGATTTTGATGAGCCAACAAGGCGGAGTTATAATAGGCTGGTAAAATTCCGGTGGTTCTCACACATTAAAAAGGTTTGTGGGTCGATGAACGGCCCTTGGTTCCCCACAGCACGGCGCTTGCAGACAAGCCTCTGTCTGGATTAATCGATTTTGAATGGCAACATATTCTCCTAGTCTCTGCCTCCAGCAATTGAAAAATTGCAGGAGTGAGGGGAGCAGCAGAGCAGATCGAATCGGCCTCAAGCACGCTCTGGAACCGAATCAAAAGAGTTAGGCCTTCAATGGCCGAACAGGTCAACTTCCCAAAAGTAGTTTTTGAGGAAACTCCTTCCCTTCATAGTCCCCTTAAATCCTAAAATCTGCTGGCCACGATGCTTCGTGGCTGTAGCCCACGAACAATCATCGCCTTTCGTGGGTAAAAAATCTCATTCAGTTTTTCCTGAAAAAATAAAAATAATATGTTGCTTTTATTGAATTTTCGACGATTAAAAAATCACGAAACATTGGTCTAGAAGATGCATGAGTTAGGGTAAAAAACAATTTTAAAAAAATAAAGGAGTTCCCTAATGACAAGTTCAAGGCCACAGAGACTAACGACAATTGAACAGAGACCAATACTACCCGTGATAGTCTCCATGTTCTCTTTAATGATATTGCCGATAGGTGTATTGATTTCCGCCCCTTCAATGTTGTTTGCAGCCACTGACTTAAACGAACGTTATCATGAACTGCTCTCTGGAGACCGCATCCTGCTTGCTACGGTTGAGGAAATCAGAGGCGGCGAAGCCAAGGCCGACACGGGGGAGCTACAACCCCGTTATCTGCCCATGAACGTTCGTAAGGACAAGGGTTTACCGGCGCTCAAAAAAGGCGATCGTGTTGAGATTACCGTCAACGACCAAAATCTGATCGTGGATATTCATCTGGTAGGGGAGGAGAGTCACCATCGCATTCTGGTCGGGGAGCTTGCCCAGCCGCTTATCACCGGACAGGAAAAAGCTGTGATTCGAATCGAAGATGGGAAGGAAGAGTCTCACCTTGTGAGACCACTTGCGAGAAGCAAGGTGGCTTCCGTTCCAGTGGGTGCCCCAGCGGTGTTTCTCATCGATGAAATGGAGGGGATTGCCGATGTCACCTATGGGAGTGTGGAAGCCGTCAAAATTGCTCAACATCTGTGGAAAAAGAAATCGCCCCCCAAGGCGAGCTTTAGCAAAGTGACCGGCGTGATCCTAAAACCATTGGACAATAACACAATCACTATTCAGACTGATGAGACTCAAGTTTACTCCTACGAGGTCCGTCCACTTGTTCTGCCCAAGGTCGCTACGCTGTCCAAAGGCAAGCTGATCGTGCTCTTTGTGGATGATGAAAATAAGGTGACCGATGTGGCGTCCTCGCATTTTGAAAAATGAGGGAGGTCAGGTTTTTCTAACTATTAATAGAAATGATTAACAAAAAAAGGAGAAAATTATGCTGACGCAAGGCATTCCCGTAGGTGGTTTAAACACAATAGGACAAATCGTCGCGACCAACAATTTACAGTTTTATGCTCATCAGAACGGCTTGGCCATCGCGGTAGCGCTGCTGTCGACACATACGGCCGGTTCCCCTGTGGTGGATGGTCAGGGACGCTATGTCGGATTTATTAATGAATTCGATGTCATGCGAGCTCTGGCGGCGGGGAAAGATCTCGGTAAGTTGGCAGCCGAAGATATTATGCGTGAGGATCAGCTGGCCGTGACGCCCTCAACAAATATCGCAGATGCTTCTGCGAAGATGGAAGAGCATCATGTCTTCAACTTGCCCGTGATTGACCAAAACGGCGTCGTGACTTACACGGTCTCACGGCATGATCTCTTGCGGGCGTGGATCGGTCTGGGTGTTGGCATGGGCATTGACCCCTAAGCCTCGGCCTGTCGTTTTCGGTGTCGGGCAAGGACCAATAAACTGCCATGGGCCACCCTATTCTCAAGTGGTCGATGGCACAAGAGAGGAGAATGTCTAGAATCAACCGTCTAGGAAAAAGGTCCTGCCCATGAAGAGCCTTGAGAATTTCATTCAATACCAATTAAGCGAGAGCTCTGAAAGAGCACCAATTGGCAGAAGACATTGGCGTGCCCACACTCATGGATTCTGATCGCGACGTGATTATTGGTGGTGATAAAAATAGAATTATGAAACATCTCGAAACTTACTATGCTCGGAAATCCACATTGACCATGGGTATGGCCTGTTTTGTTCGTGGTCCTGTTATGGCGCTATCGTAGTCTCTTAATGAAAAAGGGTATCGCCATCATTTTGATCAGGACATCCATTGGAAAAAAATCTGATGATGCAAGAGGGGCTATTATGAAGGGGAATCAACAGTATACGGCCAAGGAATTTAACCTTTCAGGATTAAAAGGTATTTCAGATAAGACGCTTGAGATGCATTTCAAACTGTATGAAGGATATGTCAAAGCTACGAATACGCTAAATAAACTCATTGGCAATATTTTAAAAGACGGGAAGGTGGATCAGGAGGAAGTGCCGGCTTATTCGGAGCTCACCCGGCGACTGGGATTTGAATATAACGGGATGGTCCTGCATGAGTTTTATTTTGAAAATATGACCTCCCAGGCATCAACAGGTTTCAAAGGTCAGGATTCCTTAGAGAAAGCCATAACAGAGAGTTTTGGAAGTTTTGATAGTTGGAAGACGGACTTTTCCAGCATAGGGAAAATGCGAGGAGTCGGCTGGGCCATTTGCTTTCAAAACCCTCATAACGGGCGATTATCAAATCATTGGGTGAGTCTCCATGAATTCGGTAATGTCGCAGGCTTTCGACCCCTGTTGGTGATGGATGTATGGGAACATGCCTATCTGCTCGACTTTCAACCGTCCGAACGGGGGGAATATATCGAAAGCTTTCTTTCGAATGTCGATTGGGATGCTGTGGCTGCACGTCAATAGAAATCTTTTAAAGGGAACATTCGGAAATGGGACGAGTGCAACATGATCTCGCGGAGGACCACGCGTGGTTAGATAAACTCTTGCAGCGGGTCATTGGCAAACAGGATAGAATTGACCACCAGGCCTATAGCGAATTCCGCAAGGGGCTTCTCCGGCACATTGCGATGGAGGAAAAGGTGCTGTTCCCAACCATTCAACGACTGAGAGGCGGCACTCCACTTCCCTTGACCGACAAGCTACGGCTTGATCATGGCGCCCTTAGCACGTTGATCATGCCGACTCCCACGCGAGCCATCATCAAGTTGCTCCGTGCGATTCTTGATGCTCACAATGCGCTGGAGGAAGGCTCAAAGGGGTTATATGCGCAATGTGAAGAGGTTGCCGGTGTCGAGATCGAGGATCTCTTCCGGCGTTTGCAGGCTGTTTCGCCGGTATCAGTAGCCGTCTGTTCCGATTCCCCCGCAATGTTTGCGACAATACGCCGTGTTTTAATGAGAGCAGGTTATCCCACAGAGTCTCTGTGGCCTCATCAGAGAGAACAACCACAGTCATGATTCATTAAAGTAATCGATTCAGTCCCTGTGCTTTTTGATTGTCTGTAACGCGACGTTCGTACCGAAGCCATGGCAAAGATAGTCGATTTTGCATTTGGCAATCTATTGTTCCGACATTGGTCGCCAGCACTTGGCAGATCGCGTTGGGAGGGATCAGCGGCACAACTCGGATTGGCCCCAAACACGCTCCGGAAACTGATTAGATAGGTCTTTTGCGTTCAACGCGAACCAACCATTCACCCCACGCTTTTTTATCTCTTCTTTCTCCTTTCTCTTCTTCTCCTTGTCTGGTTCTCCACTTTTTCGACTATCTCAAGGGAAGAACGGTCACGAAATTAAAAGGTGTAGACCACGGGATCACCACGGTTTGTCGTGGCTATGCAATTTCATCTGCATCAACCCGTGGCCATTTCCGTTGAATAAACGTAAATATTATGAAATTTTACCTTATGGGTTCTCATCTGACCTATGGCGTAATGTATGCATAGCCACGCTAAGCCAGGAAATTGAGATTAGATGAGGAAAGTTGTCGTTATGAGACTTATTCTCTTTAATGAGCATGAGGTGAGTGTGGTACGACAGGATTGCGGCAGGGCTTGTAACGGCGAGGAAGGTCATTCCTGTTTTATGAGTACTGAACGTTCATGAAATTTTTCCTCGACACGGTGAGCCTTACAGAGATTCAGGAAATTGCCAGGCTGGGTGTTCTGGATGGGATAGCCATGAACGCCAGGTTGGTCACTGAGCAGGGTCTGAATTTTTATCAAGGAATTCGGGAGATCTGTCGTTATGTGGACAGTCCAATCAGTGTGGGTGTGTTGAGTATTGAAGAAGAGGCCATCGTCAAGGAAGGCAAAGAATTAGCGAAAATACATAAAAATGTTCTCGTGAAATGTCCTTTGACACCTTCTGGTCTCAGGGCGACTAAGCGGTTGTCGGCCGAAGGTCTCCGGGTAAATGTGTCTCTGTGTTTTTCTCTTACGCAAGCGTTGATTGCCGCGAAAGCCGGTGCGTGGTGTGTGTCCATTTGTCCCGATCACACCGGCGACAATCAATCCAAGGAAAACGATATCACTCGCAAAATTGTCACAGTTTTTCGAGACTATGGGCTTTCCACTCAGGTGCTTCTGGCCGGTATCCGTTCTCCTCATGAGGTGCTTGAGGCGGCGTTGGCGGGAGGGCATATCTGCACCATGCCATTCCCTATGTTTCGTCAACTTTTCGATCCTGCGGATTAATCGCAATTTTCCGACCACCTCCTCAGAACTGAATCGCATTCTTCAGAGTTCTCACGCCATCTTGGGAATGCTCCGGTAGGAGCAGGTCTTATCCTTTCCGGTTGTGGTTCTGAATTTTTGTCACTTTGTACTCCCTCAGGTTTTTCTGAGTCCAGCCACGTAAAGCGGTGGGTGGCCACCACGGCCCACCACGCCTTTTCGTGGGCATATGAACGACCTATAAATGAAATGCTCCCATAAATACGTGCCACGCTATGGTTTA
This sequence comes from Nitrospirales bacterium, assembly GCA_021604365.1. Taxonomy (GTDB): domain Bacteria; phylum Nitrospirota; class Nitrospiria; order Nitrospirales; family UBA8639; genus Nitrospira_E. Next base: position 32,054 of record BQIZ01000013.1, read on the forward strand.
TAAGGGATTACCTGGGGCATTGTTTTATTTTTTTTCGGGCATGGCCCATGCAATGCGTTCAATAACGAACAGAAAAGAGAGGAATGTAATTAGGTGGAGAAAAAAGATACGGCAACTTCAGAAAAGTTTCATGAATCAATTTCTCAAGGAGTAAATTTCGGCTTACATGCCTGATGAGCTCAATGATTTTTGGGGGAGAGGAATGAAAGGAGTGCGTAGAGAAATGAGTGGAAGGAAACTAAAAAGAAATGCTGCGGTCATCCTGATCAGCATGATTACGGTAATGCTGTTGCTCCCGATCGGTATTGCTTTTCCTATTCTGTTTGGAAATGGTGAAGCCATCGCATCCGGGGGAGGAGGGCAAAGTGCTCAGTCTGCTCAAGAGGTGGTGGAAGGAGAGGAAGGCGAAGCGCCGGTGGAAATGGGTCGGGATATTTATTACAAGACAGAGGGCGTGGTGTCGAGTGAAACGGCTCCACTCACCGCGGATAATACACATGATTATCCTCGTTACGGCAATTTTGAAAGTCGAGTGCTGATTTGGGTTGCGAACCAACAGCATTTGTATTACGGCAGTTTTGTTTTGGCGGTTCCCATCTTCTGCATGGTGATCGAGTTTATCGGCATGGTGACAAAGGATAAGGCCATGGCGAAGAAATACGACCAACTGGCCTATGATTTCATCCGAATCAGTCTGACGGCATATTCGCTCACCGCGATCCTTGGGGGAATTCTTCTCTTTACCTTTCTCACTCTGTATCCCACATTTTTCAGCTATCTTTCGGGAATTTTCCGTCCGGTCATGCATATCTATGCTCTGCTCTTCGTGGCGGAAAGCGGGACTTTATATATCTACTATTACGGATGGGACAGGATGAGGGAAGGAGTTCTGAAGTGGGTACATCTCAGTATCGCCGTGGTTTTAAATGTCATTGGAACGGTCCTGATGTTTTTGGCGAATTCGTGGATTGCCTTCATGATGTCGCCGGCAGGGGTGGATGAACAAGGACGGTACCTTGGAAATATTTGGCATGCGATTCATAGCGCGTTGTGGAATCCACTGAATGTTCATCGAATTTTAGGAAATATGGCATTCGGAGGCAGCGTCGTTGCCGCTTACGCGGCCTATCGTTTTTTATCGGCGAAATCCGATGAAGAGCGAGCCCATTATGATTGGATGGGATATGTCGCGATGTTTATCGCGGTCATTTTCCTCATTCCATTGCCGTTTGCGGGCTATTGGCTCATGCGGGAGGTGTATGCCTATCGCCAACAAATGGGGATTACCCTGATGGGGGGACTTCTCGCCTGGTTATTTATTATTCAGGCCACAATGATCGGTGCACTCTTCCTGAGTACCAGTTACTACTTGTGGCAATGCTTTGGCCGGATGCCGGGTGCTGAACGATTTCAACGATATATTAAGTATCTGGTGTTCATCGCGGTCGTGGGATTACTGGTGTTCATTACGCCCCATACCATTGTCATGACCCCGGCTGAGTTGAAAGCCATGGGAGGTCAACAGCATCCGGTCTTAGGGAACTATGGGGTGATGTCTGCCAAAAATGGCGGGATCAATATGCTCATCATTGTGACAATTGTGAGTTTCATTTGGTATCAGCGCGGCAATTTAATTCCGGCCGTGTCATGGAAAAAACTCGGCAATATTTTTATGACCTGCTTTTTCGTGGTCGGAAGTCTGAATATTATTTGGTTAGCGATCTATGGGTATTTCATTCCGGCGAACGTTCGGATTGGGCTGTCGGTTCCTCAGGTCGCCACCACAATGTCGTGCCTCTTATTAATGATGCCCATGAATCTGGCCATGCTGAAAAATGCCAGAGTGGCGGGACCCATTCAATGGGGCAAAATGCCGGCGCGGTCGCAATATGCCCTGATTGCCCTGGCCACGGAATTTACCTGGATGATGGCCTTGATGGGATACATCCGCTCATCAGTTCGCCTCTTCTGGCATGTGAACGAGGTCATGCGGGATAACTCGCCATGGGCTTATACCCATACCATCGGGTTTGCCGCGAATATGATTTCCTTCAATGTTCTGCTGTTCTGGTCGACCATTCTCTTTGTGTTCTGGCTGGCTGCTTTTGCCGGCAAAAAGCACACAGCGCCGGAGACGCCGAAGGTACCAGAGTCACAGGCTGTGCCGCAGTTCACTCCTCAAGCGGCCAGTCGTTCCTGATGTGGTTCATGGCGAAATGATGGATGGCTTGGTGAAAAATCATGGGTTCATGAAACCAATGGTAGGACAGAGGGATGAAAGGCGCATTCACTCATTCAAGGTGAAGCGCATGATGAAGTGGTTGAATCGTGAAGGAGAGCAAGATGATGGAATTTTGGGTTTCGAATCCTCTGATTGAAATGATTTTCGGAATAGTTAGCTTCGTGGGAGTCCTCGTATTGGGTTGGGCAAATCTTATGGTCGAGCCACCGAAAAACGCGGTGGCGATACCTGCTGACTTGAATGTCTGGGAAAGACATCGGTTACGGCAGTCTCAAAGAAGGGAGGGATATCAGAATTAATTGGGCAGTCAGGAATGTTAACCTTAATTTGGAGGAGCGTTTCATGTTTGTTACAAAAAGGCAATTTTTGAAAATTACAGCAAGTACCGTAGCTGCTGTGGCGTTGGCGGATAAAGCGCTGGCGTTGACGGCGTTGCAGCCTGTTGTAGAAGTAGGTAACCCCTTGGGCGAATATCCGGATCGTTCCTGGGAACGGGTTTATCACGATCAATATCGCTATGACAGTTCGTTTACCTGGTGTTGTTCCCCCAATGACACGCATGCCTGTCGGATCCGGGCGTTTGTCCGGAATGGGGTCGTCATGCGCGTGGAGCAGAATTATGATCATCAAACGTATGAAGATCTCTATGGCAATCGTGGGACCTTTGCGCATAACCCCCGGATGTGTTTGAAGGGGTTTACCTACCATCGTCGGGTCTATGGCCCGTATCGTTTGAAGGGCCCTTTGATGCGGCGTGGCTGGAAGGCCTGGATGGATGAGGGAAGTCCGGAATTAACACCAACGGTTATGACCAAATATAAATTCAATGCCCGCTATTTGGATGATATGTTACGGGTCTCTTGGGATACCGCGTTTACGTATTTGGCCAAGGCCATGATCGTGATCGCCAACCGGTATAGCGGCGAGGCAGGGGCGAGGAGATTGCGAGAGCAAGGGTATCCTCCGGAAATGATCGAGATGATGAAGGGCTCGGGAGTCCGGAGCATGAAATTCCGTGCCGGCATGCCTGTGTTAGGTGTCATCGGAAAAATGGGAATCACCAGAATGAACGGGGGATGTGGAGCCCTGTTGGATAGTTGGGTGAGAAAAGTCGGACCGGACAGTGCTCAGGGGGGGCGGTATTTTAATAATTTAACCTGGCACGGTGATCAGGATCCTTCTCAGCCTTTCTGGTCAGGAGCGCAAGCCATCGATTGTGATCTTTCTGACATGCGGTTCACCAAGATGAACACGAGCTGGGGTAAAAACTTTGTTGAAAACAAAATGCCGGAAGCGCATTGGAAACTCGAATCCATTGAACGGGGCGCCCGAGTGGTGGTCATTACCCCGGAATACAATCCGACTGCACAACGCGCTGATTATTGGATGCCGGTCCGTCCCGAGACTGATGGCGCGTTATTCCTCGGGGCTTGCAAAATGATTTTAGACGAAGGCCTTCAGGACAGCGATTTCATTCGATCCAGTACGGATCTCCCCTTATTGATTCGCACGGATACCTTGCAATATTTGGATCCACGGGATGTCATTCAGGATTTTGCGTTCCCGGATTTCTCTAAATCTTACTCTGGTCAAGTCCAAGGACTGTCGGCTTCGCAGATCGCTCGCCTTGGAGGGTGTATGGTGTGGGACCTCAACCAGGAGAAGGCGGTCCCGCTTCATCGTGAATTGGTGGGATGGCATTTTAAAAACAGCGGTATTGATCCGGCGTTAACGGGTACATTCAGGGTGAAATTACTGAGTGGGAGGGAGGCAGATGTGATGCCCCTTTTCCAGATGTACCAGGTTCATCTTCAGGATTATGATCTGGATACCGTTCATCAAATCAATCGATGTCCGAAGGACCTTATTGTGAGATGGGCCCGGGATAACGGGACCATCAAGCCTGCCGCCATTCATAATGGAGAAGGCGTCTGTCACTATTTTCATATGACGTCGATGGGACGTGCGGCCGCAATGGTGATGATACTGACCGGAAACATGGGGAAATTCGGAACCGGATGTCATACATGGTCAGGAAACTATAAAGTTGGTGTTTGGGCTGCCACGCCATGGTCAGGGGAGGGTATAGGTATACATACCGGGGAAAATCCGTTCAAAATCACGACGGACCCGAATGCCCATGGGAAAGAGATTAATTACCGTCCGTACTATTATGGCGAAGAGACGACTTACTGGAACCACGGCGATACGGCCTTGATTGTGAATACGCCGAAGTACGGTCGACGGGTGTTTACGGGCAAAACGCACATGCCGACACCGAGCAAGCTCCGATGGGTGGCGAATGTCAATATTCTCAATAATGCCAAGCACCATTATGACATGGTCAAGAATGTGGATCCCCACATTGAGGTGATTGTGACTCAGGACATTGAAATGACATCCGATGTGAATCATGCCGATCTGTCATTCGCGGTGAATGGGTGGATGGAATTTACCTATCCGGAAATGACCGCCACCGTTTCGAATCCCTGGTTCCAGGTGTGGAAAGGCGGCATCCGGCCGTTATATGACACGCGGAATGATTTGGATACGGTTGCGGGCGTCGCGGCCAAACTCACCGAAATGACGGGGGATGGGCGATTTAAAGATTACTTTAAATTTGTTTATGACAATCGCGTGGATGTGTATGTGCAACGGTTGTTGGATGCCGGTAGCACGTCCTATGGCTATAACGCGGATACGATGTTGAAGTCGGAAAAGGGCTGGATGGTGATGACCCGGACCTATCCTCGCGTCCCATTGTGGGAAGAGACCAACGAATCGAAGCCGCATTGGACGCGCAGCGGACGCCTGGAGACCTACCGGGTGGAGCCGGAAGCCATTGAATATGGGGAAAACTTCATCTCGCACAGGGAAGGAACGGAGGCAACCCCGTATTTACCGAATGCGATCATGTCCTCCAATCCGTATATCCGGCCGGATGACTATGGGGTGCCGATCACGGCGCAACATCATGACGACAAAACCATCCGCAACATCAAATTGCCCTGGGCGGAAATTAAACGGTACGCCAATCCGCTCTGGGAGAAGGGGTATCAGTTCTATTGCGTCACTCCGAAGACCCGGCATCGGGTGCATAGCCAATGGTCGGTGAATGACTGGGTGCAGATGTATGAATCCAACTTTGGTGATGCGTATCGGATGGATAAGCGGACGCCAGGGGTCGGCGAGCATCAAATCCATATCAACCCGGCGGCGGCCAAGGATCGGGGTGTC